>NZ_CP145903.1:630753-946130 GCF_049569215.1 Salinimicrobium sp. TIG7-5_MAKvit | reverse complement strand
GTTGGTGCTCTTGGGCTAAAATGGCTGCAAAAGGCAAAGCAGGAAACAGGTATGCTTACTACTACCGAAGTTGCGAGCCCACATCATGTAGATCTTGCGCTTGAGCATGATATCGACATTCTGTGGATTGGTGCAAGGACTACCGTTTCCCCTTTTATTGTTCAGGATATTGCCGATGCGCTTAAGGGGACCGATAAGGTGGTGCTCGTGAAAAACCCTGTAAACCCCGATTTGTCGTTATGGCTGGGAGCGGTTGAAAGATTCTACTCCTGCGATATTAAAAACCTGGGGGTGATTCACCGCGGATTCTCTGCCTATGAAAAAACCAAATACAGGAATAACCCCGAGTGGCAGATTGCCATTGAACTTCAGAATAAATTCCCCGATTTGCCGTTAATCCTCGATCCGTCGCACATCGCCGGTAGAAGGGATATCATTTTCGATCTCTCCCAAACTGCACTGGATTTAAATTACGATGGCTTGATGGTGGAAACACATTATGACCCCGATAATGCATGGAGTGACGCAAAACAGCAAATTACGCCTGCTGCTTTGGTGCAGATCATGAAAGACCTTAAAATTCGAAAAGAAGTTTCAGAAAGTGAAGAATTTCAGAAGAAACTTCACAACCTTAGGGCTCAAATTGATGTGACCGATAACCAATTGATTGAATTGCTCTCAAAAAGAATGAAAATTTCCGACGAAATTGGAAGGGTGAAGAAATCTCAGAACGTTTCTGTGCTTCAAACTAAAAGGTGGAACGAGATCCTTGGGAAAATGGTTCTCGAAGGGGAGCAGCACGGGCTAAGCGAAGAATTTATTTTGCGTTTGTTCAAAGCCGTGCACCAGGAATCTATTAACCACCAGGAAAAGATCATGAAACAATAGGTTTAGAGCTGGTAATAATGAGTAGTTAGTTTCCGGTTTGAAATTCTAATCTAAATTTTTCTTGTTAATTTGTTGTGGTAAAAAATCTCCTTCAAAAATGCCATTTTTGGACCATCATTCAGAAGAAAATTTTTGGAGGAGCTATTTTTGAAAAGCACTAAATGAAAGGAACTGTTTATAAATCTACCGGAAGCTGGTACCAGGTAAAAGCCGATGACGGCCGATTTTTCGATTGTAGGATCAAAGGAAAATTCAGGATCAAAGGCATAAAAAGCACCAATCCCGTTGCGGTGGGAGACCGGGTGGAGTTTAAGTTGGAAAATAATGGCGAAGAGGAGCAAAACGGGGTAATTACAGATATTGCAGAGCGCGAGAACTACATTATCCGTAAATCGGTTAATCTTTCAAAGCAAACACACATTATAGCTTCAAACATTGACCAGGCTTTTTTGCTGGTCACGCTGAACAATCCGCCTACTTTTACCACTTTTATAGACCGTTTTCTTGTTACTGCGGAAGCTTATCACATCAAAGCTATTTTGTTGTTCAATAAGATAGATTCTTATAAACCCGAAGAACTTGATGAGGTGAAATATTTAGCGGCCATGTACAGGCAAATTGGCTATCAATGTATAGGGATTTCGGCCAAAACCGGGAAAAATGTAGAGCAGGTAAAGGAGCTCATGAAAGATAAAACCAGCATGATCTCCGGTCACAGTGGTACTGGAAAATCGACTTTGATCAATGCCATTGAACCAAAACTCGATCTAAAAACTACCGAAATTTCTGAACAGCACCGGCAGGGGCAACATACCACTACTTTTGCCGAAATGTTTGATCTCGATTTTGGGGCGCGCATCATCGACACCCCCGGAATAAAAGGCTTTGGGGTGGTAGACATGGAAAAAGAGGAATTGGGAGATTATTTTCCCGAATTCTTTGCCCTCAAACAGGACTGTAAATTTTACAACTGTCTGCACCTGGAAGAACCAAAGTGTGCGGTAAAAGATGCATTAGATGCCGGGGAGATCCCATGGTCCCGTTATAAAAGTTATTTACAAATCTTAAAAGGCGAAGACGAACAAAACTATCGTTTTGATAATCATCAGCAGGAATGAGAGCAGTAATACAAAGAGTTTCTGAGGCATCGGTGACCATAGAGGGTGTCAAAAATGCCGAAATTGGAAAAGGTTTATTGGTACTTATTGGAATAGAGGATGAAGATGACAGTCAGGATATTGCCTGGCTGTGTAAGAAGATAGTGAACATGCGCATTTTTAATGATGCTAATGATGTAATGAATGACTCGTTGCTTGACGTAAATGGCGACGCAATTGTGGTGAGCCAGTTTACGCTTCACGCCAGCACTAAAAAGGGCAACAGGCCCAGTTACATTAAAGCCGCCAAACCCGATGTGGCAATTCCGCTCTATGAAGAATTTGTGTCTGCTTTTGAAAAAGAGCTGGGAAAGAAGATTGGAACCGGAAAGTTTGGAGCCGATATGAAAGTGAGCCTTCTTAACGACGGGCCGGTAACTATAATAATTGATTCAAAGAATAAAAGTTAAAATAACATCATGAACATTGCAAATGCACAGAAGGCTGTAGATGCCTGGATAAAGGAGCATGGGGTGAGGTACTTTAATGAGCTCACCAACATGGCCCAGCTTACCGAAGAAGTAGGGGAGGTTGCCCGTATAATTGCACGAAGGTATGGGGAGCAAAGTGAAAAAGAAAGTGACAGGGCAAAAGACCTTGGCGAAGAGCTGGCCGATGTGGTTTTTGTAGTGCTTTGTTTGGCAAACCAAACAGGAATAAACCTGCAGGAGGCATTTGATAAAAAACTGGACCTTAAAACCCAACGTGACAAAAACCGTCACAAGAACAATGAAAAATTAAAGTAAATGCGCATTTTTGAAGATGTAAAAAATCCAGATTACTGGGTAAAGGTGCTACAACTGGGTACCATTTTTTTTGTGATATTTGTTGGGCTTTCACTAATTATCTCCCATTTTAGACAAATTATTTCAGGGGAATTTGCCCTGATCTATGAAGATGAATTCGCCAATGGCAAATGGGTAGAATATTTCCTGATAAAGGCTGTAATAAGTCTGGTATACGCAATGTACATGACGAGCAGGCGTAAAAATTTTAAAAGAGAGTAAATTATGCATCTGCACCTATCTACACAAAACCGCGAACTTTCGGGAAAGATTGCTGTTACCGGTTCAAAAAGTGAATCGAACAGGTTATTGATCCTCCAGGCACTATATCCTAACCTTGAAATTGAAAACTTATCTAATAGTGACGATACCAAAGTACTTCAAAAAGCGCTGGGGTCTAAAAATGAGGTAATTGATATTCACCATGCAGGCACTGCGATGCGATTTTTAACCGCATACTTTGTTTCCAAAGAAGGGAGGGAAGTACTGCTTACAGGAAGCCAGCGAATGCAGGAACGGCCTATAGCGATACTGGTAGATGCACTTCGGGAATTGGGAGCAGAAATTACTTATGAAAAAAACGAGGGCTTTCCTCCTTTGAGGATAAAAGGAAAAAAACTCCTGAAGAATGAGGTGAAAGTGCAGGCCAATATTAGCAGCCAGTATATTTCGGCATTAATGCTGATAGCACCATCCCTGCATAAAGGCTTGAAAATTTATCTTGAAGGGAAAGTGACCTCTGTACCGTATATTAAAATGACCCTGCAACTCCTGAAGCAGTGCGGGATAAACGGTTCCTTTGAAAACAATGTGATTTTTATTGAACCCGTATCCCAAATATCTCAAAAACAAATCATAGTGGAGTCTGACTGGAGCTCGGCTTCCTATTTTTACAGCATGGCTGCGATTTCAGGTTCTTCTGAAATTAATCTTACTTCCTATCGCGAGAACAGTCTGCAGGGAGATCGAAGTACGGCAGATATCTACCAAAAATTAGGTGTCAAAACGACATTTTTGGAAGGTGAGTTAAAACTGGAGAAGACTGAAGTTGAGCTGCCTGAAATTCTTCAATTGGATTTAGCCAACAGCCCAGATCTTGCGCAAACAGTGGCCGTTACCTGCTTTGGCCTTGGGATTGGAGCTCAGCTCACAGGCCTTCATACCCTTAGGATCAAAGAAACTGACAGGCTTCAGGCGTTGAAGAACGAAATCGAAAAACTGGGAGGCAAGGTGGAGATCACAGAAGATACTTTGCAACTTTCAGCTTCCGAAGAGATCAATCCAAATATTGCGATAGACACTTATAATGACCATCGTATGGCGCTTGCATTCGCGCCCCTGGCATTAAAAGTTCCTATTGTTATTAATGATGCCGGGGTGGTGAGTAAGTCATTTCCGGAGTTTTGGGAGAACCTTCAGCAGCTAAAGTTTTCCGTAAAAGAATCAGTTAAAGAGTAGAAAATTCTTAAAAGGTGGGGACGTATGGCCCCGTCAATTAACAGATTTCTTAAATAAACCTGCATTTACTTGACAACCCCTATCCCGAGGTTGTATATTTGCAGCTTCTTAAAATCTATCTTATATGGGAATGAAATTATCGCACTTCAATTTTGACCTTCCGCCCGAACTATTGGCAGAATATCCTGCCGAGAACAGGGATGAAGCCAGGTTAATGGTTTTGAACAGGAAAGAGCAAACAATTGAGCATAAACAATTTAAGGATCTTATCGATTATTTTGAGCCGCAAGACGTGATGGTGTTAAACAACACCAAGGTTTTTCCTGCACGTCTATTTGGTAATAAAGAGAAGACCGGTGCCCGGATTGAAGTGTTTTTGTTGAGAGAATTAAATGCTGAGACCCGCCTGTGGGACGTGCTGGTAGATCCTGCCAGGAAGATTAGGATTGGTAATAAACTATATTTTGGGGAAGATGAAAGTCTTGTGGCCGAAGTTATTGATAATACAACATCTCGTGGAAGAACACTGCGTTTTCTCTACGACGGTTCTTACGAGGAATTCAGAAATAAACTGACAGAACTCGGTGAAACTCCGCTTCCAAAATACATTAAAAGAGAAGTACAACCCGAAGATAAAGACCGTTACCAGACCATCTATGCAAAGACCGAAGGTGCTGTTGCGGCCCCTACTGCCGGCCTTCACTTCTCAAAGCATCTTTTGAAGAGGTTGGAGATCAAGGGAATTGATTTTGCTGAAGTTACCCTTCACGTTGGTTTAGGAACTTTTAGTCCGGTTGAGGTGGAAGATCTTTCCAAGCACAAAATGGACAACGAAGAAGCTTATATTGAAGGGCCTGCAGTGAACACCATTAACAAAGCGATCCAGGAAAAACGCAAAGTTTGTGCGGTAGGAACTACGGTAATGCGTTCTTTGGAAAGTTCGGTTTCTTCAAACAGAACCCTGAATGAATTCCAGGGCTGGACAAATAAATTTATTTTTCCTCCTTACGATTTTAGTATTGCAAACTGTATGATCACCAACTTCCATACACCAAAATCTACTTTATTGATGATGGTTTCTGCTTTTGCAGGGCACGATTTTATGAAGAAGGCTTATGCTGAAGCTGTGAAAGAAAAATACAAATTCTACACTTACGGAGACGCTATGTTGATCCTATAGTTTAGAGTGTTCAGTGCTCAATATAAAGTGGGCAGTTGCTTCTAAAGAAATATAACCAACCTCACAGGTTTTTAAAACCTGTGAGGTTTTTTATTCATAGGAGGGTAAATACCCCGAGGCTTGCCTCGTTAGTAAATGTTGTAAAGTTAGAAAACGTGTTCCACTAAAATGCTCCGTGGGCTTGCCCCGGAGAAATTTACTTAACATGCTGACCTGCCTATCGGCAGCAGATTTGTTAGAGTATCCAGATAGAATTTTCAGAATAATTTTGATTCCGGAATTTTAGTGCAGAATTAAATTCTGGCTAACTTATTGATCCTCAAAAATGGCATTTTAAAGAGGTATTATAAATCCCATTTACTTTAGTACTTTTGCAGCGTGAAAGACAAGAAGAAAGACATACGGGCATTGACCAAAGAACAGCTTCAGCAATTCTTTGTTTCTCAAGGAGATAAATCCTTCCGCGGAACTCAGGTTTATGAGTGGCTTTGGGGCAAAGGAGCCCATTCTTTTGAAGATATGACTAATATCTCAAAGGATACGCGTCAAATGCTGAATGAAAACTTCGTCATCAACCATATTCGGGTAGACCAGATGCAGCGAAGCAGTGACGGGACAATCAAAAACGCTGTAAAATTACATGATGATCTCACGGTAGAATCGGTTTTAATTCCAACTCCCTCAAGAACTACTGCTTGTGTTTCTTCGCAGGTAGGCTGTAGCCTGGATTGTAAATTTTGTGCGACCGCCAAACTTAAGCGCATGCGCAACCTGAATCCTGATGAAATTTATGATCAGGTAGTGGCAATAGACAATGAGAGCAGGCTGTATTTTGATAAGCCCCTCTCAAATATTGTGTTTATGGGTATGGGAGAACCCCTCATGAACTATAATAACGTGCTAAAGGCCATTGAAATGATCACTTCTCCCGAAGGATTGGGGATGTCACCAAAACGTATTACCGTTTCTACTTCAGGGGTGCCAAAAATGATAAAAAGAATGGCCGATGAAGAAGTGAAATTTAAACTAGCTGTTTCCCTTCATTCAGCAATAGATGAAGTGAGAACTTCTATTATGCCATTTAATGCCACCTTTCCTTTAAATGATCTTAGGGAAGCGCTTGAATACTGGTATGCTAAAACAAAAAGCAGAATTACCTACGAATATGTGGTTTGGAAAGATATTAACGACAGCAGGAGGGATGTAGAAGCCCTGGTAAGGTTTTGTAAGTATGTACCGTGCAAAGTCAACCTCATTGAATATAACCCTATAGGCGATGATCATTTTAAACAGGCTCCCGAATCAACAACTAACCTGTATGTAAGAGAGCTGGAGCGCAATGGTATCACCTGTACCGTGCGCCGTTCGCGCGGAAAGGATATCGATGCTGCCTGTGGTCAACTTGCCAATAAGTCTAAAGAAGTTGCAGTTTAGAGATCCAAAAATGGCTTTTTTGGAAGGTGCTGAAAAATTATTCTTTTAACTATCTTAGCAGCCCTAATGAAGGTAATTTCTAAAATAAAGCTGCCGGTAGAGAAGGAGATGGAACTTTTTGAAAAGAAGTTCACTCAGTCGATGTCTTCAAAAGTGGCCTTGCTAAACCGGATCACGCACTTTATTGTAAACCGAAAGGGCAAACAAATGCGCCCTATGTTCGTTTTTCTCGTGGCCAAAATGGTTGCAGATGGGAAGGTGAACGAACGCACCTACAGGGGGGCTTCGGTAATTGAATTGATCCATACCGCTACTCTTGTTCACGATGATGTTGTAGACGATTCCAACCGCCGTCGTGGCTTCTTTTCCATAAATGCACTCTGGAAGAATAAAATTGCCGTTCTGGTAGGAGATTATCTACTTTCAAAAGGTCTTTTGCTGTCTATAGATAACAATGATTTTGATCTTCTTAAGATCATCTCGGTTGCTGTAAGGGAAATGAGTGAAGGGGAACTGCTACAAATAGAAAAAGCCCGCCGCCTCGATATCACTGAAGAGATCTACTACGAAATCATTAGGCAAAAGACAGCCACCTTAATTGCGGCCTGTTGTAGCCTTGGAGCTGCCTCTGTTCAACCCGATTCTAAAGAGGTAGAAAGGATGAGGCATTTTGGGGAGCTTATAGGAATGGCTTTTCAAATAAAAGATGACCTGTTCGATTACGGCAATGAACGTATAGGCAAACCCACAGGGATAGACATTAAAGAGCAAAAAATGACGCTGCCATTGATACATGTCTTAAATAAAATTTCGGCAAAAGAAAAAGCCTGGGTCATCAACTCGGTGAAAAACCATAATAAGGATGCGAAACGGGTAAGAGAAGTCATTGATTTTGTAAAAGAAAAAGGAGGTCTTAAATACGCTGTTTCAAAAATGCAGGCATTTCAACAAGAAGCATTGACTATGCTCGAAGAATATCCTCCTTCTCCATATAAGGATTCTCTCATCCTCATGGTAAACTACGTTATTGAACGTAAAAAGTAACTTCCAGGTTTTCTAAAATCTTTTTAAATCTCTCCATCATCTTTTTTGTTAAGGTAGAAATACATTTCCATTTTTCAGTGGATTGGTTCTGATATACCAGAAGGAAAAAAATTGTACTTTTATGCATTAAAAGTACTTACTCATTACTTGCTCAAATATTTTTTTTGCTATGGAAATATTTCGATTTAATGTATTGGTAATCATTATTTTATCATTTACATCTACTACAGCACAAGAGCTTTCTCCACCTATACATAACTACTCTTCTTTTAGTTATAAGGCGGCCAGCCAGAATTGGGATATTGCACTTGATGAAAGCGGAGTGATTTATGTCGCGAATAACCAGGGCCTCTTATCTTTTGACGGGCAGCGATGGGAATTATTTGATCTCGAGAACCGGGCGGTTATAAGATCTGTGCTTCCTCATAAAGGAAAGATCTACACAGGTTCTTACCGGGAATTTGGGTACTGGGAAAGAGATACCAGGGGTGATATGTGTTATACTTCCCTTATTCCCCTTTTGGGCGAATATGAACTGCAGAGTGAGGAGTTCTGGGAAATTATTGCACATAAAGATGCTATTTATTTCAGGTCTTTTGGAGCAGTTTATCGTTATGAAAATGATAAAATCACTCCTGTGCAAAGGGTGAACGTCAATCAAATGGAGATCTATAAGGACAGGCTTGTGGTGGCGACAGGAGATTCCGGGCTCTTTTACTTAAATAGTAGCGGAGAAATGGAGCCATTGCCCAACCAGGAAGTTCTAAAAGATGGGGTTGTAAGAGAACTTATTGTACATGGGGATGAATTGTTAATTGGCTTAAAGGACGATATCTTTCTTTTTGACGGTGAAAATATTCGAAGGCTGGTTGATAAAGGACTTCAGGAGGAGCTTCAGCAGTATGAGCTCAACCATGTATTATCTCTTTCTTCAGGGGAAATTCTAATTGGAACACTTAAATATGGCATTATTCAGTTTAATGAAGGTACCGGTGAAATCTTCTCGTATAACAGGTGGGACGGCCTTCAAAATAACACTGTTCTTGCCATGGCCCAAAATAAAGGTAAAATCTGGTTGGGGCTTGATAATGGGATTGATGTCGTTGATATATATTCTCCTTTTAGGTTCTTTACCGATGAAAGTGGAGAATTGGGTTCTGTATATGATTTAAATTTTAAGGGTGACGATCTTTATCTCGCCAGTAATACCGGCGTTTTCAGGATGAATGATGAGAAGATAGAATTACTGGAGGGGGCCGAAGGTCATTCCTGGAATCTGGAGGTTCACGACGGGGTGATGTACAGTAACCATAACAACGGAACTTTTAAAATTGTAAATGACCGTTTTGTGCCTATCGACAGGCGTACAGGAAGTTTCCAAATCTTAAAGAATGGTAATAAAAGATTTTTCATAGGAAGTTACACGGGAATAGATCTTTTTAATGAAAATACCGAAGAAGTGCAGCGCCTTAAGGGAATAGACTTTCCTGTAAAGCAGATGCTGCTAGAGAATAATTCTACCCTCTGGGTGACAGATTCTTATGAAGGTATCTACAGGGTAGGCCTAAACAGTGAAGGCGACAGTATTACTTCTGTAAAGAAAATAAGCGCGTCAACCGGTGTAGGGAAGCAGGAAGCTGAACTGTACAGGGTAAATGGGCAAATTGTTGCTTTTACTAGTGGAGAGTGGTACCACTATAATCCCTTTACGCAAAACCTCGAATTATTATCTGAATGGCAGGAATATGAAGGCAAAAGGCTTTTAGGACAGGATGGTAAATATTTCTGGTTCATGGATTCCGAAAAGAATCTTTTAACCGTCACAAATTTTAAGGATGATAAGATCCTGGTAACGGCAGGGATGTTAAACAAGCGTACCGTAAAGAAAAATGAGCGGCTCATAAAGCTGAACGATTCCATTTACTACATCACCCTCCACGACGGTTTTGCCAAGCTTAATCTTAATGAGTTAAAGGATTTTAGTTCCCGGGAATTTTTGAGTACACCGGTAGTGCAGAAGCTGTACGACGGGACTAATTACTATGACCTTAATATTATTCCCCATATTCCCTCCAAACAGGCAAGGGAGGTGACCATTCTTACCGGTTTACCCGTTTCGGATGCTGTGGGAATGGAATACGAACTCGTGGGGAATAATACGGCTGCCGTGCGAGGGGAAGTGCAGGAAGGAAAGATTCAGTTTCAGAATTTACCATACGACCAGTATGAGCTGAGGTTAACAGCCGTGGGATCTCAGCAAAAAGCTTCGGTATTTAGTGCTTTCAGGTTTGTGGTAGATCCTCCATGGTATTTAAAAGATTACATGAAGGTGTTGTACCTCCTGTCTTTGTTGATGCTGGTTGTGCTCATCTACTATATAAATAAGCTGAAACTTCAGCAACATAGAAAGATACTCAAGGTCAGGTATCAAAAGGAGCATGAAGAGAGAATGAACAAGCTTGAGAAGGAGCAGCTTATTAATGAGATTAATATGAAGCGCAAAGAGCTGGCAAATTCTACCGTGATCGCTGCAAAGAAGAATGAAGTTCTTATGCAGATACAGGGGGAATTGAATAAAGACAAAGCAAAATTTTCAAATCAGTACCGGCTTAAACACATAATGAATAAGATAAATAATGCCGTACAGAATGATGATGAGTGGAAAGTCTTTGAAACTAATTTTAATGAGCTACATGAAGATTTCTTCAGAGATTTACTAAGTAAATTTCCAAACTTAAGTAATAGAGATCTTAAACTTTGTGCCTACCTCAAGATGAATCTCACTTCAAAGGAAATTGCACCTTTAATGGGGATAAGTGTTAGGGGGGTTGAAGTACACAGGTACAGGCTTAGAAAGAAAATAAATGTAGATACTTCAGAAAACCTCACGAACTGGTTAATTGCCAACTTTAAATAGCCTGTAAAAAGTCCAAAAACCACTACATCATTACTACATCATATTTTAATTTTTTGATTTAAATATTACTTCATGATGCTCGTAAGTTGCTTAAAAACAGTACCTTTATGAGTATTTGCCTTTGATGTAGCGATTGTGTACTATAACGTTTTCGGGTAACGGGGTTGTAATGTACTTTCATGTTGAATTTTGTAAACGGTTTACCCTATGAAAATTAGATTATTACTCACATTTGTAGCTCTCCTGTTCTGCGGAATAGGCTTTGCTCAACAACCAAAAACTATTTCGGGAACCATTGTTGGTTCCGATGGTATGCCTTTACCGGGTGCGGAGGTGAAGGTGATTGGGAAGAATATTTTTGACATTACCGACTTCGACGGGAATTTTGTTCTCGAAGGAGTGGTTGAAGGTGATACCTTCAGAGTTACTTTCCTGGGATTTAAACCTCAGGAATTACCAGTGGTTGGGACTAATGACTATCAGATTACTTTAGAGGAAGACGCTGCTGCCCTTGACGAGGTAGTGGTAGTTGGTTATGGTACCCAGAGAAAAGCCGATCTTACCGGTTCTATTGTTACTATTGAGTCTGAAGAAATAGAAAAGACACCAACTTCAAACGTCATGCAGTCATTACAGGGAAAAGTGGCAGGGGTGCAAATCACTTCTGTAGGATCTCCGGGTAATTCGCCTAACGTGCGGGTGAGAGGTTTAGGTACTTACACAAGTGGTACTAATGTTCTTTATGTTGTTGATGGTGCCCTTTATGACAACATTGACTTTTTAAGTACAAAAGACATCAAATCTATCAACGTTTTAAAAGATGCCTCTTCTTCAGCCATTTACGGGGTGAGAGCTGCAAACGGGGTGATTATTGTAGAGACCAAATCTGGTCGTATAAACCAGAAGCCCCAGTTTGAATATGATGGTTATACCGGGGTGCAGAGGGCTCAGGATGTGGTTAAAATGGCTAATACCGAGCAGTTTACCACTATGGTGTACGAGTCAGGCTCACAAGCCGATATCCAGTTCGTTCTTAATGCCATGCAACGCTTTGGGCGTAGCAGGGTTAACCCCAATGTTCCCGATGTGAATACCGACTGGTATGATGAGATTTTGAGAGAAGGCCTTATCCAAAGTCACAGTATTGGCGTTTCGGGAGGGGGAGATAACGTAACCTATTCGGTTGGTGCCAACTACTTTGCACAGGAAGGTATCCTCGACATGAAGAATGAGTATGAAAGATTCAATATTCGTTCTAAGATGGATGTTGATATTACCGACAGGTTTAAAACCAGCGTGAACATGGTTTTTAGTAATGCAACCCAGTTTCAGCCCGATAATGCGGCCTGGTTTAATGCATATTTCGCGGTGCCCATCCTTCCGGTTATTGACCCTCTTAACACGGCAGCTTCGCCTGTGAGATATGCCAATGCCCAGCTTTTGGGTTACAGGAATACCCAAAACCCGCTTCCAATCACCAAATTCAATGAAGATCGTCTAAAGATCAGGAAGTTGTTGGCTACTATGGATTTTCAATATGAAATTATTGAAGATAAGTTGGATATAAAGACCACTTACAGTCATAACTTCTCGGCTTTAGAAGAGCGTTATGTGAACCTTCCATATACCCTGGGGAACAACTATGAGGTTCAATCTTCAATAAAGAGGGAAAACAACTCTTTCTCCAACCAGTACTGGGATAATGTTTTAACCTATAAAGACCAGATTGGCGACCACAGGTTTACGGCTATGGTAGGTACTTCTTTTAGAGATGAGGCTGTAAATGAGCTTGAAGTAACCGGAGAAAGAATCAGGGGTATAGGCCTGGAGTCGAGCTGGTACTTAGATTTTGCCGATCCCGAGTCTTTCAATAATAACGTGAAAGAAATAGGAAAAAGATATTACGGAATGTCCTATTTTGGAAGGGTTTCCTACAGCTTTATGGACAGGTACCTGCTTTATGGAACCTTCAGGGCCGACGGATCTTCCAAATTTACACTTGATCCATGGGGTTATTTCCCTTCAGTTGGTTTAGGTTGGGTAATTTCCGAAGAAAATTTTATGGATAATGTAGGCGTAATTGATTTTCTGAAATTACGTGCTGCCTGGGGTAAACTTGGTAATGACAATGTTGCTGCCAGTGCCGGTTCTAATACTATTGATGTTGTTTCTGCGCCCTTTGGCGATAACCCGCGCACAGGAATTGTCTCTACCAGTGTTTTTTCAAATAACACCTGGGAGGTCATAGAAGAACTTAACTTTGGGGTTGATCTTGAAGTTCTGGAAAACAGGTTGTCTCTAACTGCCGATTATTACATCAGGGATACCGAAAATGCTATTTTACCTGTATATATTCCTATTGTAGATGCGAGTATTGACAGGAATTCTGGTGTGATTAGAAATCAGGGTCTTGAACTTAGCGCTAACTATTTCGGAAACATTGGAGAAGATTTTGAATTTTCTATAGGAGCAAACTTCACCACTCTTAAAAATGAAGCTACTCAAATTGAAGACGATAGAGGGTACATTGATTCCGGATCGGCAGAATTTCGTCAAAGAACTATTGAAGGCGGTCCTCTTTTTGGGTTCTATGGCTATGAAAGAGTGGGGGTTTATCAAAACCAGGCGCAAATCGATGCAGATCCTATTGCAGTAAGTAATAACCTTGTTCCCGGAGATCTTATATACAGAGATCAAAACAACGACGGCATGATTACCGATGAAGACAGAGTTGTGTTAGGATCATTCCTGCCCGATTTCACTTACGGAGGAAATATTGCAATGAACTACAAAGCTTTAGATTTTTCCATGAGCTTTTACGGCCAGGCCGGGAATAAAATCCTTAACAGAAGAAGAGGGGAAATTATTTTTACCAATGATACCAATATGGATGCCGATCTTGCCATTAACAGGTGGCATGGGGAAGGCACAAGTAATACCTATCCTTCTGCTGCAGGAATGCGCAAGGCATGGAACCAGCGCCTAAGTGATTTTTGGGTTGAGGATGGAGATTTCTTCAGAATTCAAACCATACAACTGGGCTATACTGTAGAACAGGAAGATTTACCATGGATGCGGGTATATGTTACTGCTGAAAGGCCTTTCTCTTTCTTCGACTATAACGGATTTACTCCTGAAGTGCCCGATGGTGTAGATAGACAAACCTATCCGGTGCCATCAATCTATACAGTGGGAATAAATGTTAAATTTTAATTGACAGACGAAATGAAAACTTCAAAAAATATATTTATCCGTCTTTCTGTACTGGTTTTGGCACTGGCAGTAAGCTCCTGTTCCGATAAACTCGATACACAGGAAGGTCAGCTCAATACAGGAGACATTGATTATACCGATGCCAGCCAAATGATAGACCCTCTAATTGGTGCCTATTATGAAATTAGCAGTCTTGGCTGGGAAGAACCTTTGCTATTGGGGGTTCGTGGTGATGATGTAAATTCCGGAGGGTTGGGTGACCAGCCTCTTTATACCGAAACCGATCTTTTTAATTACAATAAAGATTTCTGGATGTACAACCAGGTATGGAATTCTCATTACAATGACATCATCAACATGAATACTGCCATCTTGCAGATCGAGAATTTCATGGAATACGCCAACGAAACAGATTTTGCCCGTGGTGAGCAATACATTGCTGAAATCAAGGTAATAAGAGCATGGCTTCATTTCAATCTTGCCAGGAACTGGGAAGATATTTTCATCATTACTTCAAATCAACCTGAAGCCGAACTGGAACAGGGAGTAGCGACAAAAGATGAAGTGATGCAGTTTATCTCTAATGAGATGGATGAGGTGATACCGCTTCTTCCAGATGCAAGACCAAACCAACGTACAGATCTTCAAGGGGGAATTACCCGTTACACCGCTTATGCTATGAAAGCCCTTGCTGAACAGGAACTTCAGAATTACCAGGGCGTGGCCAATGCTACAGGTGCTATTATACATTCAGGTTTGTTTTCTCTTTACCCCGATTTTTATCAGCTGTTTAAGAAGCCGGGAGAATTGAGCAATGAAAGTTTACTTGAGTTTCAATATTCAGATTATGGGTCTGAGTCGGGAGAGGCTTTTTACCACCTTTATGCACCTTTTGGGCCACAAAACTGGGATCCTGCGAGAGACAACGCCGAGGCTGGATGGGGATTCTATGAGCCAAGCAACAAGTTTATTGGCTTTATGATTGACAGGAATGAAACCGTACGTCTTGAAACCAGCGTGTTATTCACTCCCGAAGGGATTGCAGAACTTCAGGCAGAGGGTTATACCATCCCTGCGTTTGTTAGCAATGTGACACCTTCCGATGATGTGATCAACAATTATGTAAGAGCAAATTTTGCCAGTGGTAAACATTACCTGCCCTCTGTGCAGCTTACCGATGGGCGTAATAACTACGGTGCCGGTAAGAACTTTATCGTGATAAGATATGCCGAGATCCTGCTCATGTATGCCGAAGCAGTGACCAGGGGTGCCAGTGCTACAGCAATTCCTGCCGATGAGGCTGTAAACCTGGTGAGGGAACGTGCAGATATGTCGCCACTTTCAGGAGTTACTACAGAACAGGTGCTCGATGAAAAATTTGCCGAACTCGCTATGGAATGGGGAATAAGGTATTACGATATGATTCGTCTTGACAAATATCAGGAACTAAGCTACGATGGCAGAACATTCACCGCCGCCGATGAGTACCTGCCTTACCCACAGGCACAGGTTGACGCCTTACCTTTAGAAGCTACCAATGTAGATACTAATACGGCACTTAATGATGTATTATCAACTTTAAACAGGTAAAAATGAAAAATTTAAATATCAGAATTTTTGGCTTTCTTGCCTTCTTGTTTATCTTGGCAGGTTGTGAGCGCGAAGGGATTGATCCTATCACAAGGGTAGAACCCGGGCAGGATGAAGGAGCTCCACAAGTCAATATAAAATACCCCCAGCAGGGAACCGTGATCAAAGAAGCTTCAGAGCTTTCTAATATTACCATAGATCTTGCGGTTGAAGATGACATAGAGATCCAGGAGATCGTGGTTCTTGTAGATGGACAGGAGGTAGAAACCTTCACCGAATTCACCGATTACCGTATAGCACTCAAAAAGGTCACTTTTGAAGGGCTTTCAATGGGTGAGCATACAGTCACCGTGAAGGCTACAGATATTGAAGGTAAAGAGACCGTACAAACTACAACCTTCAGTAAAGAACCTCCATATACCCCTGTTTTTGAAAACGAGATATTCTACATGGCTTTTGATAAAAGCTTTATGGAGCTTATAGAGCTGGAAGAGCCCACTCAGGTTGGAGACCCCGGATTCTCAGATGAGGCCAAAGAAGGAACAGGCTCCTATGAGGGAGCTGTAGATTCTTACCTCACTATACCTCTTGCAGGGCTTGAAGATGAATTTACTCTTGCTTTCTGGTACAAAATAGATCCCAGCACAGAGAGAGCGGGAATTTTAACAGCGACCGATGATAGTGATAGAAATCAGGGCTTCAGGTTATTTAGAGAACCTGCTGGCGCCGATGCCCAGGTAGTGAAGTTAAATGTAGGTACCGGTGAGAGTGATATCTGGAATGATGGTGGTACTATTTCTACCGTAGAACCTGAATGGACGCATATTACCGTTACGGTTTCCCCAACAGGAACAGCAATTTATTTTAATGGTGTACTCGTAAGAGCTACTACGGTTGATAATGTTGCTATAGATTGGACAGGTGTTGAAAACCTTGTGATAGGCTCAGGGTTAAACTTTAGCGGCTGGGGCCATAATTCAGATACAAGTCTTATCGATGAGTTAAGGATCTTTGATGAAGCAATGACTGCGGAAGAAGTAAGCCTGATGGTGAACCCTCCTTCCGAAGATATTTCCCTTTACCTGCCTTTTGACGGGAATTATAACGAACAGGTCTCCGGCCGAAGCATTAATGTGGTTGGGTCTCCTCAGTTTACGCAGGATGCTAAAGAAGGAAGTGAAGCTTTAAAAGGAGCTGATGGAGCTTATTTGACCTTCCCTTCTCAAAACCTGTTAAGCGAAGAGTTTAGTGCCACTTTCTGGTACAAGGTCAATGCCAGCCCAGATCGTGCGGGTATAATTTCCATTAGTGCCGTAAATCCTGAAGGGGCCAATAAAAATAACCTCACCAAAGGCTTTCAGTTATTTAGGGAAGCATCTGGCGACAGTCAGCGAATAAAAGCAAGTGTGGGAACCGGAAACGGGAATAGCTGGAATGACGGCGGATTGATAGATCCGGCGGCCGGGGAATGGGTGCATATCGGATTCGTGATTACCGAAAACAAAAGCAGGATCTACATCAATGGAGAACTTGCAACCGAAGCTCCCGTTACCGGAGGGGTTGACTGGACCGGTGCCGATCTTGTTTCGGTAATGTCTGGTGCTCCGCGTTTCGTAGAATGGAATCACCTTTCCGATCAAAGTGCTATAGACGACCTGCGTTTCTACCGGGTTGCGCTAACAGAAGAGGAAATTGAAGCCGATATGAATAATTGATCAAGCTTTGACACTCCTCAAAAATGGCATTTTTGAGGAGTGTCAAAAAAAAATATTTACAAACTCCTACTAAATGAAAAGTCTTCTAAAATACTTTTCCCTGCTGAATATTGTCGTGCTTTTCCTTGCATGTTCAGATGATTCGGGACCGGGATATCAGGAACCCTACATTCCTGACCCTGGTAACGGCGAAGAACCGGTACCACAATTGACCGATGAAGAACTGCTGGACCTGGTGCAGGAGCGCACTTTCAATTATTTCTGGGATTTTGCCGAACCCAACAGCGGCATGGCCCGCGAAAGGTCTCAAAATGATGCCTATGGCGGCGATGCCCCGCATATAGTCACCACCGGGGGCACAGGTTTTGGTCTGGCATCATTTCCCACGGCGGTAGAACGCGGCTGGATTAGTGAAGCTGAAGCCTTAGGTAGGCTAGATAAAATTTTGAGTTTCCTGGAGGAGGTGCCAACCTATCACGGGGCATTTTCTCACTGGTACATGGGGAATACTGCTAAGACAAGACCTTTTAGCAACTTGGATAACGGCGGTGATCTTGTGGAAACTGCATTTTTGATGCAGGGCCTGTTAATTAACCGTGAATATTTTGACGATGCCCAAATTGATGATCGAATTACCACTTTATGGGAAAATGTAGATTGGGATTGGTACACAAACGGGCAGAATGTGCTTTACTGGCACTGGTCGCCTTCTTATAAATTTGAGATTGGCCTTCCCATTAAAGGCTGGAACGAATCTTTAATTGTTTACGTTTTAGCCGCTTCATCACCAACGCACCCAATTTCTACGGAAGTCTATACCAATGGTTGGGCTTCAAACGGGAGTATGGTCACTGGCAGGAACCATTACGGCCTAAACCTGCCCCTGGGGCCATCTTACGGCGGACCGCTATTTTTCAGCCACTATTCCTTCATTGGTTTAGACCCGCGTAACCTGGAAGATCAGTACGCCAATTACTGGCAGCAAAATACCAATCATACCCTTATCAATTATGAATACGCGGTTCGCAATCCGAAGAATTTTGAAGGCTATGGCGAGAATTCCTGGGGCCTTACAGCTTCCGATAATCATGAGGGCTACGCCGCGCACAGCCCTACAAACGATTTAGGAGTCATTACACCAACTGCGGCTTTGTCTTCTTTTCCCTATACTCCGGAAAAATCTATGGCTGCGCTGCGGCATTTTTATGAAGATTTGAATGATGAACTCTGGGGCGAATATGGATTTTATGACGCTTTTTCTGAAGAACACAACTGGTTTTCTAACGGGTACCTGGCCATAGATCAGGGGCCTATAGTAGCCATGATCGAGAATTACCGCACCGGGCTTCCGTGGAGGCTATTTATGGCGAATGAAGAAATTCAGGCGGGACTTGATAAACTTGGATTTACCTACTAAATCACAAAAACAATTAAATGCTGAAACAATATTCTGTACTGGCTATTTTACTACTACTTTTAATTGCGGGCTGTAAAGAAGGCCAGACAAAGGAGCAGGAGCTTGCAGCTGATAAATCTCAGCAAAAAAGTCTGTCAAAAGAGGCACTTTTGGATACCGTGCAAAAGCAAACCCTAAAATATTTTTGGGATTATGCCGAACCCAACAGCGGCATGGCCCGCGAGCGCTTTCATCCCGATGGCAATTACCCACGAAATGACTCGCATGTGGTCACTACCGGCGGCTCAGGCTTTGGGCTCATGGCTATAGTGGCAGGAATGGAAAGGAATTTCATCCCTCGGGATTCTGCCGTTGCCCGACTAAACAAGATTGCAGATTTTCTTGACAAAACTCCGAGGTTCCATGGCGCATGGCCGCATTGGATCAACGGGGAGACCGGCGACACCCAGGCCTTCGGAAAAAAAGATAATGGCGGGGATATTGTGGAAACTTCCTTTCTCGCACAGGGATTTATTGTGGTGAGAGAGTATCTCAAAAATGGCACTGAAGCAGAACAGGCCGTAGCCAAAAAGTACGACGACCTCTGGAAAGGTATCGAATGGAACTGGTACACCAATAACAAGAACGGGATCTACTGGCACTGGTCGCCTGTGTATGAATGGGAGATGGACTTTATGATAGAAGGTTATAACGAATGTTTGATCACCTATATCATGGCGGCGGCGTCACCAGGCCACGCAATTGAACCTGCAGCCTATCACGAGGGCTGGGCCAGGGGCGGTGATATTGTTTCTGATGAAGAAGCTTACGGCCTACCGCTTATTCTGAAGCACAACACTTCCGGAAGTAGGGGTGGTCCACTTTTCTGGGCACATTATTCCTACCTTGGGTTAAATCCGAAGGGCTTAAGCGATAGGTACGCCAATTACTGGGATGTTAATGTAAACCACAGCCTCATCAATTATGAATATGCCCTAGAAAATCCGAAAGATTTTGAAACATACAGTGAAAATTCCTGGGGCCTTACCGCCAGCTACACGAGAAATGAAGACGACGGTATAGGATATTCTGCACACTCACCTGATGATGACCGTGGCGTGGTTTCGCCAACTGCGGCCATTAGTTCTCTCCCTTACACCCCAGAGAAATCTTTGGATGCTATGAGGTATTTTTATGAAGATCAACATGAGTTGTTGTGGGGCCCGGCAGGATTTTATGATGCCTACAGCCTTGAGGGCGAAGATTGGGTGGCACCTTATTACCTTGCAATAGACCAGGGGCCGCAGGTGGTCATGATCGAGAACTATCGATCTGGATTGATTTGGGATCTTTTTATGCAGGCTCCCGAAATTCAGGAAGGCTTGAAAAAACTGGATTTTACCATCCAAAAATGACATTTTTAGGATAGGGTTTTTTAAGACCTGTCAGCTTTAAATATTACAACTATGAAAAATAACATTTCCCTTACTTTTCTTCTGTTCGCAGGCTTTTTCATGCTTATTTCAGCTTCAGGAAGCGCCCAGGAGCGGTTAGAGTTTCAAAAAAAGCAATTTATTCAGCAAAACGACACTTTAAACTATCGCATTCTCTTTCCGAAGAACTTTTCCGAAGAAAAAGAGTATCCTGTAGTGCTATTTTTGCACGGCGCGGGGGAAAGGGGAAGCGATAATGAAGCGCAACTCGTGCACGGGAGCGATTTGTTCCTGAAAAAGGCAAACAGGGAAGACTTTCCGGCTATTGTTATTTTTCCGCAGGCCCCAAAAGATGATTATTGGGCAAAAGTGGAGGTTGACCGAAACAAAACCCCTTTTGAATTTAGCTTTAAGAATGAGGAGGAGCCTACCAAAGCCCTACATTTGGTGATGGCTCTTCTGAATTCTGTTACTTCGGAAGATTATATCGATAAGAACAGCATTTATGTGGGCGGACTTTCAATGGGGGGAATGGGAACCTACGAGATCCTTTCCAGAATGCCTGAAACCTTTGCTGCTGCTTTTGCCATTTGTGGCGGCGCCGATCCCGGCATAGTTAAGAAATACCCTGAAGGTTTTAATATCTGGATTTTTCACGGTGAAGAAGACAATGTAGTTCCTGCCGAATTTTCTAAAACCATGGCTCGCGAGATCAACACTGCCGGCGGTAACGCAAAACTCTCTCTTTATCCACATGATAACCACAACAGCTGGGATTCGGCTTTTTCTGAACCTTACCTGCTGCCGTGGTTATTCTCTCACCAAAAAAATGATTAGATAAATGAAAGGCTTACCCTACATTACCACAGCAGTAGTCGTATTCTTCAGCTTTTTTGCGCACTCGCAGGAAGTAGTGCCTAAAACCTATATCAATCCGCTGGATATTGACTACTCTTATATGGTTTATAATTCCAGCAAAAATATTTCTTATCGTTCGGGGGCAGACCCGGCGGTGATCGAGTTCCGAGGGGAATATTACATGTTTGTTACCCGCTCCTTTGGCTACTGGTATTCCAAAGATCTGGTTAACTGGGAATTCATTAAACCAAAACAGTGGTTTTTTGAAGGCTCCAATGCGCCCACCGCTTTTAATTACAAAGATTCGCTGGTTTATTTCGCCGGTGATCCTGCGGGCTACGGTAGTATTTTATACACCGATGATCCCAAAAGCGGTAACTGGACGCCCACAGCGTCCATTACCAGCGACATCCAGGATTCCGAATTGTTCATAGATGATGACGGCAAGGCCTATCTCTACTGGGGTTCTTCAAATGTTTACCCGTTTAAGGTGAAGATGTTAAATAAAGACGATCGTTTTCTTGAAACCGGGGTGGAAAAAGAATTGATCAACCTGGTTGAAGAAGAGCACGGCTGGGAGCGATTTGGTGAAAATAATTTCCATCCAACCTTAAAGGAAGGATATATGGAAGGTGCCTCCATGACAAAACACAAAGGTAAATATTACCTGCAGTATGCTGCGCCGGGCACCCAATTCAATGTATATGCCGATGCTGCCTACGTTGGTGAAACCCCGCTGGGTCCCTTCAAATACATGAAGAACAACCCCTACAGTTTTAAGCCCGGTGGGTTCGCCAATGGTGCCGGTCACGGTATTACTGTGAAAGAAATCAATGGGCAGTACTGGCATTTTGCAACTATGGCCCTGGCTTCCAATTCCCACTGGGAGCGGCGGCTGGCTATGTGGCCAACTTACTTTGATGATGAAGGTTTGATGTATACCAACACCAGCTATGGAGATTATCCGCTGCACGCGCCCAACCATCCTACCAAAGCAGGACTACATACCGGCTGGATGCTGCTGTCTTATAAAGGAAAAGCTACAGTTTCTTCCTCACAAAAGCAGATTCGGAAAAGTACTTCTACCGATGGCGATTACGACATCACCGAAATGCCGCTCGAAAAGAACAGCGACGGAGAGATCATCTCTAAAGTGCTTACAGATGAAAGCCCTAAATCTTTCTGGGTTGCTGAAGCCAATGATGGGGAACAATGGGTGGAGATAGAAATGTTGGCTCCCGGAAATATTTACGCTTTCCAGCTGAATTTTCATGATGAAGACTCAGGCATTTATACCCGTACCGAAAGTTTAAGACATAGGTTTACCCTTGAGGTTTCAGAAAATGGAAAAGACTGGAAAACAGTCGTGGATAGGAGCAACAGCTATATAGATGCGCCAAACGCTTACCTGCCGCTAAATGAGCCTGTAAAGGCAAAATACGTGCGCTATAACAACATAGAAGTTCCGGGGAACAACCTGGCTCTTTCTGAAATCAGGGTGTTTGGAAAAGGATTGGGTAAGAAACCGGCAAAAGTCAAAGGTTTTACTATAAACCGCCAGGAAGACCGAAGAGATGCTGCCTTTAAGTGGGAGCCGGTGAAAGGTGCCCAGGGCTACAATATTCGCTGGGGAATAGCGCCCGATAAATTATACCAGTCGTGGTTGATCTACGGTGAAAACGAACATTTTATGCGGAATCTCGATAAGGGTACCACGTATTACTTCAGTATTGAAGCATTTAATGAGAACGGGATTTCAGAAAGAACTGAGATCCGGGAAGTAAAGTAAGAAAAGACAATTCAATAATTTTTAAAGAATATAAGAATGAGAAAAATTAATCTTTCAGTCGCATTTCTGTTTTTTATGGGACTTTCATATCTCCAGGCACAGGAAAGAATCCCGCAGGTGGAAGCCCTGCTGGAGCAAATGACTTTAGAAGAAAAAATAGGCCAGCTCAACCTGCTCACTCCCGGTGGCGGGATAGCCACAGGATCTGTAGTGAGTGAAGATGTGGAGGCCAAGATCAAGGCCGGGCAGGTAGGTGGTGTCTTTGGAGTGTCGAGTCCAGAGAGGGTGCGCCAGGCCCAGGAAATTGCAGTGAAGAACTCGCGCCTGGGAATTCCGCTGCTTATCGGGTCAGATGTTATTCATGGTTACAAAACAACTTTTCCTACTCCGCTGGGGCTTTCTTCCAGCTGGGATATGGAGTTGATAAAAGAAACAGCCAAAGTAGCTGCTAAAGAAGCTACTGCTGATGGTATCAACTGGAACTTTTCTCCTATGGTAGATATTTCCCGCGATCCAAGATGGGGCCGTGTAGCCGAAGGCGCCGGCGAAGATGCATATTTAGGTTCTCAAATTGGGATAGCTATGGTAGAAGGTTACCAGCAGGATGATCTTACGCAACCTCAAACAATGATGGCAACCGTTAAACACCTTGCGCTGTATGGTGCCCCCGAAGGGGGTCGCGATTATAACCGCGTAGACATGAGCCGCACCAAGATGTTCAATGAATACCTGCCGCCTTACAAAGCCGCTGTAGATGCCGGGGTGGGAAGTGTGATGACTTCTTTTAACGATATTGACGGAGTGCCGGCAAGCGGGAACAAATGGCTGCTTACCGACCTGCTTCGCGAAAGATGGGGCTTTGACGGATTTGTAGTTTCAGATTATACTTCGGTAAATGAGATGATCGCCCACGGAATGGGTGACCTTCAGGATGTATCGGCAATGGCTTTAAAAGCAGGTTTGGATATGGACATGGTTGGCGAAGGATTCTTAACAACTCTGAAAAAATCTGTGGATGAAGGAAGGGTTTCCGAAGAAGAGATCACTACTGCCGCCCGGCGTATCCTTGAAGCCAAGCATAAATTAGGTTTACTTGATGATCCTTACAGATATTCAGATGCAAGCAGGCCCGAAAAAGATATTTTGACGGCAGGGAACAGGCAGCTGGCACGTCGTGCAGCAACCCAGTCTTTTGTTTTGCTGAAAGATCACAACCAGGTACTACCGGTGTCAAAAAAGGCAAAAATCGCACTCATTGGTCCGTTGGCCGATGATCAAACAAATATGCTTGGAACCTGGGCTCCAACCGGAGACTTCAAACTTTCGGTTCCCGTACTTGAAGGTTTTAAAAATGTAGCGCCAAAGGCGAAAATCACTTATGCTAAAGGTGCGAACATCACCAACGATACGGCTTATGCGAAAAAAGTAAATGTATTTGGCCCCAAAGTAGAGATTTCCGATCGCTCTCCCGAAAAATTGCTTCAGGAAGCCTTAAAAGTTGCCAAAGTTGCCGATGTAATTGTGGCTGTGGTAGGAGAAGCCAGTGAAATGAGTGGGGAAGCGGCCAGCCGTACCAACATTCAGATTCCGGAGAGCCAAAAAAGGCTTATCAGGGAACTCGTTGCCACCGGGAAGCCTGTTGCTCTTGTACTCATGAGCGGTCGCCCCCTTGATATTTCCGAAGAAATGGAGATGCCCCTAAGCATCCTGCAGGTTTGGCACCCGGGTGTGGAAGCCGGAAACGCCATTGCCGATGTGGTTTTTGGTGATGTGAACCCTTCAGGAAAACTAACCATGAGCTGGCCTAGAAACGTAGGGCAAATCCCTGTGTATTACGGAGAAAGAATAACCGGAAGACCCGCTGCTACAGAAGAATTTGAAAAGTTTAAATCGAATTACCTCGATGTGGTCAATTCCCCGCTGTTGCCGTTTGGTTATGGGTTGAGCTACACCAGTTTTAAGTACGGTAAAAGTAAAGCCAGCAGCGAAACTTTGCGTGCAAACGAAGAAATTATCATTAGCACCACCGTGACCAACACCGGGAAAAAAGTAGGTAAAGAAGTTGTACAGCTTTATATTCACGACAAAGTGAGAAGCCTTACCCCTCCAAAAAAGCAACTTATCGCTTTTAAAAAGATCGAGCTGAAACCGGGAGAATCTATGACTGTGGAATTTCCGGTCACTGTAAACGATCTTAGGTTTTATAACGGGTCTTTGGAATATGTATATGAACCGGGAGAATTTGACTTCTTTGTGGCAGGAAGCTCTAACAGTGATTTTGACGGCACATTTACCGTGGTAGAATAATACCAATGAATTAAATTTACCGAGCCCTGTTGCTGCGGAAGCAGAGCAGGGCTTTATTTTTTAGCGGCAATCCGGGCAGGCTATTTTAAAACCTAATTTTAAACTGAAGCTTATGAAAAGAGCAATCAATTTTCTGGTTATTCTGATCTTGTCGGCAAATGTTGCGGGTCAGGATCTTTACAAAATGCCGAAGGAGCAGGTTACTACAAAATGGGTGACCTTTGAAAACCTAAAGGCTGAAAAAGGAGCCGGCGGAATGGAAAACCGAAGTGCCAAAGGCCATGCTTTTGAAAGGTTGAAAGCCGGTGAAAGCGTTGACTTGGTGAATTTCAATGGCAGCGGCATTGTGAACAGGATCTGGCTCACTATTAGTGACCGCAGCCCGCAAATGCTGAGGTCGCTCAAGATCGAAATGTTCTGGGATGGAGAAGAGCGCCCTGCCGTATCGGTCCCGCTGGGCGATTTCTTCGGAATTGGCCTGGGTACAAGAGTGGCTTTTGAAAGTGCTTTATTTGCCGATCCCGAAGGCCGTTCCTTCAACTGTTTTATTCCCATGCCTTTTAAGGAAAAAGCTGTTATTAGGCTCACAAACGATTCCCAAAAAGATCTGAACCAAATATTTTACGAAATAAATCTGCTTGAAAAATTCCATTTTGAAGAGGATATCCTCTATTTTCATGCATACTGGAGCAGGGATCTTGAAACCAAATTAGGCGAAGATTTTGTTATTTTACCACAAATCGAAGGCAAAGGCCGTTTTTTGGGTACCAACATTGGGATATTCACCAATGAACTTTACCAGGATACCTGGTGGGGTGAAGGGGAAGTTAAAATTCACATTGATGGAGATAACGAGTTTCCCAGCCTGGTAGGTTCTGGAACCGAAGATTATGTGGGAACCGCTTACGGCCAGGGGACTTTTACCCATCAATTCCAAGGCAGCCCAATAGTAGATGTTGAAGAAGGCGCCTATGCTTTTTACCGGTATCACATCCCCGATCCTGTTTTTTTCTATGAGGATATTAAAGTCAGTATCCAGCAAATAGGCGGGGCACCTAAAGAAAAGGTGCAGGAACTGGTTAGCAATGGTGCCAGGCTTATTCCTGTAAGCGTGGACCATTTTCCGCACTTTACCAAACTGCTGGAGCTAGATCCGGTTCCGAACTTAAGGGATGAAGATTTTCCGCAGGGATGGACTAACTTTTACAGGAGCGATGATGTTTCGGCCACGGCTTATTTTTACCTCGACCGGCCAGGCGGAGCACTGCCTCAACTGCAACCGCTGGAAGTACGAACGGCAAATCTTTCAGACTAGCATAGCAGAGTAAGTTATACAGGTACACCAAAAAATGATAGAAATGAGAATTGAAAAGTTAAGGCTAAATCTCTTGTTGTTATTAGCGATGGGGCTCCTTACCTCCTGTAACAGCAAAAAACCAAAATCGCAGCCAGAGGTGCCAAAAAGGCCAAATATTGTCTTCATTATGACCGATGACCATGCAGCACAGGCAATTAGTGCTTACGGCCATCCATTGAGTAAGCTGGCACCTACTCCAAATATTGACAGAATTGCCATGAACGGCGCGAGGTTCAATACTAACTTTTGTACGAATTCTATTTGTGGCCCCAGCAGAGCGGTTATTCTTACAGGAAAACATAGTCATCTTAATGGCTTCAGGATGAACGGGGACAAATTTGACGGTACGCAGCCAACCCTTCCGAAGTATTTAAAAGAAGTCGGATATCATACGGCGCTCTTCGGAAAATGGCATTTGCACGGTACCCCCGAAGGTTTTGACCAGTGGAATATCCTTGTAGATCAGGGGAATTATTACAATCCCGATTTTATTAAAGACAAGGATACCACCAGGATTGAAGGCTACGCGACCGATATCATTACTAAAATGGGACTGGACTGGCTAAAGCAAAATGCAGGAAAAGACGAGCCTTTCCTGCTTATGGTGCAGCACAAAGCCCCACATCGCAATTGGATGCCCGCGCTGCGCCATATAAATATGTATGATTCTATTACTTTCCCGTTGCCCGATACTTATTTTGCAAATCATGAAGGTTCCATTGCTTCGCAAGAACAGCTGCAAACCATTTATGAAGATATGTATGAAGGCCATGACCTGAAGATGACGGTTGAAAAAGGAAGTGATTCGCTGCGGCACAATCCCTGGCCCAACGATTTTGTGCGTATGACCAAAGCACAGCGGGAAGCCTGGAACAATGCCTATCGTCCCAAAAATGATGCTTTTCATGAAGCAGATCTTTCCGGTAAAGCTTTGGCCGAGTGGAAAGCTCAGCGGTATTTGAGAGATTATCTTGCCACGGTGGCTTCGGTAGATGAAGGTGTCGGAAAGATTTTGGATTACCTCGAAGAAAACGGACTTGCCGATAATACCATCGTGGTTTACACAACCGATCAGGGTTTTTACCTGGGTGAAAAAGGCTTTTTTGACAAACGTTTTATGTATGAAGAATCTCTTGCGATGCCTTTGCTGGTGCAGTATCCAAAAGAAATTCCGGCAGGTTCAGAAGTGAGTGCGCTTACGCAAAACCTCGATTTCGCACCTACTTTCCTTGATTATGCTGAAGCAAACATTCCTTCGGAAATGCAGGGAAAATCCCTTCGGAATCTCCTGAAGCAACAGGAAAAGGGCGCCGACTTCAGAAATGCTATTTATTATCATTACTATGACTTCCCTGCATTTCACATGGTAAAACGGCATTATGGGGTGCGTACAGAAAGATATAAATTAATGCACTTTTACGATGATATTGATCAATGGGAACTATACGATCTTGAGAAAGACCCGCAGGAACTCAGGAATGTTTATGATGATCCCGGCTATGCTCAGATTCAGCAGGAACTGCATGAAACACTAGATTCTTTACAAACCCGGTACAAGGTAACCAACGCCGAATTTGCGCAGACCCCGGCCGCAAAAGTGGAGCAGGCTTACCGCAATTTCGCACGGCTTGCAGATGATGAAGTGAGAAACTATAAAGGTTATGTGCGGCAATATGGTTCTGGGGAAGTGCCAAAAAATATGGAATAACGACTGCCGCGCTGTTCAGAATTAAGAACCAGGATAGTGTTTTCTATGTCAATCTATAGTATAATTGTTCATTTACTGCATACTAATCACTGATTACCAACCATTAATTTACAACATTTCCGGTGTCACAACAGTCCTGAAACCCACATGTTCGTGGGAGGAATCAATTGAATTTTGCATCCTGGCCGAAGGGCGAAAACTGGCGCAGTAAGAGGCGTGGCATAAAAATGAACCTCCTTTTATTACCTTTTCCTGCACCTGGGGATTGTGAGGATTAAATGCCTGCACGGCTCCCTGCGGATTCCTTTGCACACCTTCTTCCTTTGCGTCGTAGTAATAGTTAATGTTGTACCAGTCTTGAGTGTACTCCCAAACATTGCCGGCCATTTCATAAAGACCAAAATCGTTTGGAGGATAAGATTTTACCGGCGCAATCCTGGTAAACCCGTCAATAGAATCATTTTCCACAGGGAATTTTCCTGTCCATGTATTTGCCATTTGTGGTAATTTCTCCCGGTCATTTCCCCATCCAAAAATGACATTTTTGGCACCTCCTCTTGCAGCATATTCCCACTCGGCTTCAGTAGGAAGCCGTCGCCCTGCCCAGTCGGCATAAGCTTTGGCATCTTCATAAGCAATATGTACCACGGGGTAATCTTCTTTACCTTCAATATTGCTTTCGGGGCCGTACGGCTGTCGCCAGTTTGCACCGTTTTTCCACTGCCACCACTGGGAAAAGTCGTGAAGGTTTTTCACTTCGGTCACGGGGGTTTTAAAAATCAGCGATCCGGGCTGTAGCAGGGAATCATGAGGTTTTTCAGTTCCTGGTGGGAATTGGTTTTTCACTTCTTTCCAATCAATTTTTCTTTCGGCAAGCGTAACATAACCTGTAGCTCCAACAAATTTTGCGAATTCGGCGTTGGTTACTTCGGTTTCATCCATAAAAAAACCGTCTACAATCACGGGATGAGCCGGTTTTTCGTGTTCCATGGCCATGGCATCTTTATCAATCGCGCCCTGCTTAAATTCCCCGCCGGGAATCCAAACCATCCCGTCCGGGGTTTTTATGTCTGCCGGTTTTTCTGTGAGCGCCCGGACTTCTTCAGGATTTTTTTCGCGGCAGCCGGTTGAAATAAGGAACACGGTGGCCAGGATAATTTTTCCGCAGTAGCTTAGCTTCCAAAAAGTGTATTTAAAATGCCATTTTTGGAAACCGGGTTTTAAAATTGATTCAAACATTCAGTTATAATTTTTCCAGTTTAATCCCCGAAAGCAGTGATTTTCCTGCATTTTCAGAAAATTCGATCGCAATCCCTTTTTCTGTCTTGATGTTGTAAGAAATTTCTACAGCGCGAATTCGGCCGTAATCGCGTGCAAGGTTAAGGTCTTCAGAAACAATTTTTCCGTTAACCTTCACATCAAAACTCCGCACTCCTTCCGGTTTCTTTTCTTCGGAAGTGTTGAGGTTGTAAATGTTCTCTTCGGAAGCATTGAACTCGGGTTCTGCAAACAATAAGGTGACTCTGTAGGTACCTGCTTCTACATCGAAATTATAAGCTTCAATGCCTTCGCGCATGGTTTGGAACAGCGGGTCATTCCCGGTTCCCTGAATATCTGAAGCCGTGCCCTGGAACTTGGCAGCCGATTTCTGGTATACCTCACCGCCCACATAACCAAAGCCGCCCGGTTCATACTGCTGGTCGCTCATCCAGATTTCTTTTGTTACAGGATCTTTGTAATTCACATGTGTGCCCACGTTGATGGTCAAATTTTGCGTTTCGGGTTTTTTCAGCAGGTCTTTTCTGAGGAGCACATGGATGGTTCTGGAATAGGAGATGTCGCCTGTGGTGGCGGTGAGCCGGTGAGTTCCTTCGGGAAGTTTTAGGTCGAAAAATGAGATTCCGTCGGTTACTTCCGAAGAAATTTTAAGACTGTCATTGATGCTTAGGCTCACCCTTTCAGCATTTGAAAATACAGGAATGCTGATTTTGTGGTTTTCGCTCTTCGGAAATTTTTGTTCATAATTCTCACCCGCTATATAGATCATGGGTTCATCTACCAGTCTCGCCTGGTAGTAATAGTAAATATCCTTTTTGCTGCGGTCAAAATTCAGCAGGCCTTTTTGGTTGATGTACGGCATGGCGTCCTGCCTGAAAGACGAACCGAAATCGGCGAAATTCCAGGCCGCCATTCCTACTACATAATCGCGGGCAAGCACCTGGTTGATGTAGCTGCGGTGAAGTTTTAGTTGATAAGCCTCACTGTAATCCCAGGGTTTTGGATCTTCTGTCTGGATACGCACATCGGCGCCCGGCCCGTACTCCGAAATGATAAGTGGCCGGTTTGGATAGCGTTCGTGCTGCTCATCAAGAAATTTCCCGAAGTTTTCAAGTCCCGGTGAATACCAGCCAAAATAGAGGTTCCAGCCAATCACATCGGGGATATCGGCAATTCCCGAAGTATTATAGAGTTCATTTTCGTGCAGGGCCATCACACTTAGCCGGTGAGGATCGAGTTCTTTGGTGAGCTTTTCAAGCTTTTTGGCCAGGGCTACAGAAGTTTCAATTTTATCTTCTTTTTCGCTTTCCGTCATTTCGTTGTTGAAAACCAGCCTGATAAAGATCTCGTTCATATAACCCCAGAAGATCACCGAAGGGTGGTTGAAAAACTGCTGAATCTGCTCCTTCTGCATTTGCAGGGCCACGTTGTGATACTCGTCTGTCGCGGTAACATCATTGATTACCGGCACTTCAGACCACACGATAAGCCCCAGCTCGTCACAGATCCTGTAAACTTCGGGGTCTTGCGGGTAATGAGCAGTTCGCACCAAATTCGCCCCCATTTCTTTGATCATCCTGTAATCGCTCTTGTGAATAGCATTGGGCAGCGCATTTCCCAGTCCTTGTAGATCCTGATGTCGGTTTGCACCAATAAGTTTGATAGGTTTTCCATTCAGAAAAAAACCTTTTTCGGGATCGGCTTCAAACCTGCGAAATCCGAATTTAGAACTGAATTCATCCAGCTTTTCCGAAGAATTTCCGCTCGCTAAACTAATCTCAAAACTGTAAAGCTGCGGATCTTGGGGAGACCAGAGGGCGGAGTTTTTTACTGAGGTTTCAAAAATGACATTTTTTGACTCCTTTGCTTTTAGCCTGACTTTTTTAGTGAGGGTTTTTAATTTTTTAGCATTGGGATCCAATATTTCTAATGCTACAGTGACATTTCTGAAAGCTTCACCGTCATTGATCACTTTGGCTTCTACCTGTACCAGGGCTTTTTCTTCTGAAACTTCGGGCGTGCGAACCAAAATATTGCCCGCAGCGGCATTTTCCAGTTCAAAGTGGAGTTTATCGGTGATAATTAATTCGAGATCGCGGTAAATTCCGCCGTAAAAATTGAAATCGGCATCCAGCGGCGGAATATTGGTGTCGTGGCTGTTGTCAACAACTATTTTCAGCTCATTTTCGGAAGCCAACTTCAATTCTTCAGAAATATCAATGACAAATCCGGTGTAGCCGCCAATGTGTTTTCCGGCAGAAGTACCGTTTACAAAAACTTCGGTCACCTGGTTGCTACCTTCAAACTTCAGAAACACCTGTTTATTTTGCCATTTTTGAGGGGCAAAGAGGGTCTTTTTATATGTGCCTTTTCCGCGGAAATATTCCTTTCCGTCTTTAAAAGCATCTTCGGCATTCCAGGTATGGGGGATATTCACAATTTTCTCAGGCTGAACTTCCGAAGAAAAACGCCAGACCGAATTAAGGCTTTGCACCTGTCGCTGGGCGATTGCCGTGCCCAAAAATGTGAAAAAGCAAAAAAGATAGGTGAAGATTTTCATTTTAAGGCTTTTTAAATGTTAGCGCCAAACTTCCATTTGTAGCTGTTCGTTGTTGAGAAACACCCGCTGAAAGAAATCAAAAACGTTGTCCAGCTCGTTAAAGGGCATCCCCGAATGCTCATGTTTACCGCCTTCAAAGCTGTACAACAGGTAGGAGGTGTCAAGCTCTTTCAGTTTTTGAACGATGGTTTTAGAGCCGTCCAGCATCAGGTAACCAGGCGCACCTGGTTCGCAGAGATGATGCGGGGCGGTGGCGTAGGGCACGAGGTTGTCTTCAGTTCCGTGGAAAAATACTCCCGGGACGGCATTTTTGGAGGTAAGGTAGCGGGCATCAACAACGGCGCCGGCCAGGGAGAAAACCCCGTCGATATCTATATCCTGAAATTTATCAGGTTCGCTGAACATGAGCTGGGGGTTGTAAACCGCATTTAACACAGCTTCGGCACCGGCACTGCTGCCGCCCACAATGATATGTTCGGGGTCTATGCGGTATTTATTTGCGTTTGTTACCAGAAATTGCACGGCATCCATGAAATCTTCAGCGGCCTTTTGAAAGGTTTCTATTTTTCCGGAAGCTTCATAATCACAGCCAAAAGACTGGCCTTTTCGGGTGAGGCGGTAAGAGATTTGCACCGCCACGTAGCCTTTACGGGCCGCTTGTTGCGAAAACTTTACCAGATCTTCATGGGTGCGGGAGCCGCCAGAGAATCCGCCGCCATGCATAAAAACGATCAAAGGCCTCGAGCGGGCGGTATCATTTTTTGAGGTATAAATATCCAGTTTCAAAGCTTCACCATCTTTTGTGGCGTAAGTTTCGGTAACGGCGGGTTCAACTTCAAAAATGTTGTCTAAAAATCGTTCCTGAGCGGGGCAGAGGCAGCAAATAAAGAGGAAGCAAAAGCTTAAAAAATAGCGCATTTTGTAAGGATGTTAAAAGCCTCTAAGATAAGTTTTTTCCCAGTTTTTATTGGGCTGAGGCCTGTTAATCTCAACTCGGATTTCCCTTTTTGAGAAGATTTGAATGAAGCTGCCACAGCTTATTTTTAAAAAAATCTAAACCCTCAGGCAACCTTTTGTAACTTTCACTCGTCTATGTTAATAGAAGGCCTTTTGAAAAGCTAAGCAGGTGAAAGTAATTCAACTCTTTAAGAATGATGCTCTTTTGATAAAACGTGCAGCCGCGGGAAACCGGCAGGCGCAGCGAAAGATCTATGAGAAACATTCGGCGAAGATGTTAAGCATTTGCAGGCAGTACGTGAAAGACCTGCATCATGCCGAAGAAGTGATGCTCAACGGCTTTTTTAAAGTGTTTACCCACCTGAAAGATTTTAGGGATGAAGGCAGCTTTGAAGGCTGGATGCGGCAAATCATGGTACGGGAATCTATCTCTTTTCTTCGTACCGATAAACGCAGCATGTTTGCTGAAGATGAGGTGCCCGAAAATGTAGATTTTTCGTACTGCTTTACTTCGGAATTCAATGCAGCGCACATCCAGGAGGTGATTGACGGTTTGCCCGAAGGTTATAAAATGGTGTTTCTAATGTATGCTGTTGAAGGTTATAAGCACCATGAAATAGCAAAAATGCTGAACATCACAGAAGGAACTTCTAAGTCCCAGCTATTTAAAGCCCGAAAAATGCTTCAGGAAAAGCTGGAACAGGAAAACAAGACAGAATATGGAACCGGAAAGATTTGAAAATAACGTAAAAAAGCTGCTTGAGGGCCGGGAGATCCAGCCATCGGCCGCTGGCTGGGAAAAGCTGGAGCAGCGCCTGGAGCAAGGAAGAAAAAAACCGACTTACCTGCTGTGGATAACCGCAGTTGCAGCCGTTGCAGCCTTGTTTTTTGTGCTGGGCACTTTCTTTGATTCGCCTTTTACTTCGGAAGCGCCGCAGGTAGTTGAGGAAAATCCTGCACCGCCTGTACTGCAGGAAAAGACTTCAGAACCCGAAGTGATTCAGATAGCAGTTTTCGAAGAAAACGAAAAAGAAGAAGAGAAAGAAAAACCTTCCGCAGAAAGACCTGTCAAAAATGCCATTTTTGAGGCCCCTGTAGCCAGGGTTTCTGAAGCTGAAAACTTAGTAGCTTCGGGGAATTTTTCCGAAGCAACCGAAGAAAAAAAGCCGCTAAAAAAAATCCATTCCGACGAAGATAATGTGGAAGTTGCCGTAAATGAAAACCGTGCTGCAGTGAGTGATAATGAGGTAGAAGCCCTGTTATTGCTGGCAACGGCCGAATTAAAAGCTGACACCATCTTTACCGTAAATTCTAAAGATTTGCTTTACCAGGTAGAATACGAGCTGGAGCAGTCTTTTAGGCAAAAGGTTTTTGAGGTGGTAAAAGAAGGCATTTCACGAGCTAAAACGGCAGTGGCCAATCGCGATTTTTAATCTCAAATAATTCATCAATCAATCAATTAACGGGCTTTTAAAAAAGCCTATAAAAACCAGAACCATGAAAAAAAATATCTTTTTAATGTTCCTCATCTTTTGTTCGGTAGTTGTGAATCCTGCTGTTGCGCAGGAAAAAACAAATCCTGAAAAGATCGAACAACTTGAAAAACAAAAGGAGCAGATCATCAATGAAGAGAAAGAAGCTCTTAAAAAGGAAGTGGAGGCCATAAACCGTCGCGCCGAAGCAAAGGAAATTGACTGGGAAGAAGCGGAAAAACTTAAAAGTGAAGCTGCCCGTAAACACGCAATGAATATTCAAAACCGGGTGGCTATTATTGATAATCAAATCGCGCTGCTCACAAGGGAAGAGACAACCGATGAATGGACGTGGGAAGATGCAGATGATGAAGAAGATGCGCATGATGACAACTGGTTTGACAAGAGCCGGTACAGCCGCACCTCTACACACCTCATTATGGCGGTTGGGTTTAATAATGCTTTAAGTGATGGGCAGTCGGTCAATGATTCAGACTTCAAAGTAGGAGGCAGCCGTTTCTTTGAAATTGGGATGGCATGGAGAACAAGGGTGTTCGAAAAATCGAATTTTATGAGGCTTAGGTACGGATTTTCATTTCAATTTAATGGCTTGAAACCTACAGATAACCGGTATTTTGTAGAAGACGAAGGCGTAACTGCGCTTGAAGAATTTCCGTTGAAGTTAGACAAATCGAAGTTTAGGATGGACAACCTTGTTTTTCCGGTACACTTTGAATTTGGTCCGTCGAAGAAGGTGGAGTCTTCAAGAAGTGTTTGGTTCTCTACCCGAAATCAATTTAAAGTAGGACTTGGGGGGTATGCCGGAATAAACCTGGGAGAACGCCAAAAACTGAAGTATGAAGAAGATGGCGAGAAGGTAAAGGAGAAGCTTAAAGGAGATTACAACACGAATGATTTTATTTACGGACTCAGTGGTTACATGGGCTTTGGGGGAACATCACTGTACGTGAAATACGATCTCAACCCAATATTTAAAGATCAGGCTACAGATCTACATAATGTTTCTGTGGGACTTAGATTTGATGTGAATTAGAATTAGCCACCGGTTATAATTTAATTAAGGACATCTTCGGGTGTCCTTTTTTTTGGACTATTACAGCATGTTTTTTGCTATATTTAAGATGATATACTAAAATATCAATTAATGCTTTCACGGGTAAATAAAGAAAATTAAAATTTGCTTTAAAGATTAAAAGATGGAGATGAACAAAATGGAAATAAGGGAGAAATTGATTGCAGAAATAAAGCAAGTTGAGAACGTGAAGTTACTGAAAGTGCTTTATAACATGCTGACTGGAGAGGTGATTGAAAAGGATTATGTTCTAAATGAAGCACAGATTTCAGCTATAAATGAAGCAAGAGAGCAATACAGAGGAGGAGAATCTTTTACAAATGAAGAAGTAGATCGGGAAACTGAAGAATGGCTAAAAGAATAGTCTGGTCACGTCGTGCCAAAGATGATAGGAGGGAAATTCTGGAATACTGGAATCAAAGGAACAAATCAAAAGTTTATAGTAAAAAGCTTTTCAGGTTATTTCAATTGGCTGTTTACCAGATAAGGGAAAATCCAACAATGGGAAAATCTACCTCCCTAAAGAGTGTCGAATGTATATTATTAAAAATTACCTGATGTTTTATGAAATATTTGAAAGTCATATCCTCATCCTCACAATCTGGGACAGCCGGCAAAATCCTGTTAAATTGAAGTTGTGAGTATCATTAGAAGAGAATTTATGTAAGGCCCACAAGAGAACCAGGCAAGCATTTTCAATAACCAAATTCCTTTCTGGTTTTTACCTTACATTTGCCAAAATTTCCGCAGTAAAAATTGATCTCAAAAAACACCATAGATAAAGTTTTTGAAGCTTCCCGGGTAGAGGAGGTGCTTGGTGATTTTGTGACACTTAAGAAATCGGGTAGTAACTATAAGGGATTGAGCCCTTTTAGTGAGGAACGCACGCCCAGCTTTATGGTTTCCCCGGTGAAGCAGATATGGAAAGATTTTTCCAGCGGCAAAGGAGGCAATGTCGTGGCTTTCCTGATGGAACACGAACATTTTACCTATCCTGAAGCCATTAAGTACCTCGCCAGGAAGTACAATATTGAGGTGGAGGAGACCGAGCAGAGCCAGGAACAAAAGGAGCAGGCCGATGAACGGGAAAGCATGTACCTGGTTTCTGAATTTGCTGCAAAGTATTTTCAGAATAACCTGCTTAAAACCGAACTCGGTAAGGCAATTGGCCTAAGCTATTTCGAGGAACGTGGATTCACCGATGAAACCATTGCAAAATTTGGATTGGGTTACTGTCTTGATGATTGGAACGCTTTTACCAATGAAGCCCTGGGAAAAGGTTATAAGCTGGAATATCTGGAGAAAACCGGGCTAACTATAGTTAAAGAAGATAAGCAATTCGACAGATTTAAAGGTCGGGTAATGTTCCCCATTCAGTCAATGTCGGGCAGGGTGCTGGGTTTTGGAGGGAGAATTCTTACAAACGATAAGAAAGCTGCGAAATATTTTAACAGTCCCGAGAGTGAGATCTACCATAAAAGTAAGGTGCTTTACGGGATTTACCACGCTAAACAAGCAATTGCTAAAGAAGATAATTGCTATTTGGTTGAAGGGTATACCGATGTGATACAGTTTAATCAGGCGGGTATTGAGAACGTGGTTTCCTCTTCGGGAACGGCTTTGACGCCAGAGCAGATTAGGCTTATTAACCGGCTCACCAAGAATATCACCGTACTTTTTGACAGCGATGCTGCCGGGCAGCGTGCTTCCATTCGGGGGATTGATCTTATCCTGGAGCAGGGCATGAACGTGAAAGTGTGTGCTTTTCCGGAAGGGGAAGACCCCGATAGTTTTGCAAAGAAGAATTCCGAAGAAGATGTAAGGTTATACCTGGAGCAAAATTCCAAGGATTTCATCAATTATAAGGCTTCCCTGTTAATGGAGGAAGCTAAGAACGACCCGGTAAAGAAAGCTTCGCTCATACGGGATATGGTGAGCAGTATCTCAAAGATCCCCGATAATATTCAGCAGGAAGTTTATGTGCAGGAGACTTCACGCATCATGGACATTTCTGAAGATGTTTTGTTTACCACTTTAGCTCAACTGGCCGGAAAACCAGCGGCTAAAACAGCTCCAAAGAAGACAAAGCAGTTTGAAGTGGTGAGGGATGAACCGGGGCCCCAAGTGAAAGTAGATGAGCTGTATGTGCTGGAGCGAACCATTATTAGTCTTCTGCTGCATTACGGTATGATGGAAGAAGATTTTGAAGACCTGGTGGTGAAGGTAGATGACAAGGGTGAAATCTCACTGGAGCCCGAAATGATGACGGCAAAGGTTTATGAAAAGATCTTCCTTGATCTACAGGAAGATGAGGTGGTTTTTGCCAACGAAAATTTCCAGAAGATCTATCAACTGGTGATCAAGAAATACAATGAGGAGCAGGAGTTCTCTATAGATACTTTTATAAATGAGCTCACTCCCGAAAATGCTTCGGAAGTAACCAGTATCTTAATGGATGAAGAGCAGTATGTGCTTCACGACTGGGAAAGGATGGAAATTTTTGTGAAGGGTAAAAAAGCGGAAATTGGTCGTCTTGTAAATGAAACTATCCTTTCTTTGAGAAGGTTTTTGGTCAATAAGAAGATAAATGAACTTAACCGGACAATAAAAGAAGTTCCTCCCGAAGAGTCTACGGGTGTCTTACAGGATATCATGGATTATATCACCCTCAAAAAGGTACTTTCGGGTAAGTTAAACCGGGTTATGTAGGTCTTATCTGTAACAGGCGCGCCTGGGTAATAAGATCGGCCAGGTTATCTACCCTTAATTTTTTGAGCAGCCTGGTCTTATAGGTACTCACCGTTTTTTCGTTAATATCCAGGGCTTCGGCTATATCTTTATTCCTTTTTCCGGTAGAAAGAAGGTTGAGTACTTCGATCTCACGGGTTGAGAGTTTTTTATAGCGGGAAACAATGTTGTTGGAGCGGGTAGTGCCGGAGTTGATCTTTTCACTAATCTCCTTGTTGAGGTAAATACCTCCTCGTGCTACCTGGTGCACTGCTTCACGAAGCACATCTGTAGATGCCGTTTTTGAGAGGTAAGCAGAGGCACCTGCCTTGATGGAGTTCAAAGCATACATTTCTTCGGGATGGCAGCTAAGGATGAGGATCTTGGTACCCGGATTTTCAGATTTTATTGTCCGCAGAGCGGTAATCCCGTTAATTTCGGGCAGGTCAATTTCCAGGATAAGTACATCGGGCGTTTTGCTTTTTAAGGCCTTAAAAAGGTCCCGGCCATTGGTAACTTTTCCCACTACTTCATATACACCTTCCTTCTCTAGCAGAGAAGATATCCCCATTCGTGTTATGGGATGGTGGTCTGCAATTAGAATTTTAATCATTGTTCGAATTTTAGCACAAGAAATTCCATGGGCTATCCCATCGCAATCTGCTGATTATTAGTTTTAATCGTAAAGTCAGGGGGAGAATGAAATTTACTGCCTTATTTACTCGAAAAATAATTTTTTCGATAAACTGCAATTATTTCAGGTCAAGAGGAATGGTGCATACCGGGATAGGTTCCATTTTGTGTTTATTGGCATTATGCCTGGACTTATAGATGCGAAAAACTTCCTGCTGGCGTCCCGTGAAATCGGTTTCAGTCTTACCTTTTTCAGCTTCTTTCATAGCCCATTCGAGTTCGTCGTAGCTGGCACCAATCTGGTCTTCATCGCTTCTGCTGTCTCCAAAAAGTCCGTCGGTGGGTGCCGCGATCACAATGCTGTCTATCAAATCCAGTTCTCTGGCAATTTCGTAGACTTCACTTTTCATAAGATCGGCAATGGGAGATAGGTCTACGCCGCCGTCACCGTATTTGGTGAAGAATCCCACGCCAAAATCTTCAACCTTATTGCCCGTTCCTGCTACCAGGTAGTTGTGCAAACCTGCGAAGTAATAAAGGCTGGTCATGCGTAGTCTTGCCCGCACGTTGGCCATAGAAAGATGTAACTTTGGGCTTTCTTCTGCCTGGGGTAAAGATTGTGAAAATACATCAAAGGTTTGGGTAAGGTCTACCTGCACATCGGTTACATTGGCAAATTGCTTTTTCAAATTGGCAATATGTTCCTGTGCTCTGGTCACCTGGTCTTGCGACTGGTGAATAGGAAGCTCTACGCACAGCGTTCTCAATCCCGTTTTTGCGCAAAGTGTAGAAACCACTGCCGAATCTACCCCGCCACTTATTCCAACAACAAAACCGTTCATCTTTGCCTGAGAAGCATATTCTTTTAACCAGTTTACAATATGGTCTATTACCTGTTTAGTTTTCATAAGTGTTGGTCAGTTTCTTTTGGAGGTATATCTTTGTTAACAAATATAGTTGTTCAGTTAATTATCTGGAAATAGCTTGCGTTAAACCATTCTTAATTTGCCTATGTTTAAAAAAGTCCTTTTTTACTGCCTGTTTGCCAGCCTTTTATCTTGCGCCGAAGACGACAGTAAGGAGAAGGAAATTGCGGCTATTCCCATTGATCTTGAACTGAAAAGATTCGATCAGCGCTTTACAAATGCAACGGCTGACAGTCTTCCGGCACTCAAAAAGGAATTTTCATTCCTTTTTCCCCGACAGTATCCCGACATTCTTTGGGTGCAAAAAATGGAAGACACCATACAACTGGAGCTCAATGAAGCCGTGGCTACACAATTCCCCGATCTCAGGGAGACAGAAGGTGAACTAGAGCAGCTTTTTCAGCATATAAAATACTATTTCCCGCAGCGCAACATTCCGAAGGTAATTACCCTCACTTCTGATGTTGACTATCGCAACCAGGTGGTGTGGGCAGATTCCCTGCTGCTGGTGGCGCTTGATACTTATCTGGGGATGGATCACCCGCTGTACACAGGGGTGCAGGATTACATAAAAAAGGAGATGCAGAAAGATCAAATTGCTGTTGATGCTGCCGGGGCTTTTGCTCAAACCGTAGTGCCGGGGCCGTCTTCACGAAGTTTTCTTGCGCACATGGTTTACTACGGAAAAATGCTCTACCTGAAAGATATTTTATTGCCGTTTAAAACCGATGCTGAAAAAATGACCTACCTGCCCGAAGAATTCTCATGGGCCCAGGCGAATGAAGACCAAATATGGAGGTATTTTGTAGAACGGGAACTGCTGTATTCGTCAGATTCCGATCTGCAGACCCGATTCTTATACCCTGCACCTTTCTCAAAATTCTTCCTGGAGCTCGATGCTGAGGCACCGCCCAGGTTGGGACAATTTTTAGGCTGGCAAATAGTGCAACAATTCATGGAAAAAAATGACGTTTCTGTTAAAGAGATGATAGAAACAAATGCCGAAACAATATTCAAAAAATCAAAATACAAACCCCGAAAGTAATGGCTATAGCAAAAAAATCAAACATCAATATTAAAGTATCTCTAGACGAAAACCGCGTACCCGAAGAACTCCATTGGAGTGCCGAAGATGGGGGAGTAGAAAACAAAGAGGCCAAGGCCATGCTGCTTTCTATGTGGGATGCTGAACAAAAAGAGACGCTAAAAATCGACCTGTGGACCAAAGATATGCCGCTTGACGATATGAAGATGTTCTTTCACCAGACCATGGTCACTATGAGCGACACCTTTTACAGAGCTACACAAGATGAAAAGATGCGCGATACCATGAAAGACTTCTGCGATTTCTTCGCCGAAAAAATGGAGATTAAGAAGTGATTTTAAGTGATCAGTGATCAGTTTTCAGGGATCAGTTTTCAGGGATCAAGTAGGCAGTAATCAGAATTTTTCAATTGAACCTGTTTCTAAAAAAAGGTTAGCCCTTTTGGTCGAGGGTATCCGAGTAAGCAGGTTCTTCAGAAGAGATCATTCGTGCATTCGTGGCCGAAAAGTCACCCTTCAAAAATGGTATTTTCAGAACCTTTTCGGAAAAGTCAGGCTAATAAGCATTGTCTGAGTTATTCAGAAGGGACGAGTATTTGAAAAAAATCATCTGTGCATCTGTGGCTGAAAAATTTCCCTCCAAAAATGCTATTTTCAGGACCTTTTTCGTGGAAAAATGGTCTAACAAGTTTAGTTGAATATTTCAGAAGAAAAGAGTCTTAGAAAAGAAATTATCTGTGCATCTGTGGCTGAAATTCTTTTCAAAAATGACATTTTCAGAACCCTTTTCAGAAAAAACAGACTAATACTTTTGGTCGATTATTTCAGAGTAAGCAGGTTTTTAGAAGAAATTATTCGTGCATTCGTGGCAGAAAAGTCACCCTTCAAAAATGCCATTTTCAGAACCTTTTTCAGAAAAACCAGACTAACAAATTTGGTCGAGTATATCAGAGTAAGCGGGTTCTTCAGAAGAGATCATTCGTGCATTCGTGGCAGAAAAGTCACCCTTCAAAAATGACATTTTCAGAACCCTTTTCAGAAAAAACAGACTAAAACTTTTGATCGGGTAGATCAGAGTAAGCAGGTTGTTCATAAGAAATTATTCGTGCATTCGTGGCCGAAAAGTCACCCTCCAATAATGACATTTTCAGAACCTTTTTTAGAAAAACCAGACTAGCAAATTTGGTCGAGTATATCAGAGTAAGCGGGTTCTTCAGAAGAGATCATTCGTGCATTCGTGGCCGAAAAGTCACCCTTCAAAAATGGTATTTTCAGAACCTTTTCGGAAAAGTCAGGCTAATAAGCATTGTCTGAGTTATTCAGAAGGGACGAGTATGTGAAAAAAATCATCTGTGCATCTGTGGCTGAAAAATTTCCCTCCAAAAATGCTATTTTCAGGACCTTTTTCGTGGAAAAATGGTCTAACAAGTTTAGTTGAATATTTCAGAAGAAAAGAGTCTTAGAAAAGAAATTATCTGTGCATCTGTGGCTGAAATTCTTTTCAAAAATGACATTTTCAGAACCCTTTTCAGAAAAAACATACTAACACTTTTGGTCGGGTAGATCAGAGTAAGCGGGTTCTTCAGAAGAAATTATTCGTGCATTCGTGGCCGAAAAGTCACCCTTTAAAAAGGGCATTTTTGAGTACTTATTTCTGAAGATTGTCGTTGATGTTCTGGATGTACCCCAAAACTTCTTCGCTTCCCAGACCGTTTGCCGAGGAGGTCACGAAGTATTGCGGCATTTCTTCCCAAACCTGCAGCATTTCTTCCTGGTAATTTTGAATGTTGCGCTCCAGGGCTTTGGGTTTTAATTTATCGGCTTTGGTAAAGATGATGCAGAAGGGAATTTGGTGCTCGCCCATCCAGGTCATGAACTCCATGTCTATAGCCTGTGGTTTATGGCGACTGTCTATGAGTACAAAAGCGCAAAGCATTTGCTCGCGTTTCTCAAAATACTGTGTGATAAACTTCTGAAAGGTTTTTTTAGACGTTTTTGATACGCGGGCATATCCATAACCAGGTAAATCTACCAGAAACCAGCTCTGGTTGATCAGGAAATGGTTGATAAGCTGCGTTTTTCCAGGCCTGCCTGATGTCTTTGCAAGATCTTTTCTATTGGTTAAAGCATTGATGAGGGAAGATTTCCCAACATTACTGCGGCCAATAAAAGCATATTCGGGCAGCTTACTTTCCGGGCATTTGGAAACATCGGAATTGCTGATCACAAATTCGGCCGATTTGATCTTCATAAGGTAGTTTTAGTATTTTCGGGTAGTGAACCACCTAAAGAGGATCTCGTTGAAGGCATCGGGATGTTCCATCATGGCTGCATGGCCACATTTTTCAATCCAGTAAAGGTCTGAATCGGGTAGCAGGCGATGAAAATCTTCGGCGACTTCGGGAGGAGTAACATTGTCATTGCGGCCCCAAATAATGCAGGTGGGAGTTTGCATTTTTGGAAGGTCTTTAGACATATTATGGCGAATGGCACTCTTGGCAATGGCCAAAGTTTTGATTAGTTTATTACGGTCGTTTACCGTTTCAAAAACGTCATCAACAATTTCTTTGGTTGCTACTTTTGGATCGTAGAACACATTTTCGGCTTTTTTCCTGATGTACTCGTAATCTCCCCTTTTTGGGTAGCTTTCGCCCATTGCACTCTCGTAGAGGCCAGAACTTCCGGTAATTACCAGTGCTTTTATAGATTCAGGATAAAGTTTGGTACAGAGTAATGCGATATGCCCGCCAAGGGAATTTCCCAAAAGAACGACTTGAGAATAATTCTTGTGATCGATAAATTCCTTCAGGTACTTGGCAAAGGTTGCAACACTCGTCTTTAAGAGGGATAATTCGTACAGGGGTAACTTCAGCAGAATAACTTTATATCCCTGTTTCGGGAAAAAATCAAGGACACCTTCAAAGTTGCTCAACCCTCCCATTAAACCGTGGAGAATTATAATTGGTGTTCCTTCACCTTCCTCCACATAACTAAATTTTCCTTCTTCCCTTAGATTATTTTCCATTGATGCCTTTGCTGTTAGCTTCGCAAATATAATGATTTCCCTACAAGTATATCGATTTTGCAGAAGCTGCCATAATTTTCAATGGTCCAATTTTCACATTTTTCCCGGTTAACCCCTAAAAAAAATCAAAAATTTTTTAACAAATTCTTCTTACAACTAAAACTGCTTCAAGTAGTTGGTTTAACAGGTGCTTAAGTGGTCGGAAGGGGAAAATTTATCAACAATGTGGTAAAAAGTGGTAAAATGTGGTTTAAAATTCTATATATTTGAATCATAAACTGGAGGAGTGGTAAATCTCATTGGTACATACGAATGCAAAGTAGATGCGAAGGGCCGTTTGATGGTCCCTGCGCCTATGAAAAAGCAGCTTGTACCCATCATTCAGGACGGTTTTGTGCTTAAACGTTCCCTTTTTGGAAACTGTTTGGAGCTCTATCCCATGCAACGCTGGACCGAGGTAATGCAGGAGGTAGGGAAGCTTAACAGGTTCGTCAAGGAGAATATGGATTTTATAAGAAAATTTACAGCAGGTGTTAAAATTGTAGAAGTGGATACCAACGGGCGGCTTCTCATTCCAAAAGACCTTATTCGCATTGCGGGGATCAATAAAGAAGTGGTGATCACTTCTCCAATTGATACCATAGAAATTTGGGATAAGGAAGAGTATGAGAAAGCTATAGATACGCCGCCTGAAGAATTTGCGGAACTCGCCGAACGTGTAATGGGTAATAAAAGTGTAGAAGGAAATGGCTTATCATAATCCTGTATTGCTTAAGGAGAGTGTAGATGGTTTGAATATTCAGCCTTCGGGGGTTTATGTAGACGTTACTTTTGGTGGCGGCGGGCATTCCCGCGAGATCTTTAAAAGATTGGGTCCGCAGGGAAAGCTTTTTGCTTTTGATCAGGATCAGGATGCTTTGGCGAATAAGATTGAAGACGAAAGATTTACGCTTATCAACGAGAACTTCAGGTTTATAAAGCGGTTTCTGCGATTCCACAATGTGAAGAAAGTAGATGGTATCCTGGGGGATTTTGGTGTTTCCTCTCATCAGTTTGACGTAGCCGAACGCGGATTTTCTACGCGCTTTGAGTCAAATCTCGATATGAGAATGAACCAGAACAGTACGCTTAGTGCCTTTGATGTTGTAAATAACTATGAAGAAAAGGAGCTGCAGGCAGTGCTCTTTAATTATGGAGAATTAAGAAGTGCGCCAAAAATAGCCCGTACAATAATCTCTGCCCGTAAGGAGGGGGAGATCGTGACCAGTGAAAGGTTGAAGGAAATACTACATCCTTTTTTGCCTGTTGGGCGCGAGCATAAAGTGCTAGCTCAGGTTTACCAGGCTATAAGGATAGAGGTGAACCAGGAGATAGAGGTGCTTAAAGAATTTTTACTTCAAACCGAGACTTTGCTGAATCCCGGAGGAAGGTTGAGTCTTATAAGTTACCATTCTTTAGAAGACAGGCTGGTAAAAAGATACATAAGAAGCGGCATGTTTGAAGGGGAGCCGGAAAAAGATTTCTACGGAAATATTTCAGTTCCGTTTCAAAAAGTGGGAAAAATGATAGTGCCTTCTTCCGAAGAAATTAAGGGGAACAACAGGGCGCGAAGTGCAAGATTGAGAATAGCTGAAAGAATAGCGGAATGAAAGAGAGCTTATATAACATCCTGAAAGGGAAATTTCTTATTAGTAACGACGCCTTTAATAATTGGCGTTTTATACTTTTTTGTACCGTGCTGGCCATTTTTATGATTGGCAGCTCTCACAGTGCAGAGCAAAAAGTACATGAGATCGCTAGGCTTAATGATGAGGTGCTGGAGTTGAGAACAGCTTTTCTTGACGGCAGGTCTAACCTCATGAAGCTTAAAATGGAATCAACAATTACAGGCAGAATGGCGCAAAAGGGAATTAAACCTTCCGATGTGCCGCCTACCAAGATTATAGTTAAAGAAAAAGAGTAATGGCGACTACCGAGAAGCACATACTTTACCGCATCTATGTTGTGGCAGGTTTTATGTTCCTGCTCGCTGTTGCTGTGAGCTTCAAGCTTCTCAATATACAAATCGTTGAGGGTGATAACTACCGGGAGATGGCCGAACAGCGCACTTACCGGAATTTTGTTATTCCTGCAAACCGCGGTAATCTATATGATGTAAACGGCAATTTACTGGCTACGTCAATTCCCAAGTACGATATTAGGTTTGATGCGGTTACTGTTTCAGATAAGAACTTTCAGGAGAATGTTGGTCCTCTGGCCGAAGAATTAGCCAAAATGTTTGGGGAATCTTCTTCGCGCTGGGCGAGAAAACTGCGTTCGGCAAGGGCTAATAAACACCGGTATCTGCTCATTGCTCGCAACCTTGGTTATTCAGAATATATTAAGGTAAAGAATTTCCCCATGTTTAAACTGGGTTCAAACCGGGGAGGAATTATTGTGGAACAGAGAACAGTGCGGGAGCATCCTTTAGGGAAAATGGCCGAACGTACTGTGGGCTATGAGCGGCAGGACGACAGCGGGTACTACACTCGTGTAGGCCTTGAAGGAGCTTTTGGGCCTTATCTTAGGGGTAAGGAAGGCAGGCGCCTTAAGCAGCGTATCGCAAAAGGCCAGTGGAAGCCGATAAGCGACAATAATGAAGTGGAACCAAAAGATGGTTATGACCTTATTTCTACCATAGATGTTAAAATTCAGGATATCGCTCATCACGCTTTACTGAAGCAGCTCGAAAAATATGAAGCCGATCATGGTTCTGTAGTGGTAATGGAAACCGAAACCGGCGAGATCAAAGCTATTTCAAACCTGGGGCGTACTTCTAAAGGCAGTTATTTTGAGAAGCTGAACTACGCAGTAGGGGAAGCTCATGAGCCGGGCTCTACCTTTAAGCTGATGTCTCTGATCGTGGCTTTGGAAGATAAGGTGATTGATACCAGCACCGTGGTAGATACAGAGAAGGGGCAGATGATCATTTACCGAAGAAGAGTACGCGACTCCAAGCACGGCGGTTACGGGAAAATTTCGGCAGGGAAGGCCTTTGAGGTTTCTTCGAATGTGGGGATCGTGAAACTTATTTATGAAAATTATAAAGACCAGCCCGGGAAGTTTGTAGACAGGCTAAAAGCCATGCACCTTGATGAAGGTCTTGGCCTTGCAATTAAAGGAGAAGGTACGCCTTATATTCCTACACCCGGAGACAAGACCTGGAGTGGTTTATCCCTGCCATGGATGGCTTATGGATATGGAAGTATACAAATTACCCCGCTGCAAACCCTCACTTTTTACAATGCCATAGCTAATGGTGGTGAAATGGTGAAGCCACGCTTTATTAAAGAAGTAAAGGAGTGGGATAAATCCATTGAGAAGTTTGAGAAGAAGGTGATAGACCCTCAAATATGCAGCCCCGAAACAGTGGCTAAAGTAACCGATTTGCTTAAAAATGTGGTGGAAAGAGGTACCGGAAAGAGTCTTTACGACCCTAATTTTTCTATGGCAGGTAAAACGGGAACTGCACAAACAGAGTACTGGAAAGAAGGCTGGGCGCAAGATCCGCAGTATATCTCATCATTCGTGGGGTTCTTTCCGGTAGAAAATCCGAAGTATTCGTGCATTGTGGTGATTCATAAGCCTAACAACAAAACCGGGTACTACGGTGCAGATGTTAGCGGACCTGTTTTTAAAAGGATTGCCCAAAAGATCTTTACTGATACGCCCGTGCTCGATGAGTTTGAAACGCTGGAGGTGGTTGATCCGGCTATTGAGAAGAATTACGAAAAGTATTTTGCCACCGCCAGGAACTCGGGGAAAGTAATGCCCGATCTAAGAGGAATGCCCGCCATGGATGCGGTTTCTCTTTTGGAGAACCTGGGGGTGAAATTTGAATTATCCGGAAACGGAGAGGTGAGTCAGCAATCGGTTAAACCCGGAACAAGCATTGCTGAAGGCCTCACCATAAAATTAAAATTGAGTTGATTTATTTAAAAGACATATTATACAGGGTTTCTCTTGAGGCAGTGGTTGGGAACACCAACATTGCTGTAAACGACATTCATTTTGATTCCCGAAAAGTGGGTTTCAATGATGTTTTTGTGGCAATACGCGGAACGCAAACCGATGGACATGCCTATGTAGAGAAAGCAGTAGAGCAAGGGGCGCTGGCCGTGATTTGTGAAGAAATGCCAGAGAACGTGATCAACGGGATTACTTATGTGAAGGTTAAGAATTCACAGGAAGCCCTGGCGTTTATGGCCGATAATTTCTACGGAAATCCATCAGAGAACCTGAAGCTGGTGGGGGTTACCGGTACTAACGGAAAGACTACTGTTGCTTCTCTCCTGTATCAACTGTTCACAAAAGCTGGCTTTAAAGTTGGATTGCTTTCTACGGTAAATGTTATGGTGGGAGAAGAGAAATTTCCTGCTACCCATACCACCCCAGATTCCCTAACCATCAATTCATATCTGCAAAAGATGAATGAGGCCGGTGTGGAGTTCTGTTTTATGGAAGTAAGTTCTCATGGCATCGCCCAGCACCGCACTACCGGATTGAAGTTTGCCGGTGGGATTTTTACAAACCTCACCCACGAGCATCTCGATTACCACAAGACTTTTGCCGAATACAGGGATGTCAAAAAGGCCTTTTTTGACCAGCTTCCTGCTTCGGCGTTTGCTTTGACCAATGGAGATGATAAGAATGGAAGGGTGATGCTTCAGAATACAAAAGCGAAGAAATATACTTATGCCCTAAAGTCTGTGGCCGATTATAAGGCTCAAATCCTTGAAAATGGTTTCGGCGGAATGCTGCTGAAGATCAATGAGCAGGAGGTTTGGACAAAATTGATTGGAAACTTCAATGCCTATAATATTCTTGCTATTTACGCAGCTTCAGAATTACTTGGATTAACCACTTTAGAAAGCCTGAAGTATATCAGTGAGCTCAATGCAGTTAGCGGTCGTTTTCAGTATCATATTTCCGAAGGGAAGATCACTGCTATTGTAGATTACGCTCATACGCCCGATGCCTTGCAGAATGTGCTCGATACCATTAACAGCATCAGGACCAAAAATGAAGAGTTAATTACTGTTGTGGGCTGCGGCGGAGATCGTGACCGCTCAAAAAGGCCAAAAATGGGGCATATTGCCTCGGCATTGAGTACGAAAGTGGTTTTTACGAGCGACAATCCGCGTACCGAAGACCCCGATAAGATCATCGAAGAAGTAGAGGCAGGAGTAGAGCCACAGCACTTTAAAAAAGTAATGTCGGTCACCAACAGGTTGCAGGCCATAAAGACAGCCTGCCAGCTGGCAAACAGGAATGACATCATTTTAATTGCCGGGAAGGGGCATGAAACCTACCAGGAGATCAATGGCGTGAGGAAAGATTTTGATGATTTCAAGATTGTAAGTGAATATTTAAACGAGTTAAAAAAATAATTTCTCCAGGAGAAGAAGCAAAAGATTATGTTATACCATCTGTTCGAATATCTTGAAGATGCCTATACCTTTCCCGGGGAGAGACTTTACCAGTATATCTCCTTTAGATCGGCTGTGGCCATAATTCTGTCTTTAGGGATATCGACCATATACGGAAAAAGGATCATCAATTTCCTTCAGAAGAAACAGATAGGCGAGAGCGTAAGGGACCTTGGGCTGGCAGGTCAAAGCCAAAAAGCCGGTACGCCAACCATGGGTGGGATCATCATCATTATTTCCACGCTAATACCTGTGCTTCTGGTGGCCAAGCTGGACAATATTTATGTCATCCTTTTAATTGTTACTACCCTCTGGATGGGTACCATTGGGTTTCTGGATGATTATATAAAGACCTTCCGCAAAGACAAAGCGGGGCTAAAAGGCATATTTAAGGTAGTAGGTCAGGTAGGGCTTGGTGTGATAGTAGGTGCGACTATTTACTTTCATCCCGATATTACCATAAATGAAAATCCGCAGTTGCCGGGAAATACAGAGGCGGTGGAACTGATCTCTTCAGCTGAAAATCCTGTCACTACTTCTGTGGAAGAAAAATCGACCAAGACCACCATTCCGTTCGTGAAGAACAACGAGTTTGATTACGCCAGCCTTATTACCTGGATTAATCCTGAATACGCTAAATACGCCTGGTTGATCTTTATTCCTATTGTGATTTTTATTGTAACGGCCGTATCAAACGGTGCCAACCTCACTGATGGGATTGACGGACTTGCAGCAGGAACTTCGGCCATTATTGTTCTCGCCCTGGGCATTTTTGCATGGGTTTCGGGGAACATTATTTTCTCCGATTATCTTAACGTGATGTACATTCCCAGAACAGGGGAAATGACAATATATATTTCGGCTTTTGCAGGAGCTTTGGTAGGGTTTCTTTGGTACAATACTTTTCCGGCCCAGGTCTTTATGGGAGATACGGGAAGTTTAACCATTGGAGGGATTATCGCGGTAATAGCCCTGGCCACAAGAAAAGAACTGCTTATTCCTATCCTTTGCGGGGTGTTTTTAATTGAAAACCTCTCGGTAGTAATGCAGGTGGGATGGTTTAAATATACCCGAAAGAAGTACGGCGAAGGCAGGAGGATCTTCCTCATGTCACCTTTGCATCATCATTTTCAAAAAGCCGGATTTCATGAAAGTAAAATTGTTGTGAGGTTCTGGATCATTGGGATCTTCCTGGCGATTGTCACCATTGTAACCCTAAAAATTCGATAATGTCTAAAGGAGCTAAAAACATAGAACGAAATCTTCTGGTCATTCTGGGCGCAGGCGAGAGCGGTGTGGGTACGGCAATCCTGGGCAAGAAGGAGGGTTTCCAGATATTTGTTTCAGATAAAGGGAAGATTAAAGACAACTTTAAAGCCCAGCTAGACGAACATGAGATTGAATGGGAAGAAGAGCAGCATTCCGAAGAAAAGATATTTGAAGCTCATTTAGTAATGAAAAGTCCGGGGATACCTGACGACGCCCCCCTCGTCAGCCGGCTTAGAGGAAAAGGAATTCCCGTAATTTCTGAAATTGAATTTGCCTACACCTATACCAGCGCAGTTTTGGTGGGAATTACAGGAAGTAATGGCAAAACCACAACTACAAAACTCACCCATCATCTTTTGAAAAATGGCGGTCTCAATGTAGGAATGGCAGGTAACGTTGGGCAGAGTTTTGCCAAACAGGTGGCCGAAACCGATGCAGATCACTACGTGCTTGAACTAAGCAGCTTTCAGCTTGACGGGATTGAAGATTTTAAGCCGCACATAGCGGTATTAACCAATATAACACCAGATCATCTGGACCGTTACCGGCATGACTTTAATCAGTACATAGCCAGTAAATTCAGAATTGTAAAGAATCAGACAGAAAAAGACTATTTCATCTATGACGCAGACGATCCTGTGATCATGAAGTGGCTCCAGGAAAACCCGATACTATCTCAAAAATTGCCTTTTTCCCTTCGGGAGGAACTGGAAAAAGGAGCTTTTATAAAAGATGAACAACTTATTATTCGTACAGATAATTCAGAAATGACCATGTCAACATCCAAATTAACCATAGAGGGAAAACATAATGCCAAGAATGCGATGGCAGCAGCAACAGTTGCGCAATTACTACGCATTAGAAAAGAGACCATAAGACAGAGCATGGAGAGTTTTCAAGGGGTAGAACACCGGCTTGAAAAGGTGCTTAAAATAAATAGCGTACAATACATTAACGATTCTAAAGCTACTAACGTAAATGCTACTTACTACGCGCTTGAGAGTATGGAATCTGAAACTATCTGGATTGTTGGAGGTGTAGATAAAGGCAATGAATATGCTGAGCTGTTGCCTTTGGTGAATGAGAAAGTTAAAGCTATTATATGCCTGGGGATCAATAACGAACCCATAATTAATGCATTTGGGAACTGCGTTGATACTATTCTGGAAACCAGGTCTATGGAAGATGCTGTACAGCAGGCATACAAATTGGCAGAAAAAGGAGATGCGGTACTGCTTTCACCGGCCTGTGCAAGTTTTGATCTATTTGAAAACTATGAAGACAGGGGAAGGCAATTTAAAGAAGCCGTTAGGAATTTATAAAAACTAAAGTGTCAAAAAGGGGATAATGACAGGATTTTTTTCAAGGGTAAAAGGAGATAAAACTATCTGGGCTGCGGCTGCACTGCTGGCGATTTTTTCGTTTCTGCCGGTGTACAGTGCAAGTAGCAACCTGGCTTACCTTTACGGTGACGGCAGTACACTTCCTTACCTGGTGAGCCATTTTATCCATTTATTCCTTGGGTTTGTCATTATGTTCTTTGTGCACAAAGTACCTTACCATTACTTTGTGGGCCTATCAATTATTACGCTTCCACTCTTGATTCTCCTGTTGCTGTTCACAGTATCACAGGGAGTGGTAATAGACGGTGCCAACGCCAGCCGGTGGATTAATATTCCTATTCTTAATAAGACTTTTCAGCCTTCCACGCTAGCTTCGGTTGTATTGTTGACCTACGTAGCCAAGTATATGGCAAGGGTCAAGGATAAGACATACACTTTCAAACAAACTATTCTTCCGCTTTGGTTGCCCGTGGCTGTTGTGATGGGGCTCATTTTGCCCGCCAACTTTTCCACAACCGCTATACTATTTCTCATGGTGCTGCTGGTCACCTTTATTGGAGGGTATCCGTGGAAGTATCTTTTGGGCATCATAGGCGTGGGGGTTGTTATGCTGGGTATCTTTATTTTAACTGCCAAGGCTTTTCCCGGGCTGTTCCCCAACCGGGTAGATACCTGGATAAGCCGCGTGGAAAGTTTTACTAATGATGAGGTCACTGAAGCCGATTATCAAATTGAAAAAGCCAAAATAGCTATTGCAAGTGGAGGAGTGACCGGCCAGGGAATAGGAAAAAGCGTACAACGAAATTTTCTTCCGCAGTCATCTTCAGACTTTATTTACGCCATTATCGTTGAAGAGATGGGGTTGATTGGTGGAATAGGAGTGATGTTTGCATATCTCCTGCTCTTTTTTAGAATAATTATTGTGGCTACAAAAGCCAATACGGTATTTGGGAAATTACTGGTAATAGGGGTAGGCCTGCCCATAGTTTTTCAGGCGCTGGTCAATATGGCCGTTGCCGTAGAATTATTTCCAGTGACGGGGCAAACCCTGCCGCTTATAAGTAGTGGGGGTTCTTCTATCTGGATGACCTGCCTTGCACTTGGGATGGTGTTAAGTGTAAGCGCCAAGCGGGAAGAGGAGCTGGAACAAATAGAACAGGAAACCAAAGCGGATGAAGACAATCCGTTGGAAATATTAAGTGAGGCAATATGAAAAATCAATTGAGAGTGATCATATCGGGTGGCGGAACGGGAGGACATATATTTCCGGCAATTTCTATTGCCAATGAACTCAGGTTGCGATACCCTTCCTGCGAGATCCTTTTTGTTGGGGCGCAGGATAAAATGGAAATGCAAAAAGTACCCGAGGCCGGTTATGAAATCGAGGGTCTTTGGATAAGCGGTTTACAGCGACGTATTACCGCCAAAAACCTGCTATTCCCGGTGAAACTTGTAAAGAGCCTGTGGAGGTCTCGCGATATTATTAAAAAATTTAAACCTAATGTGGTTATTGGAACTGGCGGTTTTGCCAGTGGCCCTTTACTGCAAATGGCAAATAGGGAGAATATCCCCACGTTGATACAGGAGCAGAATTCCTACCCGGGGATCACCAATAAACTTCTTGCAAAAGGAGCCAACACCATTTGCACCGCATATCCAGATATGGGCAGGTTTTTTCCTGAAGAAAAGATCGTGCTTACCGGAAATCCTGTGCGCCAGGATTTGCTGAAGGTTGACGAAAAGAGGAAAGAGGCTCAGGATTTCTTCGGAATTGATCCCTCAAGGAAGACGGTGCTCGTTCTGGGAGGAAGCCTTGGTGCAAGAAAGATAAATCAACTGGTAGAAGACAACCTGAAGGAATTTGAAAAACACAACCTGCAGGTATTGTGGCAAACCGGAACTTTATATTTTGAAGATTACAGCAAATATGCAGAACTCGAAAACATCCAGACTTTTGCCTTTTTAAAGAGGATGGACCTGGCCTATGCCGCGGCAGATGTGATCATCTCACGAGCAGGTGCCGGTACGGTGTCTGAGCTGTGTATTGTTGGAAAACCGGTGGTCTTTATTCCGTCACCAAACGTGGCCGAAGACCATCAAACAAAGAACGCAATGGCAGTAGCCGAAAAAGATGCTGCAGTGATCCTTTCTGAAAGTCACCTGCAACAGGGATTCAGGTCAATCTTCTTTCCATTGGTACAATCTGAAGAAAAGATGCGGAATCTCGGGAAGAACATCAAGAAGCTGGAAAAGCCGAATGCAACTGCAAATATTGTAAATGAAGTTGAAAAATTATTGACAACCTGGCCATAAATGGGGCACTACGATAACATACAAAACATCTATTTTATAGGCATCGGCGGGATCGGGATGAGTGCTCTTGCCCGGTATTTTAGTGCCCGGGGTAAAAATGTTTCAGGGTTTGATAAAACTGAAACTCAGCTTACCCGCGAACTTCAAAAAGAGGGTATAGAGGTGATCACTTCCCCTAAAGTAGAAGATCTTCCAGATGCCATTTTAGAAGATAAACAATCGCTTATCGTTTATACGCCGGCAATTCCGCTAGATCATGCGCAGTACCTGCACTTCGCAGCCGATGGTTATACCATGGAGAAACGTGCTGCTGTACTGGGCAATCTCACAAAAGGGCATTTTACCCTGGCTGTTGCCGGAACTCATGGAAAAACCACTACCAGCAGTATGCTGGCCCATTTGCTCAAGGTAACAGGCAGTTCAATAACGGCATTTTTGGGAGGTATAGCCGAGAACTATCACTCCAACCTCATTTTGGACGGAGACAAGGCCATGGTAGTGGAAGCCGACGAGTTTGACAGGTCTTTCTTGAAGCTTGCACCCAATATTGCGGCAATTACCTCAATGGATGCAGACCATCTTGACATTTATGGGGAAGATTCCCAAATAAAAGAGTCTTTTAATGCCTTTGCAGCGCTGGTGCCTAAAGACGGGAAGCTGTTTTATGCCAGCGGGCTGCCTCTAAAAGGGACATCTGTAGGTGTAAATGATGATGCAGATATATGTGCCGTGAACATAGGTGTCAAAAATGGCAGTTATCACTTCGATTTAAGAACAAAAGATAAAACCTACACAGGCTTTGAATTGAGCCTTCCGGGGAAACATAATTTACAGAATGCAGTTACAGCTTTGGCTATGGCAATGGAATACGGTGCCCCCCCCGAGTTCCTTGCCACAGCTTTGGCTTCTTTTAAAGGCGTGCAACGGCGTTTTTCTTACCGAATTAAACGTGACGACCTGGTATTGATTGATGATTATGCCCATCACCCGGCCGAGATCGCTGCAGTACACCAGGCGGTGCAGGAAATGCATCCGGGGAAACGTGTTTTGGCAGTATTTCAGCCACACCTCTTCAGCCGTACAAGAGACTTTGCTGAAGGCTTTGCAGACAGCCTAAATCTCTTTAATGAGCTGCTGCTGATGGATATTTATCCGGCGAGGGAAAAGCCAATTGATGGAATTTCTTCAGAATGGCTTCTGAAAATGATCAAAAATGACAAAAAAGAGCTGGTTCAAAAGGAGGATCTTTCCGAAGTAATTAAAGCTAAAAAAGCTGAGGTAGTGGTGCTTATGGGAGCCGGTGATATAGGGGAAGAAGTAGAGAAAATACGTAAAGAACTGAGTGGTGAAAATTAATTGGAATTACATAAAAACATTCTTGCTCATTGGCGTAGTGTTCTTTTTATTTGCATTCGCCGAAAAGCGCAATCACGCGCGGGTTCTTTCCGAAGTTAATCTGCATTTTACGAACAGCGAAAATCTGTATCTCACTGAAGAAGCGGTTAATAAATTGTTAATACAAAATGAGGTGAGACCCAGAAGTATAGGTAAAGAAACTTTAGATTTGAGTAGGGTCGAAACTTTACTGGAATCGCATGATATGGTTGAGAATGCTGAAGTGTTCCTCACTGTTGACGGAAAGATGGGGGCAGAGATCACCCAAAGGCAGCCTTTGGCCAGGGTAATGGCCAGTGCGCCGTTCTACCTGGACAGGCAGGGGTTGATGATGCCACTGTCACAGTACCATTCGGCAAGGGTGCCCCTGGTGACCGGGGTGAAGGAGGAGCAGCTGGAAGAATTGCATCCGCTTATGGCCTTTATAAATGCCGATGAGTTTCTTACTCAACACGTGACGGGTATTAACCGCCAGCCTAACGGGAAGTACGAGATACATTTAAGGCGGCTTGATTTTGAGGTGGTTTTTGGCGAAGTGAAAGACATTGAATTGAAGTTTAAAAATTTTAAAGCTTTTTATCAAAAGGCACTTAAGGATAAAAAGCTTGACGCATATAAAAAAGTGGATCTACAATTTGGTAATCAGGTTGTATGCACTAAAAAGTAAGGTATGGAACAGAACGACATCGCAGTAGGATTAGACATTGGTACTACTAAGATTGTAGCCATGATAGGCCGTAAGAATGATTACGGTAAAATGGAGATCATTGGTATAGGCAAGGCAAAAAGCCTTGGGGTTCATCGTGGAGTTGTAAATAACATTACCCAAACTATACAATCTATACAGCAGGCCATACAGGAGGCAGAGGCCGATAGCGGCATGAAGATAAAAGATGTGGTGGTGGGCATTGCCGGCCAGCATATTCGCAGTTTACAACACAGCGATTATATTACGCGCCCTAACCCCGATGAAGTGATAGACGCTTCGGATATTGAAACTTTATGTAACCAGGTGCACAAGCTGGTTATGCTTCCGGGAGAAGAGATTATTCACGTGCTTCCGCAGGAATTTAAAGTTGATGGGCAGGCAGAGATCAAGGAACCTATTGGGATGTATGGCGGAAGGCTGGAAGCTAACTTTCATGTAGTAGTTGGCCAGGTATCGTCGATAAGGAATGTGGGCAGGTGTGTGAAAAGTTCGGGGCTGGAGCTTTCGGCAGTTACTTTAGAGCCTTTGGCATCGGCAAATGCTGTTTTAAGTCAGGAAGAAAAAGAAGCCGGTGTGGCTTTAGTCGATATAGGTGGCGGAACTACAGATTTAGCCATCTTCAAAGACGGAATAATCAGGCACACCGCTGTAATTCCATTTGGTGGCGGAGTAATTACCGAAGATATCAAAGAAGGTTGCTCTATCATTGAAAAGCAGGCAGAGCTGCTGAAAGTGAAATTTGGTTCGGCCTGGCCGGGTGAAAATAAAGATAACGAGATTGTTTCTATCCCTGGCCTGAGAGGCAGGGAACCAAAAGAGATCACTTTAAAGAACCTTTCTAAGATCATTCATGCACGGGTTGTGGAAATCATTGAACAGGTTTACCTGGAGATCAAGAACTACGGTCACGAAGAGCAGAAGAAAAAACTTATAGCCGGGATTGTACTAACCGGGGGCGGTGCCCAGTTAAAACATATAAAACAGCTGGTAGAGTACATTACCGGGATGGACACGAGAATAGGTTATCCAAACGAGCACCTGGCAGGAGATAGTGACAGCGAGACTACAAGTCCTGTTTTTGCCACTGCAGTTGGTTTGGTATTGAACAGCCTCGAGATTAACAGCAGGCACCATGTAAATGAAGAAGAGGAGCAGGAAGAAGTAGCCTCTGGAGCTACGCCTACAGCAGTGCCGCAAGAGGAGCCAGAAGAGCGGGAAGAGCCGGTTACCATAAGCCAGCCCCGCAGAACAATATTTGAAAAATGGTTTGAAAAATTCAAGGATTTTTTAGACAACGCCGAGTAGATCGGCGAAGAAATAACTATGAAAAAGAATAAAAGAAGTAGAAAACCAGTAAAAAAGAATTTATGAGCAGCACAGAATTCGGAAACATCACATTCGATCTCCCCAAGAATCAATCGAACGTCATAAAAGTTATTGGTGTAGGTGGAGGCGGTAGCAACGCGATAAACCACATGTTTCAGCAGGGAATAAAAGGGGTTGATTTTGTCATTTGTAATACAGATGCACAGGCCCTTGAAAATAGCCCTGTTCCAAACAAGATCCAGTTGGGAGTAAGAGAAACAGAAGGCCTTGGTGCAGGTGCCGATCCTGAAGTCGGTCGCAAAGCAGCAGAGGAAAGTTTTGACGAGATAAGAGCCCTTTTGGATACCAACACAAAGATGGTATTTATCACGGCAGGAATGGGCGGTGGTACAGGAACAGGTGCTGCGCCAATCATTGCCAAACAGGCAAAAGATATGGGGATACTTACGGTGGGGATCGTAACCAGTCCTTTTTTGTTTGAAGGAAAGACCAGAAACGAGCAGGCACAACTGGGAGTAGAAAACCTGCGAAGTCATGTTGACTCGTTGATCGTGATCAACAATAATAAACTAAGGGAAGTATATGGAAACCTCGGATTCAAAGCAGGATTCTCTAAGGCCGATGAGGTGTTGGCCACAGCTTCTCGAGGAATAGCCGAAGTAATTACGCATCACTATACCCAAAACATTGACTTGCGGGATGCTAAGACCGTTCTTAGCAATAGTGGAACTGCCATTATGGGATCTGCGCAGGCTTCAGGTGGAAACCGTGCCCAGGACGCTATCTCGAAGGCACTAGATTCGCCGCTGCTTAACGACAATAAAATCACAGGTGCCAAAAATGTGCTGCTGCTTATCATTTCCGGTTCCGAAGAAATTACTATCGATGAAATTGGGGAGATTTCAGATCATATTCAGGCAGAAGCCGGGCACAGTGCCAACATCATTATGGGTGTTGGTGAAGATGAAAATCTTGATGATGCCATTTCTGTAACTATCATTGCTACGGGTTTCGACATTGAGCAACAAAATGATATTGTAAATACCGAAACCAAAAAGATCATTCACACTCTTGAAGATGAGCAAAGGGCAGAGCACGAGCTTTCTCCAAAGAAAACATCTTCGGTTTACGACGGCCCGGCACCGGCGCCAGAAGAAGAAAATAAGATAGTTCACACCCTATCACTAGAAGATGAAGATATAGATGGAGAGCCCGAAACTAACCATCCTTCAAATGCTGTTAGGGATATGCACGTGGAGTACGAAGAAGTTCAGCCTGAAGAAGCACCTGAATTTATTATTACTGACAGCGTAAGGGATGTAGAGGTTTCGGAACCTGAGGTTGTTGAGCCAGAGCCGCAGGAGCAACAGTTTATGTTTACTTTTGACATGCCTAAGAACAATGCTTCAGAAGAAAGAAATGAGCCTAAGGCGCAACAGGAACAACCTACGCCAGGAGAGCATAAAGAACCTGCAAAGGAACAACGTATAATTCATACGCTTTCTGAAGATACTGAAGCAAAAAATTCCGTAAAGAATGAAAGTGCGATACAGGCAAAGACTGAAAATGGGGTGACACGATATTCGCTACAGGATTACATGCAGGTGGAAGAAATGCTGAAGAGCTCTCAGCCTGTGCAGAAGAGCAGGCCCCAGCCACAACCTGAACCAAAACTTAAGAGTCAGCCAGCACCGGTGCAGCCTCCTGTTTCAAAAGGAAATCCTGCACCCGAAGAAAATAAGGACACGCCCGAAGATGACGTAGATCCTTTTAATATTCCTATAAATGAAAATTTGATAAAAAGATCGGCCGAGAGAAGAGCCAAGATGAAGGAGTTCAATTATAAGTTCAGGAATAACGTAAGCAAGGTTGACGAGTATGAAAGACAACCTGCATACAAAAGACAGGGTATAGACCTTGACCACACCGAACCCGGAGAGGGAAAGTTGTCGCGCACTACTTTAGGAAGCGGCAATGATGATGAGTTGAGGTTTAGGACAAATAATTCTTTTTTACATGACAATGTAGATTAAGAAAGTCCTTTTATAAATGAGAACCCGAAGCGGCAATACCGGCTTCGGGTTTTTTATTTGCTGCAAGTTAATTTTTGGTTTTGATGTATTGCTCTTTAACCTGTCAATTTATACAGGCAGGAATGAAAGTGAGAACTACGAACGCATTTCTGATTATTCCTGCACAGTTTCGCCCACAAGCACACCTGACACATTCCAGTGGTTAAAGCCCGAACCTTCTACGGGCGCCTGATCAATGATGACCTGGAGCGTATGGGAGCCTTTTTTTAAATCCTCAAGTGGAATAATATAAGGAGAGGTTAGAGTGGCAGGACAAAAACCAGGGGCTTATACAGAACGAAAGGTTTTTTTATTTCAGAAGAGTTTGCACTGCCCGATTTCCTTATCTTCGCATAACGAATAAAAAATCCAAATACAATGAGTTTACAGGACAAGGTCATGGCCGAAATGAAAGATGCCATGCGAGCAAAAGACAGCAATAAACTAGAAGCTTTAAGAGCGGTTAAAAGTGCTATTTTACTTGCTCGCACAGATGCTTCGGGCAAAGATGGATTGAGTGAAGATGAAGAATTAAAGCTCTTACAGCGCCTCGTAAAACAGCGCAAAGAAAGTGCGGCTATATATAAGGAGCAGGGAAGGGAAGATCTAGCTCAACCCGAATTGGACCAGGCGGCTGTTATAGAAGGTTTCCTTCCGGAACAAATGAGTGAACAGGAAATTGAGGTAGAGGTGGATAAGATCATATCTGAATCTGGTGCCAATGGCATGCAGGATATGGGTAAAGTAATGGGAATGGCTTCAAAAGAACTTGCAGGAAGGGCCGATGGTAAAACCATATCGGCAATAGTAAAAAAGAAGCTGGCAAATTAGAAGTGTGATTTTAGAATTACAAAGTCAGAAGTATGCAATTAAATACCTTTCAAAAATTGCATTTTTGACACCTTTAATTCAGATGGAAAGAGCTTAAATTTCTTGTTACAGTTTAAAGAATTTATGTAAATTGCGCCTTCTTAAAAGGCCCCGTGGCGCAACTGAATAGCGCATCAGATTTCGGCTCTGAGGGTTGGGGGTTTGAATCCCTCCGGGGTCACATCACTCAAGAAACCACGCCACAGGCGTGGTTCTTTTTTTATGAAGAAATCAAGCTGCGCTTGAATTTTCGAAATGAAATAAAGAACCGGAGCGACAGCTCGTGGTTTCTTATTTGCAGGAGTGAACTTTTATGGAACAGCGGAGCTAATCCTCCGGGGTCACTTAAAGCAGAAAGTCCGCAGCGAAAGCTGCGGGCTTTTTTGATTTTTCGGAAAAAGCTGAACTTACTCATAGCTTTGGAAGAAACAAAAAACCGCTCCGGCTATTATGGGAGCGGTTAAGCTATGAGACGCACTTCAGCTAAGGGGTTTACTCTAAAACTTCCAGTCACCCCGCGGTTTTTGAAAATGTATTTGAAAAATGCCTTTTTTAAGGTATGTACACCTTTTATAAGAAGCTTCAGCTTAACCTGATTATTTCTTCTAATTTTTCGGGTTCCAGGATTGTGATTGATTTTCCTGCTGTTTTAATGTAGCCCCTTTCTGCGAAGGATTTGAGAGTGAGTATTACACTTTCTCTTGAATAGCCAATGATATCAGCAATTTCTATTCTAGATAAGAAGAGAGTTTTGTTCTTAGTCGTGTAGCCATAATAGGTCATTAGAAACATGGCAACCGCGCCCTCAATGTTTTTAAAATCAAGATTTATTAACCAGGAGATAGTATTTGATAAAGTACGGTTTAATCTTTTAGATAACTCCATCCCAAAAACAGGATTTGCCAGGAACATCTTCTTTATAAAGCCGGGTTGTATAACGAGTGTTTCGCATTTAGTTATGGTGTAAACGCTGTAGGGGTAATTCTCTGTTGTGAAAATATAGTCTAATCCTACTATATCATTTGCATGCAATAATTTCACAATCCTCTTTCTTCCCTTGTTGCTATAAACAACCTTGCCTATTCCATCCAAAAAGAGATAACAGTTAACTGCAAAACTTCCTTGTTTGAAAAGAACTTCTGTCTCGTCAAAACTTACGACCGTACAGTGCTTTTTTAAAAGCTCTTTTTCTTCTAATGACAGAGTATTGAATAGTTCAAGGTTAAGATAGTCCTTATTCATGAAAAGTGATATTTCTAACTTACAAAGGTAATATCTCAGACAACATAAAAAGGTTTAATTCTTTTTTTTTAGTAGAATACTTGACAGGCTTTTCTAACAATCATCTTCACTTACATCTTAACTTTATACGTATAATTTTAACAAATATATGCTATGAAGGCTACAAGAAAAGAACATGATTTTTTGGGTGAATTGTCCATTCCAAATGATGTTTACTACGGAATTCAAACATTCAGAGCTTTAGAAAATTTTAACATAACAGGATTATCCATATCAAAAGAACCTCTACTAATAAAAGCCTTTGGTTTTGTCAAAAAATCTGCTGCCCTGGCAAACCGGGATTGTGGTGTTTTGGATCCTGAAATAACTGAAGCGATATGTTATGGAGCAGACCAACTTGTTTTGGGGAAATACGATAAGGAGTTTGTGAGTGATTTGATTCAGGGAGGTGCAGGAACTTCTGTAAATATGAATGCTAACGAAGTAATTGCCAATATTGGCCTCGAATATTTAGGTCATCAAAAGGGAGAGTATCAGTTTTTGCATCCAAATAATCACGTTAACTGCTCTCAATCTACCAACGACGCTTATCCAACTGCTTTTCGAATAGCGTTGTATCTAAAGATGGAAAGCTTTATTACTAAGCTGGAGAGCCTCGAAACTGCCTTTTCAAAAAAAGAAGAAGAATTTAAGACAGTTCTCAAAATGGGGCGTACGCAGCTACAGGATGCAGTACCTATGACCTTGGGACAGGAATTTCACGCTTACGCAACTACAATTGGAGAGGATGTGAAGCGACTTAAAGAAGCACAACAACTTCTATTAGAAATTAATATGGGAGCTACAGCTATAGGAACAAAAGTGAATACTCCCTATGGTTATGCTGAGAAGTGTCTGGAATATCTTCAGAAAGAAGTTGGTATTCCCCTCACATTGTCACCAGATTTAGTTGAAGCCACTGTGGACACAGGGGCATATGTTCAAATAATGGGTACTCTAAAAAGAACTGCAGTCAAGATTTCTAAGATATGTAATGATTTAAGACTGTTAAGCTCCGGGCCGAGAACAGGATTTAATGAAATTAACCTGCCAGCCCGGCAACCTGGCTCTTCCATCATGCCAGGCAAGGTAAACCCTGTTATTCCTGAAGTAGTCAATCAAACTTGTTTCTACGTGATTGGCCAGGATTTAACAGTGACTATGGCTGCAGAGGCGGGGCAACTACAACTTAATGTAATGGAGCCTGTCATTGCTTTTGCGCTTTTCACTTCATTAGACTATTTAGGAAATGCCATTGAAAGCCTGGTGGTTAAATGTATTGACGGTATTACTGCCAATACAGAACATTGTTTCAATATGGTTATGAATAGTATTGGAATAGTGACTCAACTTAACCCGATTCTAGGGTATGAAGAAAGTGCCAGTATCGCCGGGGAAGCTCTCAAAACCGGAAAAAGTGTTCACGATATCGTAGTCCTTGAACGTAAGCTGATTTCTCAGTTTAAGTGGGATGAGATCTACTCATTAGAAAATTTAATTAACCCTCAATTTATAAATGCTTAAACAACCCCTAACAACTTAAAATTAAATAATTATGAAAACCCTTAGAATAAAAAAGAGAATTTTAATGCTATTCGTTTTTGCTTTGACTTTACAAATGCAAGCTCAAACAAATACACGTAACACAGAGAAGTTACCGAGAGTTACCATCCTTGCAACCGGAGGCACCATTGCCGGCGCGGGAGAATCTGAAACTAAAGCTGCTTATACAGCAGGGACAGTTCCCGTTGATATTTTATTAAACGCTGTACCTCAAATTCATGAACTTGCTAAAGTTAGTGGAGAGCAAATTGCACAAATCGGCAGCCAGGATATGAGCGTTGAAGTCTGGTTGAAACTGGCCAAAAGGATAAATAAGATCTTTGAAGAAAATTCTGCCGATGCTGTTGTGATCACTCATGGAACTGACACCATGGAAGAAACAGGTACATTTCTGGATCTAACTGTAATGTTTGACAAACCTGTTGTCCTGGTTGGTGCAATGCGTCCTTCTACAGCAATGAGTCAGGATGGAAATAAAAACCTTTTAGATGCAGTAATGGTTGCCGCAGATCCTGCTAGCCAGGGGAAAGGGGTTTTGGTAGCGATGAATGGACTTGTATTTGACGCCAGAGATGTAACAAAAACAGTCACTACCAGTACTTCGACTTTCCAGTCACGCAATTTTGGACCAATAGGTTTGATATACGACGGGAAAGTAAATTTTTACTATCAATCCACTCGTAATCCTTCTCAAAAATTTGATGTGAGTAAGGCGACTTCTCTACCTCAGGTTGAGATCATATATGGTTATGCAGACGCCAGTCCGGTTCCTGTTGATGCACTCATTAAAACTAAAGTGAAAGGAATAGTATATGCCGGCATGGGCAATGGGAACTTTAATGCACCCGTAGGTAAGGCTCTTGAAAGAGCTTCTAAAGAAGGAATAGTTGTTTGCCGGTCAAACAGAACAGGAGCTGGTAGAACTACGCTTTACAATGAAGTAGATGATGCAGCGCTTGGATTTGTTGTAGCCGATGATCTTAATCCTCAGAAAGCGAGAATTTTACTCATGCTTTCTTTAATGGAGACCAGTAATCGCACTTCAATTCAAAACAACTTCTTCAAATATTAACAGTAAATCTTCAGAATACATGGCTGTCTAAAGAGCTATAGGAAAATCTTTCTGAGGTCATTTCAGAATCCAAAGAATCAGATTTCCCAGTTTTTATTAGAACCTGTAATGATTTCAGGTTGAATTAAATAAGGCTTTTAGACAGCCTCGTTAGAGACTTTATGCTTAATCGTGACTGAGGTCAACTAAATTTCTAAGCTTATGTTTTGGATTGAATTCGCCGTTCTTATAGTGATGATCCTTATTGGATCTCAAATGAAAGGGATTGGTCTTGGAGTAATGGGAATCTTTGGACTAGTGATTTTTGTTTTTGGTTTCCATATGAAACCCAGCAGCCCTCCTTTGGATGTGATGCTAATTATAATCGCTATTGTAACCACTGCCGCAACGCTTCAGGCATCAGGAGGCCTGGATTATTTAGTTGGTTTAGCCGAAAAGGTGATTAGAAATAATCCCTCAAACGTGACTTTCATTGCTCCTTTTGCGACTTACGTGTTATGTCTGTTTGCAGGAACTTCTCATATAGTGTATTCCATACTACCGATTATCTCTGAAGTAGCCACCAAAAAAAGGATACGCCCGGAACGTCCACTAAGTGCTTCTGTTATTGCATCTCACATAGCCCTTACCGGGAGTCCCATTAGTGCATGTACTGCTGCTCTTGTAGTGATTTTAGGTTATCCGGGGGCGCTTTTTGACGTCATGATGATCTCTATTCCGGCGGGCTTATTAGGGACTCTGGCCGCTTGTTTCGTTGTAAGAAAAAAAGGGTTAGAGCTGAATGAAGATCCTGTCTTTTTGGAAAAAATGAAAAATCCTGAGTTTGCAGCGAGTATTGAAAGCAGTCCAAAAGGTAGTGAGAAAAAGGTCAAAGCGGGAGCTAAAACCTCTGTTCTGGTTTTTAGTGTGGCAATTCTACTTATTGTACTGGCCGGGGCTTTTCCAGATTTGTTGCCAAATTTTGGTCCCGGAGAAGGTGATTTAGTAGTAAAGGGTGATGGTACTATTTCGATGGTTACTGTTATATGTCTTATCACACTCTCTGCTTCTGCAGCAATGATGTTGCTTACAAAAACCAGTGCGGTGACTGTTACTCAGGTTAGTCTGTTTAGTTCTATGGCATCGGCGACGATATCAGTTTTTGGAGTCGTGTGGATGGCTTCCACTTTCATGCAAAACAATTCAGAAATCATCAAAGAATCTTTGGGTAGTGTAGTAAATGCGTATCCATGGACTTTCGCCATTGCTTTATTTGCTTTAGGAATTATCATGTTTAGCCAGGCAGCTACCGTAAGGACACTGGTGCCACTGGGGATTAGTTTAGGCTTATCTCCTCTAGTCCTGATAGCTTCTTTCCCTACCGTAAATAGTTTCTACGTTTTACCCGGCTATCCAACTTTGTTGGCAGCCATCAATTTTGACAGGACAGGAAGTACCAAAATTGGAAAGTACGTGATTAATCACAGTTTTAACCTTCCCGGATTTGCGTCTACCATCGTTGCTGTGTCAGTAGGATTCCTTCTGGGGTTCCTTATACTCTAATTTTAAAATAGAAATAAAAAATGAAAAAATATATTGTTTACTTCGTTGTTATGCTATTGCCAGTTTTAGCAATTGCGCAAAACCAGGAAAATAAATCAGACCTGGAATATGAATCAATAATTCCCACCAAAAAGCAGTCTTTATTGAAAGACGTTGATGTTATCTTTAATACTCGCCTGGCCTTTGATAATAGATTTGAGGATGGAGAATACACAGGTTCAAATTTTTCTGCCAATCAATTTCGGTTGGAGGTTAAAGGTAAAATACATGAAAAGGTAAGTTTTAGATTTCGGGATAGATATACCAGAGAACATAGAGTAGGTGATCTGGATAATATGAGTAGATCAACAGATCTCGCTTACCTGGTTTTCGCACTTTCACCTCAAACCAAACTTACCGTAGGTAAGCAATCTGCCGACTGGGGTGGAATGGAGCTGGATTTTAATCCCATAGACATTTTAGAATATAATGACCTAATTGAATATGCAGATAATTACTTAATAGGTGCAGGTCTTTCTCACACTTTGAAAGATGGAAAAAACACCTTTGGTTTGCAAGCTTTAAATACCAGAACCAAATCTTTTGATGTTCAATATGAGGGGTACGATACTTCCGGATTAACACCCTCAAAATTGCCTTTGGCAGTGGTCACCTCCTGGAGAGGAAAATTATTTAATGGGAAAGTAGAAACTGCTTATAGTTACAGTTTCTTTAATGAAGCTGAAGACAAGGGAATGAACTATTTTGTACTTGGTAACAAATTCAAGTCAAATAACTTCACGCTTATGTACGACTTTCAGTACAGTATGGAAGCCTTAGATAATAAAGGAATTGCTTCGGAAATAATAGCTACAGGTTTTCAGGCTCCGGCAGAAGATGTAAAGTATATTGAACACTGGTTGAGAGCAGAATACCAAATTCAGCCTAAGATAAACTTACTCTTAACTGTTATGACAAATAACACCTATGCTAAGATTGATGGCGATTCTGAGAGATTAGTGACTACTTTTGGATTAATTCCTACCGTACAATATTTTCCTTTCGATGATTTAAATTTAAAATTATATGTGGGATATGTGGCTAGAAAATATGACTATTCTGGTTTTTCAGAGAATAAATTTTCGTCCATTGATAAAGATACAGGTAGGTTAAGTGTTGGTATTATTGCGCCTTTGTTGGTGCTGTAATAAAAGTTGAAGTTGATTGTTGAAAGAGGCTGTCTTACCAGATCAAGGTGAGGCAGCTTTTTTTTTGGTTCAAGTTTACAGAAGTTGGTTTTTATTCAGACTTTGGGCGGGCACAATCCTTTTCCTAATCATTAAATATTTTTAGAGATTTTAAATGAGAGGAAGTTTTTGAACCCTTCCTTTAAAGCAAGAAGATTTATGAAATAATAAAAAAGAAGTTTAGATATTTTTTCTAACCTCTTTCATGTAGAAGCCTTTGTGTAATTATAGAATAGAATTTTCTCTTCTCTTTCCTCTACTTTCGCTCATCCAAAACCTACTTACACTCAATACTCAACTGGGAATTAGAGAACCAGGCTTACCTTACATCTTAAATACAGATTAGCCTTTTAATCAATCTCAAAATAATTATACTATGATTTCAAATTTATCACATTTTGTAGGGGAGCGCAGCGATTCTGAAATCTTGTATGATACTCCCTTTGGATATATGTTTGAGTATTTGTGCGGTTGCGAACATCATCTTTTAGCAAAGGGGCCGGATACAATCCATTATCTTCAGGAACTCGGAAAAATAATGGCGGACAATGGAACACCTCAAGATCGTCAACCCGAACATGATTCCACGATTCCTTCAATATACACTTATCTCGGGCAGTTTATCGATCATGATATTACAGCAAGGACAGACAGAGAGACGAATTTCAGCTCTATTGAAGATGTTAAGACAGTCTATCCAAAAAAACCGGAAGATGTCATGAATAATATTCGAAATGGTCGCAGGCCTCAACTCGATCTTGATAGTCTTTTCGGAGAAGGTCCCAGCTTTAATTCTTTATATACTGCAGAGGCTGATGACCTGTATCATAATACGAGCCTTAAACTTTTTATTAACGATAGTGAGCAAGATTATGTTGATCTTAGAAGATATAAAGTTGAAGATAATACAGGAGAGAATAAGAAAGTGTCGTACCGGGCTAGAATAGCCGATGCCAGAAATGATGAAAATCTAATTGTGAGTCAGCTTCATGCAGCATTTATTAGGACTTTCAACAAAATAAGTGATGTTTTGGAGCCTGGGAATTCTAATCAGGAGACTTATTGCCAGGCGAGGCAGCTCACCCGTTGGGCGTATCAATACATTGTGATCAATGATTATTTGAAACAGGTGTGTTTGCCCAGTGTTGTATCAAATGTATTGTACAATGGTCCCTTCTTCTTTAATACCAGCAGGCCTTTTATGCCTCTTGAATTCTCAGTTGCGGGATTCCGTTTTGGCCATGCGATGATTCGACCTTTCTACACCCTAAATGATCAAACGAACAAAAATATCATGGAATTGCTCGGTCCTTCCATGGGAAAATTAATTAAAGAACCCGAAGGTGAATTGAAGCCGGAAAACGTGATCAAATGGTCCAACTTTACAGGTATAAATGGCAGCACACCAAAAAATGTAGCTAGAAAAATCAGCCCTTTCATTGCAAAAGGCTTATTTGATCTTAGCCCCGTAGACACACCTCCACCGCCATCTATTCTAGCAAGCTTAAGTCAAAGAAACCTTCTTAGAGGATATTTACTAAGCATTCCCAGCGGACAGGCTATTGCACAGGCAATGAGAATTGAACCTATGAAACATAAAGAACTGGTAGAAGGTTTGAACCCAGATCAGCAATGTGTGCTATATGATTCAGGTTTTACGGCAAGAACACCACTGTGGTACTATATTCTACAGGAGGGAAAAGTCCAGGCTGAAGGAAATTCTTTGGGTCATGTAGGAAGTATGTTAGTGGCTGAAACATTGATAGGGCTTGTAAAAGGCGATTTCAACAGTTATCTAAATAATATGGATCATGACGCTGTAAGTGCTGACGGGATTAAATTACCAGGTTCTAATAAGCCCATAAAGAACATAACAGACTTGTTGGAATATGCGGAAGTGCCGGTATGAAGATGACAAGTGACGATAATTTATAACTTATTCCAACACAAGATTTAGAAAAAGAAAAAGCATTGATAGAGAGAGGAGAGCATTTCATTCTCTCTGTATTTCATCTAGAGTAAATTCAGAATGGACTAAAGAACCATAGCGACTCCGTGTGGTTTCTTATTTACAGGAATAAACGCTAGAGGAACAGCGAAGCTCATCTTCCGGGGTCACTTATAGGAGAAAGTCTGCAGCGAAAGCTGCGGACTTTTTTAATTTTCAGGTGGTGTCTTATGGAAAGGTTCAGCCAATCCGGGATTGAATAAAAAAAGGGTTCTCCAAAGCTTTGAAAAGAAACATTAAAATCACCTCCAATGGATAGAGGTTTGGATTTTCAATTTCCTGGCTGGAAAGTCCCAGAACAGGTTATGTATAGCGTTTGGAGTAAAATCATCTACTACATAACCATTAATCTTTCCTGTCGCAAAGTCAAAACCTACCCTATAGTAATCTTCTGAGTAGTTGATTTTAAAATTGTGCTTTCAGAATAATTAATATAATATTTTTATAAATACTTGATTTATAATAGAATGATATGATTTTCGCTGTCTTTTATCATAAGAAAATGTTATCTGTAACTTCTTCTGTTAAGGTCATTGTTTTTTTGGCATAATTAAATAAGGGGGGCCTGTAATATAAAAGTGTGGAAATATTCCCCTTTTTGAGGTGAAAAATTTTGATAGAAGTAAGAATTTTCCTCCCAACAATATTCCGTTTTGGTCTTAACACAAGTTTAACCTTTTAGGAAATGTTTGGGAGGATGGTCAATTTGAATTGACAATACCTAAAAGTGGGTAGTGTAGTTCATCGATTTAATTTTCAGACTGTTGAGAGAGACAGCTCTTTTTGTACATTAGCTTTAGTGTTAGAGATGTAAAGCCCGTGAGGTTCTCCCTTCCTTCTCTAATTTGAAGTTCTTTTATTTGAATTTCTACAATCCCCCCTTAACGTTTTATAATCTATTAATGGTAATTCCATGTCATTACCCTGGACAGAAATGCTTGAATGTGAATTTTTTAACATATAAAAATTAACCTTTATTAATTAACCTTTAATTTATTTATTATGAAAAAAGTTATGTTAAGCGCAGCAGCGCTAATGATTGGGGCAGTAACATTTGCTCAGGTTTCGCCAACCACCCCAACTGCCAGCCAGGTTGTGAACCCTAATTTGGCACAATCTCCTAATGCAAATACTGTGGAAACCGACCAATGGGGAACTGACCAACGTCTACAAGTAAATCAGGTTGGTGAAAGAAACTCAGCCAGAGTTACCCAGTACAATGATCTCGGGAACGACAACAATGAAGCTTCTATCAGCCAGGCAGGACCTAATGGGTTTTATGGCTTGGGCCAGAGTTTTGCCGACGATAATGTCGCAGAAGCAATTCAACAAGGAGGGCAAAATGAAACAAGTTTAATTCAAAGTGGGCTGCGTAATAATGCCTTGAGTGAACAAGGCACAGGTTACGGTCATTCTGATGGAAACAGAGTTAATATTACCCAGGGAGCAGGAGATTACGCCCAAGAATTTGCTGTTCCTTCAACCAGCTTGAGCGAAGACAACTTTGCCTATGCCCTGCAAAACGGCGATGACAACAGTGCTATGATTAGCCAGGATCATGACAATAATGATGCTGCCACCGATCAGGATGGGGATGACAACGCTGTACAAATTACTCAAACCTCTACTAGGTTGTTTGCGGCAGATGGTCATTTGGCTGATGTAGAGCAAGATGGAGATAGTAATGAGGCTAAAGTAGTACAAGATGGAAATGGTGGAAGTAATGAAGCCTATACTACTCAGGAAGGAGCATATAACGATGCTTACCAAACTCAAACTGCAGAAGGGGCTGGCAGTGCTGTCAACGTGGCAACTATTGAACAACTGAATTCTTATAATGCAGATGCATATCAATCCCAAGATGGTGAAGGCAATAATGCTACTATTTCACAAGAAGGAGGTGAATGGTATTTTGATTATGATTCTAACTATGCTGAACAATGGCAGGATGGAGATAACAATACAGCTTCCATCACACAAGATTTTGATAGTAATAATGGTCCTTGGCCTCCTGCAGAGTCAGACAACTATGCAAAACAATTTCAATTCGGTGATGGCAACGAAGCCATTATAGATCAGGATGGAGAAGGGAATAAAGCTTACCAGAAGCAATGGGGTGACGATAACTATATAACTTCAGAGCAGGATGGTCATAGTAACAAGTTGGCTGCCTACCAATGGAATGATGATAACTATGCCATCACTCAACAAACAGGAAGTGAGAACCATGGGTTAATCAACCAAACTGACGGTCAGTATGCTGATCTTTACCAAAACGGTAATGGTAACTCTGCAAATATATTCCAGGCTGGTCCAGGTGGAGGTTCTTTCCTTGGTTGTTCTTTTGGACCTCAATTGGATATTCCTAACCCTGATTATGTTGATCCTATCACTGTTAGTGATCCTTGTGCAACAGGAAACTGTAACTAATAATTGTGTTTTATAGGTAAACAGAAGGAATGTTTTTCCTTCTGTTTACTTTTTTCATAAAATTTTGATAAATTTATTATTATGAGAGTTCATGTTTTTATAAAAATGATTTTGTCCTGCTTTCTGCTGTCTATGAGCTCTGGAGTTTTAGCGCAGACTTACATTAATGAAGAAGAAGTCGATCAGAAGGTACTGGAGGCCAATTTGAATGGTTTGATAGGCGGGATATCTATAACCCAACCCAACTTCAATACTGTACAGGGAAATGCTGTGGCTTTGAAGCAAATTGGGGAGTATAATCAAGCTGAGATTCGAACTCAAACAACTTCAAGTGAAATTGCACTAACTCAGAATGGCAGGTATAATTACACTAAACTTGATTATATAGCTAATACAGCTATAGCTAAGCTTCTTCAGGAAGGGAATAACAATCAAATTAGGGACTATGTGAACGATGCAGGCACAAATATCTCACTTGAACTTGAGCAAAGGGGTGACGACAAGGTTTTTGAGAGAAATGGGGCTAACGATCTTACTCAATCCTTAAAGTTCATACAAACCGATGCCACGCCTTCACTAATAATTAGAAGTTATAATTAATATGAGAATTGGAAAAACAAATATTGTAAAGATGTTTATAGTGTCTGTGGCACTTCTTCTTTCTGGTAGTTGTTTTTCGCAGTTTTACAATAAAGAAATTGTAGCTAATATTAAAGTAGAAGACAGAGGTGAATTTTTAAATTTTAGCGCAACTGCTGAAAATGTGACTCCCGCCGGACGAAATTTAAGATACGATTTCACACTCTTCAAAAAAGATGGGTCTGGAAACGCCACGAAATCCAGCCAGGGAAGTCGCTTCTATTTAGAGCCAAATCAAAAAGTTATTCTTTCCTCAACACAAGTCAACAGGAGTGATGAAGGGGGAATTATTATTCTTCTTATGATTTACGATCAGGATGATAAACCAGTAGGGAAAGACAGGCTGGAATTTAAAATCACGGAAGAATCTATTCAGGAGATAAAGGAACAGGAGAGGCAGGTAATAGCGCTTCCACAGGATCAGGCAAAACCCCAGGATGGTATAATTGTTAACGGTCTCGTGATAGAAAACACTATTACAAAGGCAGGTCGCGACTTTTACCGTTATTTTTATTCAGAATACTATAATCGGGAAATTGTGAGTCCCCAGAATATTGAAATTGAAGAAGTGCCGGGAAGGGGTAGAATGACGCGTATTTCTGTGAATGTGGGAGATCAACTTGTGATGCGGTTCTTTGCCCAACCTAAAAAAGAATACCTCAAGCAAATGGCCAACGTAACACTGGCTCGTGTATTAGCTCAAATACAGAGACTGGAACAGCAGGCCAATAATTTTAAACACTATTAAATTTGATGAAAAAATTACTTTTACTCAGCTGTTTATTTTTTTTCGGCTTAAACGTTCAATGTCAACAACTCACTTATCAACCTACCAATCCTGCGTTTGGGGGTAATTATCTTAACTATAGTTGGATGTTGGCGTCTGCTACCGCGCAAAATCAATTAAAAGCTCCCGGAAATCAGGCTCAACAGGAATCTGAACTCGACAGGTTAGGAAAAGATATAAACCGACAGATCCTAACACAAATTTCACGATCCCTCTTACGGGAACAGTTAGACGGGTTTCAGTTTGATGAGGAAGGAACCTTTACTTATGGATCTTTAAGCATCGAAATATATGAAACCCTGGAGGGGTTGGTAATAAATATTTTAGACACCTCGACGGGGGAAGAATCACAAATAGTTATCCCAAATAATTAAGCTTTATGAACAAGACCTACCAGGTAGTGCTATTTTTTGCAATTAGCACTCTAAGCTCTTGCGGGGCATACTTCAATCAACCATTTAATAATGATCCGGCCCGACCGGGGGAGAAATCTACAAATTCCCATCTTTTAACCAGCTTGCCTCCGGCTAATGATCCTGTTGAAGTAGCTGTCTATAACTTTAGTGACCAAACGGGGCAATACAAAGCCGTAGAAAATGGCTCTACTTTTAGTACAGCCGTAACCCAGGGCGCGACTACTATTTTAATCAAAGCTCTGGAAGATTCCGGATGGTTTATTCCTATTGAGAGAGAGAATTTAAGCAACCTTTCTACCGAAAGAAATATTATAAGAAATACCAAGCAGGAATATATTAAAAACCTGAATCCTAATGAACCACCTTTACCAGCTTTACTTTATGCAGGTCTTATTCTTGAAGGAGGTATCATTTCCTATGATACAAACATTCTTACCGGTGGAATAGGAGCAAGATATTTTGGTCTGGGAGGTTCAGCTAAATACAGGCAGGATAGAATTACAGTTTACTTAAGAGCTGTTTCAACAAATACAGGAGAAATCCTCAAAACTGTATATGTTTCAAAGACCATACTTTCTCAAGGCCTGGATGGTAGTTTCTTTAGATTTGTGAAGTTCCAGAGATTGCTTGAAGCAGAAACAGGAATAACTCAGAACGAGCCAGTACAATTAGCAGTACAGGACGCAATAGAAAAAGCTGTAAGAGATCTTATTCTTGAAGGGGTTAAAGATCGCTTGTGGGCTGCCCAGGGAGGTAGGGAGGTAAACCAGCAACTGGTAGATAATTACGTGGCCGAAAAAAAGGCAGAGGAAGACATGGGCTTGTATGACAGGTTACTTATTGAAGATGTGCCAGAGAATAACTTAAGTTTTTCAGGTGGTTTATCTTTAATGGATGGCGACTATTCAAATAAAGAACCTGGTTATTTTGCACGGATTGGATATCAAAAAAGGCTTTTTCCGAACCTAAGTATAGGTGGAAATTTAAATTACATCAGCCTCGATAATGGCAGGCAATTTAAAGGAGAGTTTGCGGGAGTAGATATTAATGCGAGATTTAACTTTTTGCCAAAAGATGATTTTGCTCCTTTTGTATACGGAGGCCCCGGATTTCTTATGGAGCTGGGGAATCCGGATCTAGCCACTGATGAGGAGAACCTTGAATCCAACTTTTTTAAATTTCAATATGGGGGCGGATTGCGATACTTATTTAATTCCAGGTTGGGTGCACAAATTTTTGCTGAACATAATCTTATTACAAATGATAAGCTGGATAATTTTGTCCATGGAAAAAGAGATGATCACTACTTCAATTTTGGTTTAGGCCTAAATATTTACTTTTAATTGATTTGAACTTGTAGAACTTATGAAGACATTCTTAAAATATATTACAATTGCAGGTTTATTCTTCCTAATAGGTTGTTCTGAAGATACAGTCGGGGAATCTTTAACAGGTGGTATATCTGGGAAAGTAGTTGAACGTACTAGTAATGAACCTCTCGAAAATGTCAAAATTACGACCAGCCCTGCTTCAAGTACAGTCTTTACAGATGAAAATGGAGAATTTGTTATTGAAGATGTTCTTGTTGATCAATATTCTGTCAAGGCTGAAGTTGAAGATTACACTACTGCTTTTGAGGCAGTTACGGTAACCGAAGGTGCTACTTCAAATGTAGCTTTCGAATTATTGAAATCGGGTGCAAATAATAAACAACCATCCACGCCACAACTGCTTTCTCCCGAAGATAATGCTGAAGAAGTTGACATGACCGCAGAATTTGTGTGGAACTCCTCAGACCCTGAAGATGATGAATTGACTTACGAGCTGGAGTTGTGGAACAACGTGAATGATGAAGTGTTGACATATTCAAATATTAAAGATACTACCTATACCGTGGAAGGCCTTAATTCTGGCTACAGGTATTTTTGGCAGGTAAAAGTTTCTGATAGTATAAACGACCCTGTTCTGAGTTCTTTGTATTCCTTTAAAACCAGAAATGTACCTGAAAGCAGGGTCCTGTTTACACGCCTTATCAATGGTAATAATGTGATCTTTTCCCGGAATTCTGAAGGAGAGGAGTTTCGTTTAACTTCATCAGATCAAAACAGCTTTAGACCTCGTAAGAATAATTCCGTGAATAAAATTGCCTTTTTAAGGGTTGTTAACGGGCAGACCCATCTATTTACCATGAATCCCGATGGTTCTCAACAAAAACGTATCACTTCAAATATTCCGGTGAATGGTTTTAATCTAAATCTGATTGATTTCTCCTGGGCCGATGATGGAGCAGCACTGGTCTATCCGAATTTTGGAAAGCTCTACAAGATAAATTCTGTGGGTGGAGGTACCACTTTAATATATGAAACACAAAATGGCGATTTTATAACAGAAGTAGATGTAAGTGAAGATAATGGAACGATAGCCTTGATTACCAACAACAGTAATGGCTATGATGCAGATCTATTTACTATTAATTTCGAAGGGGAAATTCAGGAGATGATCTTGAATAATGTTGAAGGGGCTCTGGGAGGTTTGGATCTTTCTTTGCAGGGCAACAAGTTACTTTATACCTATGACAGTTCAGGTTATAGAAACGATTCCTACCGGAGACTCGATTCAGACTTGTTTATATATGATTTTTCAACCAGGCAATTTCAAAATCTTTCAGTAGAAAAACCCGATGGAACTAATGACCTTGATCCAAGATTTTCTCCTAATGAAGCTGAAGTGATTTTTGTAAATACCTCAAACGATGATTTATCACCCAAAGATATATACACCATGCCGGTAAATACTGGTAGTAGTACAGGGGATGATGACGATAGGGAGGTGCTTATAGAAAACGCCGCTATGCCCGATTGGGAATAATAGAAACTAGAAAATAATAAAGACAGGAATGCCGGGAACACAGAGTTTCCGGCATTCCTGTCTTTATTAGTACTTTTCCTGGTCTTTGAGTAATTTTTTCAAATTCTTATTGTGTCCGTAGAGCACCATGATATCGTGTTTGTGCAAAACAGTTTTTGCCGAAGCTACTCCCTGTACATTCGAGACATCCCGGTTTGTTCCTAGCTCGTTCTTCTCTCGGGTGATCTTGATTGTGGTTAGAACAATAATATCATATTTTCTCTTAAGGCCTATTTCCTCGAGAGTTCTTCCATCAAATTCGGCAGGGATCTCAGTTTCTATAATACTGTAGTCGCGGTTGACTTCAAATGAATCTAACACCCCATGTAGATTGAGTTTTTTTGCCCACCTTTCAGCGGTTTCTTCTTCGGGGTGTATGATTTCATCTACGCCCATAGCTTCGAGCACCATTTCCTGAAGCGGGGATACTGCCCTGCTTATTAATCTTTTCACATGTAATTGCTTCATCAAGGCAGTAGCCATGATATTTGAACCTTTGTCTTCCCCAATTCCTACAATTACAATATCAGTATCACTAAGGGGTAGACTCGAGACTGCAGTAATATCTGTGGAGTCCAGATTAACAGCATGAGTGATCTTGTCTTTAATAGCTTCAACCTTGCTCATGTTCATGTCTACTCCAATTACCTCATTGCCCATTTTGGTAAGCTTTTCGGCAAGGGAAGCTCCAAAATTTCCCAATCCAACTATTATATATTTCATAAGTTTAGTTCATTAGTATATCCTCCTGCGGATACTTATAATTTAGATATTTCACCCTTCTTAAAAGGGCAATTAAGATGGATAACATACTCACCCGCCCAATAAACATGGTAGCAATTATTACCATTTTTGAGGCCTCACTCAACTGCGACGTTATTCCAATGCTTAAACCCACAGTACTGTACGCCGAGAAACACTCAAAGGCAATGCTTAACAGCGTTTTTTCCTGATCAAAGGATGCAATTAAAAAAATGGCTGTTCCTATGACCAAAAGGGAAAGGGAAATAATAGCAAAAGCCCGTCTTATAGATATGTCAGATATCTGTCTTCTAAACACTTCTACTCTGTCCTTGCCACGTGCCAGGCTCATAAAGTTGAGCGTAGCAAGAGCAAAAGTGCTTGTTTTAATTCCACCTCCTGTAGAACTTGGAGATGCCCCTATCCACATGAGAATAAGAATGATCATGAGTGTAGAGAAGTTGAGAGCAGTCATGTCCACCGAATTAAATCCGGCTGTTCTTGGAGTAGCGGCTCCAAAAAAGGAAACTACCAGTTTGCCAAATCCCGAATGTTCCTCGAGGGTGTTATCATATTCAAAAAAGTAAAATAAAACAGTTCCTGCCACCAGCAATATTGAAGTAGTGACAAGAACGATGCGGGTATTAATATTAATTACCCAGGGAACGTAAACAGAGTTAGCCGGGTGCTGAATTTTAACGTACTGGTTCTTGAAATAATAGGTAAAGTATTTATACAAATTAAAAAGAATAGGAAATCCTATTCCCCCTAAAATGAACAGTGTAACAATTACTAGCTGGAGCGAGTAATTGAATTTAAATTCAGGTTCATACAAGCTGTTCTCCAGTGTTGAAAATCCGGCGTTACAAAAAGCTGAAATACTGTGAAATATGGAAAAGAAAACCTGATCTACAAATCCCTTTACAGTGTTTGGGTCTAAATTTATAAAAACCAGTAGTGCCCCAATAGCTTCAATAGCCAGGGTGAGCAGAACAATTTTTTTCAGGACACTAAAAACCTCCCCGATCTTTTCCGAATTAGTCATATCCTTCAGCATGATCTGGTGCTCATAGGAGCTTTTTCCGCGGAAAAAATAGGAGAAGTAACTTGCAAAGGTCATAATGCCCAGGCCCCCGAACTGGATTAGGATAAGAATAATGGTTTGTCCCAGGCTCGTAAAATAGGTGCCGGTGTCAACTACAATCAAACCGGTCACACAAACTGCACTTGTAGCTGTGAAAAGAGCGTCTACAGCCGAAATTCCTTCATAGGTAGCTTTGGGCAGCATTAAGAGTAAAGTCCCCAGGAATATCATACCCAGGAAACTTGCCATGAACAGCTGCGCCGGGTTGAGTAACTTTCGGTTAAAATTGATATTGATAGCCGAAAACTCTCTAATAAAATAAATGAACAGGGCAAGATATAACCAGCCCATGTTATTGAAGAACTCCAGGAAGGGAAGAAGCTTTAGGGAGAGATCGAACTTTACAAAGATCAGGAAAATGTTTAGCAAAAAGATTGCTCCATCAAAAAACCGAACCTTTAGAGGAAATTTCTTTCGTGAAATTCCATACCTCACCAGAATTGTTGTACTTCCAATGAGCAGGGCTACCAGATAAAAATCGGTAAGATAAAGCTCTGTTTCAGATCTATGGGTAAAACCCAGGTCAAACACAATTAAGCAGACAGTGAAGAGACTTAATGCGAAGGAGAACTTCTTTAAAACTCCGAGTCGTCTTTCAATATTGTCCCGTTTTTGAAGGTTTGAAAAATTCAAATCTAACGTGTTAGGTTTTTCCGGTTTTGATGGATTAATTCCTCAATGCCACCAGTAGTATCGCCTTTAAAATCGAGATTAACCATGGTCACCTGTGGTCTATGAAGAATGTTGATCTTACTATTTGGATATGCCGGGGTTCTGTTGTCCATAAAAGACAACAAAGGTAAATTGGATATTATAAGGAGAGTGTAAAGATTAAGAGATAGGTATAAAGATTTTATAAAGATTATAAAAACCTGTAGCCTACGCCACTTTCTGTGATAAAATGCTTGGGGAGATTGGGGTTCTTTTCAAGTTTTTTTCGCAATTGTGCTATAAACACCCTCAAATACTGCGTTTCGGTTTGAGCTCCAGGCCCCCAAATACTTTTTAACAGGTACTGGTGAGTAAGGACCCGGCCCTGGTTTTTTGCCAGCAGTATTAAAAGATTGTATTCGGTAGAAGTAAGCTTTACCATCTCCCGGTCTTTATAAACATTTCGTGTAATTAAATCAATTTCCAAATCGTCGGCACAAATTTTCTGTTGCAGTTCAACATTTTGGTTAAGTCGCAAAGAAGACCTTATTCTCGCTAAGAGTTCACCCGTTCTAAAAGGTTTGGTAAGATAGTCTGTCGCACCATTATCCAGGGCTTTAACAATATCTTCTTCAGAATCAAGCACAGAAAGAATGATCACAGGTTTTTCGTACCAATTTCTTAGATCCTGTAAAATTTCATGTCCGCTCCTGTCGGGAAGGCCAAGGTCCAAGATTATAAGTCCTGGCGAATGATTGGCAGCCAGATGCAAACCTTCCATACCATCTGCTGCCTGTATGACTTTGTAATCGTTACTTTCAAGAATAATTTTAAGCAGCTTTCGTATTTGCGGCTCATCATCAATAATCAGGATTTCGCTTTTATTCATCATGCATCGTTGTTAATCTCGAAGTTTCAGCAGGTATTGTAATGGTGAATTTTGCACCGCCCGAAGGTAAATTTTCCAATTTTATTGTTCCGTTATGCGCCTTGGTAAAACCTTTTGCAATAGAGAGCCCTAATCCTGTTCCTCCCGTTGCGGTCTTTGGAAGCCTGTAAAACTTCTCGAACACCTGCTCCAGTTTATCTTCGGGGAATCCGGGGCCATTATCACAAATTTTAATGATCAAATGTCCACCTTCAAAAGTAACTGAAATATTTATTACAGAGCCGGCAGGGGTGTACTCCAGTGCATTGTGAACAATATTGTGTACCACCTGTTCAATTAGTGGGCCGTCAATCCTGAATAAAGGAATTTCTTCGGAAGCTAACAGGTTAATTTCATGAGTGTCTTTACGGTTATTGAGCATTACAGTGTGAATTATGTCCTGAATGTCGTACCAGTCCAGCTGAAGCCTGAAAATGTCCGATTCCAGGCGGCTCATGCTTAGAAGGTTGTTTACCTGCCTGTGAAGCCTGTTACCGGCTACGTCAATTTCGCTGTACAATTCGGTTTTACTGTCTTCCGAAATTTCTCCGGAATTCATTTTCAGAGTATCTACAGTGCCAATAATTGTTGCGATGGGAGTCTTCAATTCATGCGATAAAGAATTTAGCATGGTGCTGTAAAGCTGTAGCGTCTTTTCTTTTTCTTTTCGCTGTCTTGCCACAGCTTCAACCTTTCTCATTCTGGATGTAAATACGCCATTCATCACCGCAATAACAAAATACATAAGAAAGAGCAGGGCATCTTCGGGAGTGGTAATGCTGAAGGTAGAACGGGGCTGAATAAACAGGAAATTCCAGATCAATGCACTCACAACAGCTACGATCACAATGGGAAAGGTCTCCAGAAACATTGCGAGAACCGAAACCGCCAATAGTAAAATAAGAGCTACGACATGATAACCAATGATGTTGACAAATAAAAAACAGATAAGGGAAACAAGGAAAATGCACCCCAGGCCAATAATGTACTGCAGGGTTCTATTACTTTCTATTTTCTTCACAAGCTCCACGGGCACAATTTTATCCAAAGATAAAGATGCCTTTTGAGTTAAGTTGGTAATTTCAAATTTATGTGATGTGGGAGGCGGCTTTTGAAATAATCAAAGCCGTGTATTGAACAGGTTGATATTACTGAAGCAGCTATATAAAAAGAGGCTGGCTAAAATGTGCATTTTAGACAGCCTCTATTATGATTGAAAAAACCGGAAGTGAAGCGAAGATCCCAGTCAAAAACATTTGCTAAAAATGCCATTTTTGACATATTTTTCAGCATAAAGCTTCTGGATTTTAGCAGGTTCTTCTTTTACACCCCCTTCCAGAACTCTTGATCTCTATCTCTCAGACAGATCCAGTTGAGTGTCAGGCATCTCGTTGCCTTTCTCTTTCAGAAATGTCTCAAACCAACGCATCAATCTTAGGTTGAAGTCATACCTCGCGGTAGCTTTTCGGTTTCCATGACCTTCACCGGGGTAAAGTACAAGCCTTACGGGAGTCTCGGTCCTGGTCTTGATGTGGCGGTACAACTCATAAGACTGCCCCGGGTCTACACGTGTATCTTCTTTTCCGTGCAATATCAAAAGAGGGGTGTCGGCCTGGTCTGCATAAAAGATAGGGCTACGTTCTAAAAAGAACTCGTAGTCATCCCAAATCCTTTTTCGGCTGTGTACCAAAAACATCTCTTCCGGAATATCACTGGTACCCCACTTTGAAATATTGTTACTTATTCCTACCGACATTACGCCTGCAGCAAACCTATCGGTATGACGGGTAGACATCCAGGCCGTAGCATATCCACCATAAGATCCGCCGGTGACGCCAACTCTGTCTCCATCTACATGTTTATTTTCAATGAGGTAATCTATTCCATCAATAATATCATCAAATTCTTTTCCGCCTGGGTCTCCCTGGCTGGAAATAGCAAAATCTACTCCGCGGCCGGTACTTCCTCTGTAATTAGGATAAAATACTGCATAGCCCTCACCGGCACCTACCTGCCCCGGCATGCTGTAATTGGTAAGCCAGCCATTGTCATAATGAGCTTCGGGCCCACCGTGAACCACTGTGATCAAAGGATTTTTTTCAGAATTATTTACAGGATGAATAAGAATTCCCTGTATTTCCAAACCATCAGAGGCGCGGTAAGTAACAACCTCCTGCGCTCCAAAAGTTTCATCTTTTAACCACGGATTTGAATCAGTAAGTTTTTTGGCATCAGAATTCCTTTTTTTCAGAAGAAAGAGTTCTCCGGGGTGTTGAGCTGTATTTCCAACAAAAGCTATCTCATTTTTCTCATTCTGTGAAAAGGTGGTGATATTTACGTTGTTGTCACTGTAAACCTTCTTCATTTTACCGTCTAGTTTTAGTGTGCCAATGCTGCTGTAAACACCTTCACTGGCAAGAAAACCAAGGGTTTTATTGTCTATCCAGTGTAAGTCGTGAAACATGCCTTCAAAATCCTGTTGCAGGATCTGCGGAGTGCCGCCTGTAGCGTCAACAACAAAAATGCGCCCGTCAATTGGATCGTTCTCGTCCTTTCCGGCAATAAATGCGATTTTTTCTGAATTCGGGCTCCATTTGAGTCCGCCCAATTTGGCCTTATGGGTAACCTCAGAAGAGACTTTTAGCGTTTGCGGATTTACAATATAGATCTTTTGGCTTGTATAAAAATCATCTACCAGCGAAGACGGAGCGGCACTAACGGCCAGCTGCTTTCCGTCGGGGCTCCATTGTGCTCCGGTTACATTTCCTTCTACTTCCAGTTTATTTGGGCTGCTCCCGGTTAAATCGGCTACAAAAGCAGAAGAATTAGTGAGATTGGTTTCATATATCTCGGGTTGATAAGGTAGTTTAGAGGCTTTATCATCTCCCGAAACCCGGGAGGTAAATACCAGTTTTTGCCCCTGTGGGTGCCAGTCGTATGATGAAATAGAAGATTCAAATTCAAAGATCTTTTGTGGTGTTCCACCTCCAACCGGGATCTCGTAAAGGGAGGTGGCAGAATCCCCTTTTTGACGGGTCAAAAAAGTAATGCTGTTCTGTCCCGGCCTGTACCTCAAATTTGAGGTGCTGTATTCTGTCACTAAAGGCGTAGAAGTTTCCGATTTTACGTCATAAACGTATAGATGTGTGCTGGCTGCCGCGTTCTTTTGAAGAGGATCTTCGGGAACAACTTTCTGGTAGATTATTCTATCGCCGTTTGGAGACATCATTGCATTTGTGACGTATTCCAGTTTGGCTACATCCTCTGGGGTAAGCACATTTTGCTGGGCAATCATGCCATGGGTGATGAGAAATAAGAGTATCGTAAGTGTTCTTTTCATGAGAATAAATGATTAAAATTTAAGTCAATTTCTTAAGTTCATAATATACTTCAAAATAGAGATTGAAGCAAATGTTTCCTTCGGAAACAGACAGGGTTTATGAGGATGTCAAAAATGGCATTTTGGATCTGGATTTTCCTGAACCAGATCAGGGTATTTCTGAAGTAAGTATTTTATCTCTTAGCTCCTCGCACTTTCTGAAGTTCTCCCAACAAAACGCCTTTTCCAGAGGAAGTATCTCAAGATGATGTAAACCGGTGCGGCAATGAACCCTAAAGCAATTCCGAAGATAAAAAACAGCAAAGTGAGAAATTTGATCCAGAGTTTGGTGAAAAAAGATTTGCCTTTTGGAATATACCTCCTGTATGGAGAGAATAAATAGACATTTGCGAGTACTGCGCTTACCACAAAACCGATAATGGGAATAAACCCCAGGAGAAAGGAAAGCCCCGTGAGTTTATAGAACCTTTTATCTTGATAATTTATATATTCTGCCGGAGTTGGAGAATCAAACAGGGTGGAGCCGCAACTCCCGCATTCCTGAAAAAGTTTGATACTGTTCAATTTGTTGCCACAATCCGGGCATTTGCGATGGGAGGCAAGGTGGAGCCGATGTTTTTCAAGGTTGGAGACCAGGTCTTCTTTTCGCTGACCAAAAATACCAATTTTGTGCACCTTAGGCTGCGGAGTTTTGCAGTTGTAGCATTTTACGGCAAAAGGCAGGTTCATTTCCCCGCAATTAGGACAGGCTTGTTTTTGTTTTTCCAGTTTGCGTTCGGTTCTTTTCTTTACAAAAATAAACAGCGCTATGGCTGACACATAAATTGCGACCATGACCAGGCCGAGCCAGATAAGCAGTAAAAATCCGAAGAGGACCAGGCTGTCTTCCAGCCAGCTGCTTATGCGGCTTAGATAGAAATTGTCATCTTCATCAATATCTTCCAAAAATGTGATAAAATCGCGCCTTAATCCGGACAGCCAGTAAACTGAAAGACTTCCGAAAAGTAAAAGGATCCACAGGGGGTCAAAAGCTGCCCACTGCACTTCATCAAGTACTTTTACAGAAGATTCGTCCAGTAAATTGAGGTTAATGATAAAAAAGATGAGGGGTTTAAGGTAAGTTTCAGCATCTTTTATAAAATTTCTTATCTCGGTGCTTTTATCTCCTACGATCTCAAGCAGACTTAATCCTCCCAAAGTAAATAGAACCCAATCTTTGGTGATATAAGCATCTTGTGCAGGCGCTACGATATCGCCCATGCCGGGAAAGTATTCGGGATATCTTAGAAAAAGCGCAGCAAGGAATGCCGGGAGGAAAGTCCTCATGGAGAACAACGGGATCATTCCCAGAATGCTGACAATTTGAACAAAGGTCATAAAGACAGGTTTAGAAGAGAAAAGATAAAGAAAATTTTGTGCAGGAGGAGGGAAGGAGAAAAACGGAAGGTAATTTAATAGGAAAAGCTGTTTCCTTGACGGTCTGAATGTGCATTAAGAGCTCTCATAACTAAGGTGTCAAAAATGCCATTTTTGAAAGGTATTTTTCCGGTTATCTTTTCGTATTCGGAAAAATTACTTTCTCCGGATGCCGTTTTAACTCCTTCATGATATGTGTGAACAGCAGGGATTTAGTGGGGCCCGAATGCTTTGGCTGCACCAGGAACCTCACGGTCACTTCAATCCAGGTATTGGTATGGGCATTGAAGATTACTGAAGGTCTCTCTTTGATTTCCAGTTCCTGGATCATAGAATCTGCAAGGATTTTTTTCAGCCTCTTAACCCGTCTCATCATTGCTTTTCCTATTTCATCTTCGGCGATATTGGTCACTACGCGCGATATAAAATCGAAATCACTATCGTAGGAAACATAAAATTTAACCTCATTCCATATAAACGGGAATAGTGGCCAGGAGTAATTGACCACGTATTCGCTAAAAATTTTGGAATTAGCATATTTAATTATCCTTCCGCTGGGGTGATCGCCAGAGAGATAATCACCTCTAAATTCCCACAGCGTTGTGTCAAAATAACCCACATTCATCACATCACCATACACATTGCCGATTTTTATCCTGTCACCAACTTCATAAGGTTTCCGAAGAAGAAGGTAAACCCAGCCAAACAGGCTTGTTAACGGATTTTGTAAAGCCAAACCCAGAATCAATGATACAACTCCAAAAGAGACTAAGGTAGCGTACCAATTGGAAAAGACCAGCGAGATGACCACCAGGGTGATAAGTGCAAAGCTTATAAAATTGATAAGGCTTTTAAAATTGTAGGCGCTCGCCCTGTCATCTACTTTTCTGTTTACAATTTTTCTTAGAAGACTATTCAGAAATAATACAGCAGTGACCAGAATGGTACCTAAGATCAATTTTTTCACCAAAGGAAAATACTTTTCAGAAATTGGCAGGTAACCTGCTTCAAGCAGGAAGTTAAGGAGGCCTGCTACAACGACTATCAGGATGGTGTACCCAATTAGGAGGAAGATTTCCTTCCGCTGACCGGGAGTTTTTTTTGTTGGCTTATCAGTTTCAGAAAGGGCTTTTTGCACCTTCTCATCTTCAAGAATTTCTTCTATCTCTTTTTCTTCGGTTTCTTTGTCTACCTTCATTTCCGGATCTTTTTACTGCGGAATCAAAAAGGTACAGATAGATCAAAATGTCCCCTGAAAAAATATGACCGCTATACTAATGTAAGCATAGCTGTTAAAGTGAAGAAATGATCGTGAAAGTTTAGTATTTCTATAGGATTTCGTTTTTATAAAAGATCGAAGCAGAATAACTTAGGTATACTTAATCGCCGGAAATTAAAGTGAGAGCGATAATCCTGTGGCAATAAAGAATTCGTGGGCCAGGTTTCTTGCATAATCTTCCATTCTGTATTCCAAGGTAAGGCCAAGATCCAGGTTGTTGAAAGAGCTGTTTTCAATCCCGATGGAGAACCGCTGTTCTGCTTCAGGTTTTTCATGAACAGTAACCGCATAAATGGCTTCTGTAGCGGCTTCAAAAGAGAAAATATTATTTAGGGGGCGTGAAAATTCCAATTTATAACGCGCCCTGTGGCTAACTTTTTCCCTGAACCGCTGCTCCAGCCTAAACCGGTGAGATAAGGCTGAATTAAGAGGCTTTAGCTCCAGTTGTTCAATAATTCGGAATTCATTCCTTTCATCAGCATCAAAGAGTTCGTTAAAGCGGTACCTCAGGCCAAGGCTTAGAACAGTAGCTTCCTGAAGCTTGTAGTTATTGAAATAATTCAGTTCAACATGCTGGTGTGCATAGCCTGAAGTCTTTTCCCCATCGGCCCGCTCCTGCAGCAACCCGCGGTTTCCGAAGCCCGCTTCGATAGACCATCTCTCCTGTACAGGAATAGACACTTCAAATTCATTTTCATATAACCAGGATTGAGGATCTTGCGCATACATCAGGTTTAATCCTGAAAAAAAGAAAAGAACAAGAGCGATTAATCTGCTTCCACTTACTGTTTTCATGGCTTAGGCGTGAGATTTACTTGTAGAATTTCTTTTTCTTTTGTCCCAGTAAACATATAAACCAAACAGGATTAAACTTATAATTGAACCATATAATAATCCCGATTTTAGAGCATCGGTACTTTTACCAATAATGGCAATAAAAAGGGTGAGGGGTGCAATCCCTACCATAGTGGCCCCAATAAATTTCCAATACCCCATTTTGAGAATACCTGCTACAAAGCTAATGGCATCATTGGAAAGAAAAGGATTGAGACGCGTTACGATCACGGCCCAAAACCCGTAATCATCAATAAAGTCGCTTATCTTTTTTTCATTTTTTTGCCCAATGAGTTTTTCCACGATCACAGGACCAAAGTACCTTCCAATAAAATAACCTACCGACGAGGCCGAAAATACCGAAACAAGTATAATCGCGCTTCCCCAAATGGGGCCGTATGCTAAGACGGAAACAACCATTAGCGCAATAGTGGGAATCACCAGGAGAAACATTTGGGCGATCATCGTTAATACCAAAACAACCGGGCCAAACCAGCCAAAATTCCCCACCCAGGCCTTTATCCTCTCGTTATCGTCGCTGGCAAGTACATTCCAGGCTTCAGAAAGCCAGGACTGCACGCCAGGAATAAAAAAATAAGCAAGAACAACAGATATTACGATAGCAGCCGAAATGTAAAGCGGTAATTTACTCTGCTTTACCGATGAAGTTTCAATTGATTGGTTTTCCATAGTGTTTGGGAGGCTTATTTCATTAAAGAGTCTGGTCGTCCTGTTTTACAGGAAGGTTACCATTAGTCTATTATTTGTTTTTGTGGTTAAGGGAAATTTGAAGAATATTGGCAGGAGCATCTTCCGCTTCATTTGAGATATAAAGATCTCCGTCGGGACTAAAGGTCAGCCCTTCAGGATTGCCGAAATCCCGTGGCTGGAACATGAACAGTTTTTTTGGAGTACCGTTTTTTTCGGTGATTAGAAGCTTGGGCCTGGTGCCGTCAAGAATATAATATTCGCCCGTTTTGGGGTGTAGCCCAATCTCTCCTGGTGAGAATTTTTCCTTCAGCTTTGTCTTTACCGTCTTAAAAACAGGATCTGAAAGCCGGAGCATAAACAACGGATCTTTACCTGAATCTTTTTTGTGCAGGTCGAATACGAAAACCCCTTTTTGTTCCTCAAAGTCTTTACCTTCTTTTACGGCCAGTAGAAGGCGATTATTTTCGGGATCGGCACACAAACCTTCCAGGTTAATTTTGCTGAAATTATTGGCTTCGGTCACATGCTTCTGCACCTGCGGATTTTTTCCTGTAAAACCTTTAACTTCAAAAAGCACCCCGTCACTTCGCAGTACATAAGCGTCGTCTTTGATCACGGCTATACCCTCATAATCTCCACCATTGCCAAATGAGGTTTGCCCTTCTATTTCTGAAGTTTTAAGATTATAAATGAAGATAATACCATCTTCATCCTGTACACAGGCTACACGGTTATTTCCAATCCATGCTATGCCTGAAATTTCATTGAGAACTTCGGGCAGATCCCACTTCTGAAGTATTTTGTAATTTTCTTCACTGTATTCTCCCGAAGGTTTTTCTTTAAAAGAGAAATAACCAACGCCCGCAACGGCCAGTACCAGTATTCCAAAAATGATCTTTTTCATGACTTTTTTTATTTCCAGTAATTCAGGTTAGTATCTATTTTACCCGCAGCGGTGAGCACTATCTCATCATCTATAAAAAACCTGCTCACTTCTACCTGGTAGTGAATTTCTTCACCAATTCTTACCCGTTCGGGATCTTCTATTTTCTTTTGTCCATAGGTTTTTCTCAGAGTTTCTTGTACCTCAGCGGGAAGGTCATTCCATTCAATTTCTCTTTTCTCTTTAACAATATTGCCCGAGGGGCTAATCACCGCTGAACCATCCTCTTCATCTATTTCAAACTCTACCTCATAATTTTCATCCAGCTGGATGAATTTTGCATCTGTAGCATCAGGGTATTGGGTCCAGAATGCATTGCGAACTACCGACGGCACTTTCGCGTACGGATAGTCGTCGTTGTCGCATGACAGCAAAAAAATGCTCAACAGTAGTAAGAAGAGACTTCTTAGATTCACTTTTATTCTTTTCAACTAAATTGAGGAAGGAAACTGGAAAGAATTGGGAACTTTAAAAGAATATGGTAAAAATGTGGTTTTGAGAGGTGTAGTTATAGGTGAGGTCCATGTTCATTTTTTCAACTATAGCTTTTGAAATTGCCAGGCCGAGTCCGGTAGAATCTTCTTTTTCACCTCCTTTAAACCTGCTGAAGATCTTGCTCTTTTCGAGAGGAGAGCTCCCCGGATTTTTAAATTCTATTCCTTTTGCAGAGATCTTTACTTCAACTGCAGTTCCGGAAGGGGTGTGAAAAATGGCATTTTTGAGGAGGTTTGAAACCAGGATCCCGGCCAGGTCTTTATTTCCGGTGTGTTCAATATGAGCTTCTTCAGTCAAGGATATTTTTACTTGCTGGTGTTCAGCAAAATCATCAAATTCTGTTATAATTTGTTTTACCAGGTCATTCCAGGCGATGTTCTCTTTGGCTTCAAACTGTCTGTTTTCAATCCGCGAAAGTAATAACAACGACCTGTTGAGGCGGGTAAGCCTTTCCAGGCTGTGTAGCACAGTTCCCAGTTCTTCCATTTGTGCAGGAGGCAAGTTGGCATTTTCGGCCATTAATTCGAGCTTATTGATGCTTATAGCCAATGGCGTTTGCAACTCATGCGAGGCATTTTCGATAAACTCCTTCTGACTCTTGTAACTTTCTACAGTTTTTTTCAGAAGTCGATCTACTCTTTCATTGAGTAACTTGAATTCTTCAATTTTAGTGGTTTCAAATTTGATCTTGCTGTCTTTTTCTATGCTGAATTTTTCAAGTTGGTGGAGCAACTTGTAAAATGGCTTCCAGGCTTTCTTCTGAAGTACGTTATTGAGTACAAGAATGGTGAGGATCAAGCCCAGATAGAGCCAGATCAAAGAAAAGAACAGCTCTTTCCGAAGGTCATCTTCTTCGACCATCGAAGTGACCACCTTGATTTTGTAATATTGCCCGTTCTGCTGAAAAACACTTTCTAAAAGCCGTACAGGTTCATATTCGTCTTCATTTTCCATGAACATGAGCGTGTCGCGGTATGCATCAGTAAAACTGCGGCTGTGTTGAGGTGTGGTGGGGGTGATGATATAATTTCCATCTTCAAAAGCATTTTTTGAAAGTATGGAAGGGTCTTCTTTAGCCTGCCTTATTATCAGCATTTTTTGATTGTCGAGCCCGTCATCCATGCTGTCGTAGATCTCGTCAAGTATTTCAAAATAAAAAATGAGGGCCCACAGCCCCAGCAAAAAGATGAGGATCACGGCAAAGTATGTGGTGGTGTAGTTGAGCAGTTTCATGGAACCAGGAGCTTATAGCCTATTCCGTAGACTGCTTTGATCTCAATTTCGGCATTTTTGTCACATAGCTTCTTCCGCAGATTTTTGATTTGGGAATAGATAAAGTCAAAATTATCGGTCTGGTCAATATAATCGCCCCAAACGTGCTCGGCCAGAGCCGATTTGCTTACCAGGCGGTTTTGGTTGGTGCAAAGATAGAACAGCACATCAAACTCTTTTCTGTTTAATTCCAGGCTTTCTCCATCAACGCTCACCTGGTGGTTATTGATGTTTATGGTAACGTTGGCAATTTCAAGCAGGTTGTTACCTTCCATTTTTCGCCGTCGCAGCACAGCTTTGACCCTGGCATTGAGCTCGGCCATGTGAAAAGGTTTGGGCAGGTAATCATCGGCCCCCAGTTCGAGACCATGCACTTTATCATCTATAGAATCTTTAGCCGAAACAATAATGACCGAATCACTATAACCTTTTTCTTTGAGGGTTTTGAGGATTTCAAAGCCGTTACCATCGGGCAGACCAATGTCAAGGAGAATACAATCGTAATCGTAAACTCCTATTTTAGACATAGCTTCCTTATAAGTAGCTACAGGCTCAACGAGAAAATTTTCTTTCTCAAGAGTGGCCTGCATATTCTGCCTCATATCTTTTTCGTCTTCTATAATCAGGATCTTCATAGTTTCAAAAGTAGCCATGAAATTGGGAAAGATTTAGGATTACGAAAATTAGTCTTTCCTAATTTCTTCCAGTTTTAGGTACTTGTTTTGTGTCAAATTAAAAAAACAAGTTATGAAAAAAGTAGTTGTATCAGCGTTTTGCGCGCTATTCTCAATTGGAATGTATGCCCAGTCAAATACAGGAAACCTTCCCAGTACTGCACAAGACTATGTCAATCAGCATTTTTCCTCAGTTTCTGTGGTGAAAGTTGATGAGAACAGTAACTGGCAAATATGGGAAGATGACAAGTATGAAGTAGTGCTTTCTAATGGCCTAAAACTGGATTTTGATGAAAACGGAAATATTGTTGAAATCGACAGTGCAAATCGAGAGGCTATTCCTGCTTCTGCGTTGCCTGCTAAGATTGCAACTTATCTAAGTGCTAATCATGCAAATGCCCAGGTAGTAGGTTGGGAAAAAGATGACAATGAGCAGGAAATCGAACTTTCTGACGGTACAGAATTAGAATTTGATGCCGAAGGAAACTTTAGAAAGTTAGATTAATAAGCAGTTTAGAAAAGCTTACCAGGGCTGCCCATTTCGGGCAGCCTTTTTTTGTTCCCGTTGTTTCTGAAGCAACCGGTATGTTTGGCAAAAGTGCCGTGCAGAACTATAATAATCCGTTTTGGAGGAGCTTTCTTTCCAAAAATAGAAGTTCAGACTTACTTATTCTTCCATGAATCTTTTCCTAAAGAGATCATCTAGATCATTAATATATTTTACCTTGTATTACAATAAAAAGGAATAAAATTTAGGTTGTGTGATAGTTTTGGAAGCACAGTAAATTACTTCCTTTCATAGAACAAGAATGATGAAAAGCATAGTATATGGAAAGGCCCCACAAGGGGAACAGGTAGACCAGTTTACCCTTCGAAATGAACAGGGTATGGAAGTGAAGATCACTACTTATGGAGGTCGTATTACTTCTTTAAAAATACCCGATAAAAATGACAATTTCGAAGATGTGGTTTTGGGCTTTGATTCTCTGGAGCAATATCTTGAAGAAAATCCCTTTTTTGGAGCCCTTATTGGACGTTATGGTAATCGTATTGCACAAGGAAAATTCTCCCTTGATGGCCAGGAATACACGCTCGCTCAAAATAACGGGGAAAATCATTTACACGGCGGGGACAAAGGATTTGATAAGGTGGTGTGGAAGATAAACGAGTCTTCAGAACCAAATAGCCTGGTGCTGTCCTACATTAGTGAACACATGGAAGAGGGCTGCCCCGGTCGGCTGGAGACCGAAGTGACCTATACCCTTACTGAAGATAATTCTTTAGATGTGGAATATAAGGCCACTACCGACAGGAAAACTATAGTGAACCTTACCCAGCATGCCTATTTCAATTTGTCTGGTGACTTTGCCAACAGCATATTGGATCATCAAGTTCAAATAAATGCAGATGATTTTGTTCCGATAGATGAAAATCTCATTCCTACCGGGGAAATATCAACTGTAACAGGAAACCCTTTCGATTTTAAAGAACCTAAAGCAATTGGTAAAGAAATTAATGCAGCGCATGAGCAATTAAGGCGGGGCAACGGCTACGATCATACTTGGGTGATCAACAACCCAGAGAGCGGACTGCGTTTCGCTGCTTCGGCACTTCACCCTGAGTCAGGTAGGAAACTGGAAGTCTATACGACAGAACCGGGAATGCAGCTCTACACCGGCAACTTCCTGGACGGCACTTTGCCGCTTCAAAATGGTAAAGGATTTTATGAAAAAAGAAGTGGTCTCTGCTTTGAAACACAACATTACCCTGATACGCCAAACCAGGAGAATTTCCCTTCAGTAGTTCTGGAACCGGGAAAGACCTATTCCAGTAAAACAAGTTATAGATTTTTGATAGAAAAGTGAGGTGTGTTTTAGGTTTTAAAAGAGTATTTCCATAACATCAAGAAACCATTAAGAAAGACTATAAATAAATGTTCATCACTACTTACGTCCTATCCCTCAAGGTCAAATTGACGCAATGGAAGGGGATACAGGAGTATACCAGAACCCGGGTTATTAAGAATAAATATTGAATATCAAAAGCTAAAGAGGCTGTCTGAAAAGGCAGCTTTTTTTTCGGGTTACACTGCAAAATTTCTTGTTTAAGAAGGCTGAAAAATGATATATAGGCTGTATGAATTCTTACCAATTTTTCATTACAAAACATTGTTATAAATGCCCTTTTTGACAGGTAAGGAGATTTTGTAACCGCACAGTTTGTATAAAAAAAAGCCGCCTGAAGTATACTTCAGGCGGCTTAATAGTAAAACTTGTTTGGTTGAAACTATTCTAGTAGGAATTAGCGATAATTTGTTCAAATAGCTCTTGTTTACCACTTATTTGCTGAGGTTCTCCTGCTTCACGGGCTATCTTGCTCAAATCTTCCAAAGAAAGTTCGCCGTTTTCGAATTTAGCTCCGTTTCCACTGTCAAAAGAGGAGTAGCGTTCTTTTCTAAGTTGTTTATACTTAGAGTTCTCCAATATGTTATTGGCACAAATAAGGCCTCTCGCAAAAACATCCATTCCTGAAACGTGAGCAATGAATTTATCTTCCAGGTCGGTAGAATTACGTCTTACTTTAGCGTCAAAATTGATTCCTCCGCCCTGAATTCCGCCGCCTTCAAGGATGATAAGCATTGTCTGCGTGATTTCGTATAGATCAATTGGGAATTGGTCTGTATCCCATCCGTTTTGATAATCACCCCTATTTGCATCGATGCTTCCTAACATTCCGGCATCAACAGCTACCTGCAACTCATGTTCAAAAGTATGTCCTGCAAGGGTTCCGTGATTTACCTCCAGGTTTAATTTGAAGTCATTTTCAAGGCCGTACTGTCTTATGAAACTCAGCGAAGTTGCAGCATCATAATCATACTGGTGCTTGGTAGGCTCCATTGGCTTTGGTTCTATAAAGAAATTCCCTTTAAAACCTTGTTTTCGGGCGTAATCTTTACAGGTGTTAAGGAATCTTCCCAGGTGATCCAATTCTCTTTTCATATCGGTGTTAAGAAGGCTCATATAACCTTCACGACCACCCCAGAATACATAATTCTCACCTCCAAGGGCCATAGTAGCATCTAGAGCGATCTTTGCCTGTGCACCGGCGTATGCCAACACATCAAAGTTTGGATTTGTAGCGGCACCATTCATATAACGTGGATTGCTGAAAAGGTTTGAAGTACCCCATAACAATTTGATCCCGCTTTCTTGCTGCTTTTGCTTTGCGTACTCTACCATGGTTTGTAGGCGCTTTTCGAACTCCGCAAGAGTTGGTGCTTCATCTACAACGTCTACATCGTGGAAACAGTAATAAGATGTTCCCAGCTTGGTCATGAATTCGAATGCCGCATCCATTTTGTCTTTTGCACGGGTAATGGGATCGTTACTTTTATCCCATTCAAATGTTTCAGTCCCCGGCCCAAATGGATCACTTCCGGTGTTGTTGAAAGTGTGCCAGTAGGCAGTAGCAAATTTCAGGTGTTCCTTAAGTGTTTTACCTGCTACTACTTTATTTTCGTCATACCATTTAAAAGCAAGCGGATTGTCACTCTCCCTGCCTTCAAATTTGATTTTGTCAATGTTTTTGAAAAATTTTGATTCCATAATTACTCTTTTTCAGTTTTAATGTTGCTTTTCCATTTTCCGTAGATCTCTTCATACTGGCTGGAGAGTTCTTTTTGTGGTTCCAGGCACTCCAGGCGTTGAAGATTTTGAAACGCTTCTTTAAGATTTTTATAATATCCGAATCCATAGGCTGCGCCACGTGCTGCACCTTCGGCTCCTGAAGTGTTATAGAGTTCGAGTTGTGCCTGGGTAGTGTTGCAAAAGATCTCCCTAAAAACAGGACTTAAGAAAAGGTTTCCTTTTCCGGCACGTACAATTTCACCCGATGTTCCCAGCGACTTCATAACATCGAACCCATAATTCATTGCGAATACAATTCCTTCACAGGCAGATCTTATCAGGTGGGCAGGTTGATGAATATTAAAATTGAGGTTTTCAATACCCGACTTTGCCTGTCGGTTATTAAAAATTCGTTCTACTCCATTTCCAAAAGGGTAGAAACGTAGATCTTCACTTCCGGGTTTTGCTTTTGCAGCTTCGGAATTAAGTACATCATAAGAAATGAGCTCTTTGTCTCCCACCGACATTATTTTCCGAAGCCATTGATATAGAATTCCTGAGCCATTTATAATTCCCAGCAGGCCATTTCTCTTTTGATCTTGAGTATTACTCACATGAAGAAATGTATTGATACGATTTTGCTCGTCGTAAATGTCTTTATCTGTAACAGCGTATATTACTGCTGATGTTCCTGCCGTGGTGGCTATCTCTCCCGGATTAAGTACATTAAGTGAGAGGGCATTGTTTGGTTGATCGCCTGCGCGGTATGTGATTTTGACACTGCTGTCAAGCCCCAGTTGGTTAGCTACATCAGGATGAATGGTAGCCTGTTCCCCAAAAGTGGGAACAATTTCGGGCACCAATTCCCTTTCTAATCCCATTTTCTCAAGGATTCCGGTAGCCAGCCTGCCTTCGGGAAAATTCCAGAGTGCAGCTTCAGATAGGCCAGAAGAAGTTGTTTGAGGAATACCTGTAAGCTTTGCAGCTAAAAAATCTCCCGGTAACATCATGTATTTTGCCCTGGCATATACTCCCGGCTCATTCTGCTTCACCCAACTAAGTTTAGATGCAGTAAAATTTCCAGGACTTCCAAGGATCTGCTCATTGCAGTTCTTCTCCCCTATAGTTTTATATGCTTCATGACCTATTTCTGCAGCCCGGCTGTCACACCATATAATTGAGGGCCTTACGGGCTCAAGGTTTTCATCGGTAATTACAAGGCCATGCATTTGGTAAGCAATACCAATTCCTTTAATCTGCTTTAGGTCATAGTTATGCTTGTTACTTATTTCATTTAGACCCTGCTTTAGATATTGCCACCAGCTGTTAGGATCCTGTTCGGCCCAACCAAACCTGGGTGCCTTCATTTCCATTTCAAAATCGGGTGCCGTAACAGAACATACGGTCTCACCTTTTTCTGCATTTAGTACAGATAGTTTTATTGAAGAACTACCTAAATCTATTCCTAAAAAGTGCATAAATATTCTTTATTTTTTCTTCATCCATAGTTCTTCCATATCTTCCAGGGTTCTTCCTTTAGTCTCTGGGACAAACTTCCAGATAAAGAGTAAAGAAAGAAGAGCCATCACTCCATATATCCAGTAAGAGAAGCCGTGATTGAAATGTTCTACAAGTGCCGAATTGTTATTCATCATAGGGAATGTCCAGGAAACAATAAGGTTGGCTAGCCATTGAATTGCTACTGCAACTGCCATTACACCCCGAATTTTATTAGGGAAAATTTCTGAAAGTAGTACCCAGGTTACAGGTCCCCACGACATAGCGAATGCAGCAATGTAAAGAAGCATAAGAAGTAGTGCAGGTAAACCTTCAGTTTCTGTATACAGTGCAAAGCCAAGGCCTATCATAGCTACAGCCATAACCGCACTACCAATCATCATCAATTTTTTTCTTCCAAAATTATCCACAGTCATGATTGCCAGTACTGTGAAGAGCATATTAATTGCTCCCACGATAATGGTTTGGAGCATCGAAGCATCTGTTTCCATACCCATTCCCCTAAAGATTTCAGGGGCGTAGTATAAAACCACGTTGATACCTACAAACTGTTGGAATATGGAAAGAAGAATACCTATGATAACAACACCCCACCCAAAAGAAAGCCAATGCGATTTTGTGCGACTAAAAGAGGCTTTAATATCGGACAGGATTCGGGTGGCCGTTTCAGGCCCATTTAATTTGGTAAGTACTTTCATCGCATCTTCTTCATTCCCCTTCATGGTCTGGTACCTTGGAGTTTTAGGAACAAAGAACAGGAAGAGCAGGAAGAGTAAGGCAGGAATTGCTTCAGAAAGGAACATATATCTCCATCCGGTTTCATTGATCCACAATTCTGTTTGTCCACTTACAATAAAGTAGTTTACAAAATACACCACTAACATTCCTGTAACGATTGCGAACTGGTTAAAAGAAACGAGTTGACCTCTTATATTAGCAGGTGCCATTTCGGCTATGTACATTGGAGCCAGCATACTTGCCAGTCCTACTCCTATACCTCCTATAATTCTATAGATGATAAAAGCAGTTAAGTCATTCCCGGGGAAGATATTCATGACCTCGGGGTAAGAAGAACCAAGTGCTGAAATTAAGAAGAGTAGGGCTGCAATGATCAATCCATTTCGCCTACCTATAGAATTAGCTACGTTGTCACCCAGTGAGGCTCCAATAATACAGCCTACCAGGGCGCTACTTACCATGAACCCCAAAATAGAATTCCTGAGATTCTCAGTGAGAATGTTAGGAAGGGTTAGGAATTGAAAATAAAAGACCGCACCTCCAAAGATGAGGATTGCGGCAATAATGGTATAAGCTTTGTTTTTCTGAAAGAACTTAAGAATAAAATCTGCAAACAAAAGACCTATGGCCAGAACGCATAAGCTTATTGTGATTTTAAACTGAAAAATAGTGTCTTCAGCAAATGAAGGGCTGTTCTCGAGGGAGGTGATAAAGAAATTTTCCAGAGCACCTACCGCTCCTGATATCACTGCAGTATCATAGCCAAATAAAAGGCCTCCTAAACTTGCTACTATGGTGATAAGATAAACGCTTGTTTTACTTGTGTGGGTTGTGGCCATCTTATTTTTGTATCTTATGGTTTAATTGACTACAAGTTTAAATATTAATTTTTAATTTAGCAATTATTAAATGCTAATATTAAAGTATTCTTAAAATTTTTGTCTGTGATGATTATCTGTGTATTGCACAGGTAGTACAGATGTACCTGGTAAATAAATGAAGAAAGAATTGTTAGATATTGAATCCGGAGAACTTATTTCAACATCAGTGATGAGCTCTATTACGATTGACTGTACCATTTTTGGTTTTGAGAATGGCAGCCTTGAGGTTCTTCTGGTGAAACATGCGAAGGGTATCAGTGAAGGAAAATGGGGGCTTCCGGGCGGATGGATTCAGGAAGTGGAAAGTATAGATGCTGCGGCTCACAGGCTACTAAGAGAATTAACAGGACTGGAGAATATATACCTTGAGCAGCTCAAAGCTTTTGGAGAGCCCGATCGTTTCCCATTAGGGAGGGTCATAACTGTGGGTTATTATGCTTTGGTGAAACGGGAAGATTACAGCGTTAAAGCGGGGTTTACTGCTTCGGAAGCAAAATGGTTCAAAATTGCAGAGGTGCCCAAGCTGATATATGATCACACACAAATTCTGGAATACAGCATCCAAAACCTGAGAAAAAGGGTGCGGCAGGCTCCTATAGGCTTTAATCTTCTGCCAGAAAAATTTACACTCTTGCAGCTTATGCAATTATATCAGGAGATTTTAAAGGTAGAGATGGATAAGCCTAACTTTAGGAGAAAGTTCTTAAGGATGAAACTTTTGGTAGACATTAATGAGAAACAAAAAGATGTTTCGCACAGGGCGGCCAAACTGTACAAATTCGATAATAATACCTATCAAAAACTAACGGAAAAAGGTTTTAATTTCGAGTTTTAATAGGGCATATAGCTTTTAAAATAAAGGTATAGTTACTTAAGATTATCTATATTTGTATACATCTGCAAAACAACCATTTGTTGTTATTTCCAAGTTGATTCCATGAAAAAGAAAGAAGTGACTATTTATGATTTGGCTAAAGAGCTGAACTTTTCCCCTTCTACAGTTTCCCGGGCGTTAAATAACCACAAGAGTATCGGGAAAAAAACAACAAAGGAAATCCATAAAGCGGCACAAAGGCTTGGATACAGGCCTAACTCTATTGCAGCCTCTCTGCGAAGTAACAAAAGTAAAACTATTGGTATCCTAATTGCCAGGATCAATAGCCCTTTTATGTCTACCCTTATAAGCGGAATTGAAGATACGGCGCGTAAAGCCAATTATAACGTACTTATAAGTCAGTCTAATGAGAGTTATGAAAACGAGGTGAATAATGCCAAGGCGCTATATGATAGCCGGGTAGGGGGAGTGATCGTGTCGCTTGCCATGGAAACAGTAGATACTTCTCATTTTAAGCAGTTTTTAGACAAGAATATTCCTGTGGTCTTTGTAGATCGTGTTCCAAAAGAATTTAATTCTTACCGGGTAGTAATTGATAACTATGCTGCGGGTTATCGTGCTGCAAAACACCTTATTGATCAGGGGTGTACGAGAATAGCACATTTTGCAGGATCTCAACATGTAAATGTATATAACATGCGTAAAAAAGGGTATATAGATGCCCTGAGTGAGAATGGAATTGAGGTTGACGAAAACCTGATCATTGGCCTTAAAACTATGAGTTCTACAGAAGGTTGGGAAGCGACCGAAAAACTGCTTGGTATGTCAAATCCGCCTGATGGAATATTTTCTTCAAACGACAGTGCGGCTGTTAGTGCCATTCGCTGTGCCAAAGAAAGAGGAGTGAAGATACCTGAAGAATTAGCTATCATTGGTTTTAATGATGATCCTGTGGCTTCTATTGTTGAGCCCTCACTTTCAACTATTTCACACCCTGCAAGACGAATGGGGGAGATATCGGCTTTAAGAATTCTGGAACATTCAAAGGAAAACCTCGGCACCAGCGTGTCAGAGATCACAATGCTTGATACCAAGGTGATTGTTCGTAATTCCAGTAAAAGAAAACCTTAGATTCCAAACTATTTTGGTGCTTAAAATATTCGATCAAGGTTAAAATAGGGTTTATAAGCGAAATCTATTTACCTGGGTTAAAAGTCAAAATATTCCTTCGCATTGTAATAGGATATATCCTGCACAATTTTTCCAATCCATTCCAAATCTTCAGGCAGTTCCTTCTTTTCAATTGCATTTCCGAAGTAATTACATAAGATGCGTCGAAAATATTCATGCCTTGGAAAAGAAAGAAAGCTCCTGCTATCTGTCAACATACCCACAAAACAGCTAATGAGCCCCATATTTGAGATGGTGGTTAATTGTTTCTCAATTCCATCTTTTTGATCGAGAAACCACCATGCAGCCCCATGCTGTATTTTGCCTTTTTGGGAGTTGCCCATAAAATTTCCGGCCATGGTGGCCATAACCTCATTTTCGGAAGGATTTACATTGTATAAGATCGTTCTGGGCAGGGAATTGATTATGTCTAAAGAATCCAGGTATTTTGCCAGTGGTTTAGCCTGTTGAAAATCGCCTATACTGTCAACACCTGCATCTGCTCCCAGGTTATTCAGCATTCTTGTGTTAGTATTCCGTATAGGTCCCAGATGCAATTGCATTGTCCAGTTCTTTTCTGAATACATCTTTCCAAGGTGGTACATTACTCCCGATTTAAAGACCAGAACTTCAGTTCTTTCCAGCAGCTCTCCTGATAATTTTTTGTTCAGAATTCTATTGAGCGCTACATCAGTAAAATCTTCGGAGAATGCACAATCCAGGCCGTGGTCAGAAAGGCGGCAGCCATGTTCATGAAAATAGTCTATCCTGCTTTTTACAGCATCAAGGAAGCTGTCAAAGGCATCAATTTCAATCTCTGTTTGGGCTGAGATTTTTTCAAGATAGGTCTGGAAACCTGCTTCCTCAATTCCCAGAAATCTATCAGGTCTAAAAGTGGGAAGGATTTTAATTTCAAATCCGTCTTTGGCTATTTGCTGGTGGTAGCGTAGATCATCTGCAGGATCATCGGTAGTACAAACCACCTCTACATTCATTTTTCGAAGCAAATTCCGTACAGAAAATTTGGGAGTAGAGATGAGCGAGTTGCAATGATCATATATTTCTTCAGCGTTAGAGGTGTTGAGAATTTCATCAACTCCAAAATATCTTTTCAATTCCAGGTGGGTCCAGTGATAAAGCGGGTTCATTAGGGTATAAGTGATAGTCGCGGCCCATTTGCTGAATTTTTCCCTGTCGCTGGCCTCTCCCGTAATGTATTTTTCTTCTATGCCAAGGGCTCTCATTGCCCGCCATTTGTAATGATCGCCCTCTATCCACAGCTGGGTAAGGTTTTCAAAAATGCGGTTTTTTGCAATGTCTTTTGCTGAAAGATGGCAGTGATAATCAATAAGAGGCATTGATTTAGCATAATCGTGATATAACTTTCTCGCGTGATTGGTCTCCAGGAGAAAATCAGCGTCTATGAAATTTTTCATTTTAATCTTCTTATGGGTATTACCTGACTGTGAAATTGGCTTCTTTTAGTTCTTTTCCCAGTTCAATACTTCTTTTTCCGGGGCTTGAGCCACCAATGTAGATACTGAATTCACCCGATTCTAAAACGCTCTCTCCTTCATTATTCACTAGTTGCATCATCTGCGGAGTGATCTCAAATGAAATCTCTTCGGAAGCTCCAGGCTCCAGTTCAACCCTTTTTATTCCGTATAATTGAGATTTTGGGGTTCTTACTGAAGCTTTAAGATCAGATACATAAAGCTGAACTACTTCTTCTGCTTTCGTTTCTCCGGAATTTGTCACCACCACTTTTGCTGTTAATGATTTTCCTTTTTTCAGTTTTTTCTCTGAAAGTTTGATGTCTGAATAATTAAAGTCGCTGTAGCTAAGGCCATAGCCAAAGGGGTACATGGGCTCTGCATCCATGTATTTATAAGTTCTGCCTTCCATGCTATAATCTTCGTATGCCGGAAGGTCATCTAAAGACTTAGGAAAGGTTATTGGGAGCCTTCCCGATGGTGATACCTTTCCAAAAATGACATCTGCAACGGCATTTCCTCCTTCTTCCCCGGGATACCAAACCAGGAGAACAGCATCTGCCAGTTCATGTACTTCCTGAAGATTCATAGGGCTACCTCCTGTGATCACGGCGATAACAGGAGCATCACCTGCCGCTTCATTCAGTTTTCTCAAATAATCGATCTGGTTTTGTGGAAGATTGTAATCCAGCCTGTCTCCAAAAGTTTCTGAAGCTATAGATTCTCCTTCTTCCCCTTCTAAAACTCCCGAAATACCAAGTACTGCTATGGTGGCATCGCTATTACCAGCATTGGGGGAAGCCCAATCCTGCGGATTCGCATTTGGTCTGTCAAGCAATGTTCCCTGGCGGTATTGCATTTGGCTCTGTGGCTCTATTGCACCGGCAAGGCCTTCAAGAATGGTGACCAGGTTGGGGTTGATTCCGTGGTAATTTCCAAGTAGCACTTCTATACTGGTCGCATTCGGGCCAGTAATAAAGTACTTGGAAAGGTCATTTTTGAGAGGTAAGGCACCATTATTTTTTAGCATTACAATAGATTTTTGCGCAACTTTTCTTGCCAGAGCCCTGTGCTCTTCGGTATCTAAATCTTCTGCTGAAAGCTGTGAATATGGATTGTCTTCTGCGGGGTCAAAAAGGCCTAATTTGAACTTCGTTTTTAGAAGAACAGCAAGTTGCTCATCAATTTCGGCTTCAGTTATCAAACCTTGTTCAACGGCTTCGACCAAGGAAGGGTATACGCTTCCGCAGTTAAGGTTCACACCGCTTTTAATTCCCAGAGCTGCAGCTTCCTCGGGAGTTTCCACCACGTTGTGGCCTTCGTAAAAATCTACGAGTGCCCAGCAGTCACTTACGATATGCCCCTGGAAATTCCATTTGTCACGTAAAACGTCCTGCAACAAATATTTGTTTGCGCAACAGGGTTCCCCATTTGTCGCGTTATAGGCGCACATGATGGTTTCTACATCTGCATCTACAAGGGCTTTAAAAGCCGGTAAATAAGTTTCCCACATATCTTTCATGGAAGCTTCGGCATTGAATTCATGACGAAGTTTTTCGGGTCCGCTGTGCACGGCATAATGTTTTGCGGCGGCAGCAGTTTTTAAGTATTTAGGATGATCACCCTGAAGCCCTTTTACAAAAGCTGTCCCTAATAAGGCGGTAAGGAATGGATCTTCTCCATAAGTCTCCTGCCCACGGCCCCAACGAGGGTCCCGGAAGATATTAATGTTCGGAGTCCAAAAAGTGAGGCCACTGTATTGACGGCGATAGCCATTTTCTACTGCAGTATTATGGGTTGCCCGTGCCTCATCTGAGATCGCATTGGCAACTTCAAGAATTAGGTCTTCATCAAAAGTAGCTCCCATGCCAATAGCCTGTGGGAAAACAGTTGCCACACCAGATCGTCCAATACCATGTAAAGCTTCATTCCACCAGTTGTATTCGGGGATTCCCAGGCGTTCTACTGCGGGACTGTTATGCATCATCTGCCAGGCCTTCTCTTCAATAGTCAATCGATTGATTAGATCCTGGGTCCTTTCCTTTATACTTAAGGTAGGATCATTGAAAGGATAATTTTGATTTTTAGGATTTTCCTGGGCAACGGCAAATCCCGTAATAAAGGTTATAAGTAAAATTAAAAACTTTCTGATTATTAGACTTTTCATGTGGCTATTTTATGGGTTGGTTATTCTTCTAGTGTAGAGGTAATAAACATTGCATCTTAACAAATTAAATATATTTTTAATTTAAACGCAACCGATTGCGTAAAATGTTTTGCTGATAGGTTATTTTTTTCTATTTTTCCGTTCCAAATCACGTGCATATTTTAAATAATCCTCTTCAATGTCTAAATGTCTTTACTTCATATTTTTACTGGCAATTCTCCCGTTAAACCTTCGTTCTCAGGACGGTTATGACCTATGGCTGCAATATTATCCTATTGAAGAAGCGACCCTAAGAGAAAACTATTCCACCCAAATTCAGGGATTAATAACCTATGGGTCTGGCGCTACACTGGATGCTGCGGTCTCTGAGCTTGAAAAAGCTTATGCGGGGTTCTTTGGGGCATCAATTCCAACCGCTATCTCTATTAAGGAAAACAGCCTGGTTCTGGGCACCCGTGATAATCTTCCTGCATATGTGCTTCCTTCTTTGGAAGAAGAATTTACAAAAATTAATTCTGAAGGTTATATTATCAAAAAGATCCGCATTGGAAATACACCTGCAACAGTTATTACAGCAGAAACTGAAGCCGGACTTCTATACGGTACTTTCAGGTTTATCAAAGAAATGCAGTTGAGAAACGCTATAGATAAAATATCTATAACCGATTCTCCAAAAATTCAGATCAGGGTGCTAAACCACTGGGACAACCTGGACAGGACCGTAGAACGTGGCTATGCCGGATTTTCCATTTGGGACTGGCACCACCTGCCCGAGCTTATCAAACCTGAATATATTGACTATGCCCGCGCGAATGCCTCTATTGGGATTAATGGAACCGTGTTGACTAATGTGAACGCCAGTTCGGTTGTGCTTACTTCAGCATATATTGAAAAAGTAAAAGCCCTGGCTGATGTTTTCAGGCCTTACGGAATAAAAGTTTATCTAACGGCACGTTTTTCTTCCCCAATGGAATCGGGTGACCTGGAAACGGCCGATCCTTTTGATCCTGAAGTAAAGCAATGGTGGAAAGATAAGGCAGATGAAATTTATGCTGAAATTCCCGATTTTGGTGGATTTTTAGTCAAAGCAAATTCTGAAGGACAACCTGGCCCTAATAACTATGGTAGATCTCACGTTGATGGTGCAAATATGCTTGCTGAGGCCGTAGCACCGCACAACGGAATCGTGATGTGGCGTGCTTTTGTTTACTCAGAACACGATCCTGATGACAGGGCGAAACAGGCGTATTCCGAATTTGTGCCTTTTGATGGTAAATTCCATGACAACGTGCTGGTGCAGGTGAAGAACGGGCCAATAGATTTCCAGCCGCGGGAGCCATTTCACCCTATGTTTGGCTCAATGCCCGATACCCCACTAATGATGGAATTCCAGATCACGCAGGAATATCTTGGTTTTAGTTCCCACCTGGTTTACCTGCCAAAAATGTTCGAGGAAGTGCTTGATGAAGATACCTATGTACAGGGGGAAGGATCTACAGTAGCGAAAGTTATAGATGGAACCCTGTCAAATAAAAAATTAACAGGAATCGCCGGGGTGGCCAATATTGGAACTGCAAAGAACTGGACAGGTCATCCTTTTGGGCAGGCCAACTGGTATGGCTTTGGGCGTCTGGCCTGGGATCCTTACATGGATTCTGAAGAGATCGCAGAAGACTGGCTAAAAATGACATTTTCAAAGGATAAAAATTTTGTTGATGAGGTGAGTGAGATGATGTTGGATTCCCGGGAAGCAGTTGTGAATTATATGACTCCTTTAGGTCTCCACCATATCATGGACACAGGTCATCATTACGGTCCCGGCCCGTGGGTTGACAACCTGGACAGGCCAGAGTGGAATCCTGTTTATTATCACCGTGCCGATTCTTTGGGAGTTGGTTTTGACCGAACTACTACAGGAAGCAATGCGCTTGCTCAATATGCAGAGTCCCTTAGAGAAAAGTATAATTCAATAGAAACAACCCCCGAACAGTACCTGCTGTGGTTCCACCACGTGCCCTGGGATTATGAAATGAAAAACGGAAAGACTCTTTGGCATAACATGGCTGCTAAATATCAGCAAGGTGTGGAAGAAGTGGAAGATATGGTGAAGACCTGGAATGAAATGGAAGAATATGTAGATGAGGAGAGGTTTACCACGACACAAATGCTGCTTCAGATTCAGCTGAAAGAAGCAAAGTGGTGGCGCGACGCCGTACTTCTGTATTTCCAGCAGTTTTCTGAAATGGAATTACCCGAATTTGTCCCTACACCCGAACATGATTTAGAATATTATCAATCACTGGAATTCCCTTATGCACCAGGCATAAGTCCTTCCTGGCATTAAACTACTTATGAACAAAAATCTTATAGCACTGGTAACCGGCGCAAATGCCGGACTGGGATTTGCAACTGCAAAAAAATTCTGTGATAACGGAATTACTACCTACGTAAATGGTAGGAATAAGGAGAAAACCCTGCAAGCCTGCGAGGAACTGGGGCCAAATGCAAAACCTTTTATCCTCGACCTCAATAATCTGGATGAAATACCTGAAGCCGTCGCAAAACTTGCTGAAGAAGCCGGAAAAATTGATATTCTGGTGAATAACGCAGGGATCAATATGAAAAAGGAATTTCTTGAAGTTACTAACGATGAATTTCAGAATATTCTCCACACCAATGTGCTTGCGCTGTTTGCAGTGAGCAGGGAAGTGGCAAAAGTGATGAAAAAGAATAACTACGGAAGCATTATCAGGAGGATTTCAGCAAAACCTTTAGACAGGCGAATGGCATTAACGATCTCAAAATTCTCCCGGAGTCGGCGGGAATGCATGCCCTCTATGTCATCCTGTATAGAATATTTGTTGGTGCTTTTATCTGAAGCTATCGTAATATCATAAACCCTCTCAATATTTTTAATATCCCTTTGAAAGGTGCGGTGAGAGGTAAGTAGATTTTCTTCTAAGGCATCACGGGCCTTGCCTATCTCTCTTTGCACCTCTTCATAACTCATAGGTCTTATTCTCAAAACAGAAATGATCCTGTTGTACCGTCTAATGGTTTGGGCTAATGACATAATTCTAAGAACAAATTTTTGAAAAGAAAGATGCTACCTGTTCTTCAAATAAATCTACAGGAATGCGATGCCCCAGTAACGGATCAATCTTGATCTCCAGTTCATGATCCTGCAGGTGCCTGCCCAAAAAAGCCAAAGTTTCCTGCGGATTCACAATCTCATCCCTGCCGCCAAGCAGAAGTTGCTTTGAAGCATTACCTCTGCGGAATTTTGCTTCCGGAAGCATAAGGCTCCACGGGTATTTCGACAAAGGCGGATTAAATAAGAGGGCCGGCCTGCCAATCCAGTTTGAAATAATGTATCCGTTCAAAGCTCCCATACTGCTCCCTATAATCACATTGAATTCAGTTTCAGGGTAGGGCTGAAGGATCTCGATTGGCTGAAGGTGTTTTCGGGAATAATTAATATCGGGAGCTTGAACCTTGCCATACCTCTCTAAAATGGCATTTTTAGCCTCGCTTAATTTGCTGTTCAATCCGTGTAGATAAAGAATATTCATAGGAGTTAGCTTGTTTACTAATGTAAAGAAACATAGAGAAGACGACAAAAAGTGTCGTGAGTAAATTTTTTCTGAAAATTAAGATATTTAGGCTCTGCTGAATTTTAAAATTTCTTAATTCCATTAACTTTTAAGAAAGCTTTTTTGATATATTTGATCTGAAATAACAGAATAGGACCTACCTATCCTTCTCATAACTACGCACATGCATAATCTAATGTTTACCTCCTGTTACAGGAGGAACTTCTCGCGCATCTTCTTATTTGTAGGGCTCATTTTAATTGCCGGTTGTTCTAAAGATGATGATGAAATTACCGAACCTGAGGATTTGTTCTATAAAGATGCATTGACTTCTGCCAGCATGCAGCAATTGAATGGGGTATGGGCTATTTATGAAATAGCATTTGAAGGCAAAACTGCAGGTGTGCCTGCAAATTATGAGGAATGCGGTCGGGATTTTTTTCAGTTTACCACCAATAATGTCTACCGCGATTACTTTCATATCTCCAGCTATGAATGCGAAAAAGAGGTGCAGAACCTGAGCTATGACCTGGAAAAGGGCGTGATCACGCTGCGTAATGACTGGGGTTCTTCCGAAGAAATGGTTATTACCCAGCTCACTGCCGATAAACTGGTGTTTAAGATGAAGGTGGAGATAGATGATGATCCCGAACTTGAGATAGTCAGTTTTATGGCGCGTAAATATTCCCCGCCCAATGACATCGACCTGTATTCCTACACTTTTGGAAATGAACTTACCGACGAAAACCGGAACGAGATCAAATATACCTGGCAGGCCTATGACGGCTTCTATAAGTTTGACCGTTATGAGATCTATAGAAGTGCTGCGGGCTGTAGCAAAGCCAATGCCCAACTGGTAGCGACGATTAAAGACGGGACTCAAACTTCTTTTATAGATGTAGATCCGCCTGCATCTAAGGAGATATGTTATTACATCAGGATCTTTAATGAAAAAGGTTTGCTGGGGGAGAGTGGGTTGGTTGAATTTTTTACCGAAAACCTTAGACCTTCTCAGGTGAATTTTGTGAATGCCGAAGTGCAAAATGGGGAGGTGAAACTGGAGTGGGAGCCGTTTGAGGGGAATTATTTTTCCCATTACAAAATAGCCGTTCGCAACTACGACGGCGGTTCAGGTTATGCTTTTCAGGAGTATCCTGTAGGAATAATAGAAGACAGGGAAGTGACGAACTTTATAGACAAAACCCCTCCTCATCTTAAGGAGCCTGTATATGCCATTTATGCCTATGATATCTTCGGAAATGGGAGTGCAGATCCATATTCCAGTAAAAATAAATGGGAGCTAAGCTGGTCGCACCCTGAAGTCATGGATTTCGATAACATAAAGTTTGCAACCCCTGCTCCCAATGCTTCCGAAATATTTTTCTACGGAAGATCGGAGGCCGGCCAGAGTCAACTAATCAAATACAACTACCGGGATCATGTGGTTGCAGCCATCGCCAATAAACAACCCGAAGCAATGACCAGCATACATATGCAGGTACATAACACCCAAACCGGGAATGAGCTGTTTTTCGCCCAGGGAAATGCACTTGCTGTATATGATGCCAGTAACCTTTCTTACAAGTATGAACTGAAGCTTGAGGGCATACCTTTCTTCTTTGATTTTGCGTATCTGGGTAATGGTATTTTCAGCTTTACCAATAGCACAGATATCTACACCTTTAAACGCACAAATGGCAGCATGGAATTAATTTCCCAAAAGTCTCACTTCACAACACACTTCGGAAATACAGCTTACCACCTGCTGCCTCTCAAAAATGGCGAAATTCTGGTAGGGCATTACCAGGAGCCCAAATGTTATAAATTTTCGATCGATGCCCAGGGCAAAATTTCTGATGGGCAGCTTGTGAATATTCCTATCACATCACGCTCACAGAAGACAACATTATACAGTCCCAATCAGAACTATGTGGTCAACTTATTGGAAAACAAGCTTTTTTCTACGCTGAGCTTTGATATACAGGAAACATTTGAAATCCCATACTATCCGTCAGGAATAAGCAGAGACGGGAATCTGATCCTGGGCTCCAATAATGATCCGCAGGAAAATATTTCAACCGAATCTATCCACGAAAAGAAAGCCAGGATCTATAACCTCACTACAAATAAAGTGACTACTGTAGAAACCAAGGGATATCCGCATTTAATCTTCGAGAACCACCTGGGGCAGATCATTAGTATCTCCTCCGGTTTCAAAAGAGAAGACCTTGAGAGTACCGCACCTAAACCAGATATTTTTGTCGAGATACTGGAATATTAGTGGTCAGTGATCGGTATTCAGTAATGAGAATTGAGTATTGAGTATTGTGTGAAGTATCAAATTCCGATGGCACGGATTTGCAATCCGTGACGAGTCTTATAATTCAGTAATCAGTGGTCACCTGGAGCGAAAAAAGATCATCCTGGCACGGGCTATTCTTAAAAAACCTGAACTCCTTATTCTCAAAGAACCTCTTGAGCTTTACAATAAAGAAGAGGCTACCAGGCTTATTGAGTTTTTAGCCGATAAAAAACACAGGTGGTCTATTGTTGTGGCCAGCAGAAATGAGCTTTGGGAAAATGTATGTAGTAAAAAGATCATACTGGAAAACGGAAGGATCAAAGAAACAATAGAGTTAGAACATGCTTAATATATCAAAATATCCTGTAGGCAATGAGGTAGACCTTAAGAAGTTTGAAGCAGGAAAAAGGGCGCTTCACAAAAGACACTATAAATACTTCAATAGGTTTTTGTTAGCCGCTTTTATAGCCTTGTTGATCATCCTCTTTCTGCCCTGGACGCAAAATGTAAGTGGCAAGGGCTATGTCACCACTCTTATGCCCGAACATCGGCCTCAAACCATTCAATCGCCAATTCCGGGGAAGATTGAAAAATGGTATGTGCAGGAGGGGGAGTTCGTGCAAAAAGGAGATACAATTCTTCATATTTCCGAAGTAAAAGGGGAGTATTTTGATCCTTTACTGGTAGAAAGAACTGCCGAGCAGCTAAACGCAAAATCGGGTTCTGTAGAGTCCTATTCCGAAAAAATTAAGGCGCTTTCCTCTCAAATTAATGCGCTGGGAAATGAAAGGGAGTTAAAAAAGCAGCAGGCTTTAAACAAACTGCGACAGGCCCGGCTAAAGCTGGAAAGTGACAGTATAGATCTTGAAACTGTAAGGGCTAACCTCGATATTGCGCAGGCTCAGTTTGAGCGAACCCAACAGCTACAGCAGGAAGGGCTTAAAGCACTGCCCGATGTTGAGGAAAAAAGGCAAAAGTTGCAGGACTCCCGGGCGAAACTAATTTCCCAGGAAAATAAACTGCTGGCGAGCAGGAATGAAGTTATCAATGCCGAACTTGAAATTAACAGGATAGCCGCCGAATACAGTGATAAGGTTTCTAAGGCGCAAAGTGATTTGCATATGGCGCGTTCCAACCAGTATGATGCTGCGGCCCAGGTGAGCAAGCTCCAAAATGACTATAGCAATTACTCTATTCGCAACCAGATGTACTATGTGCTGGCCCCTCAAAAAGGTAATATTAATAAGGTCTTAAAAGCAGGTTTGGGGGAAACTTTTAAGGAAGGAGAGAGGTTGGTGGAGATTATGCCGGCCGATTTTGATTTGGCGGTAGAGACTTATGTGAAGCCGCTTGATGTGCCTCTAATGCACGAGGGTGAGAATGTAAGGGTGCAATTTGAAGGCTGGCCTTCAATAGTGTTTAGCGGTTGGGAAAACCTTTCCTACGGAACTTATGGGGCAAAGATCGTTGCCGTAGATAATTTTATAAGTCAGAATGGCAAATACCGTGTTCTGTTGGCACCAGATCCCGAAGATGAGCCCTGGCCTAGAGGGGTGAGAATTGGTTCGGGGGCAACAACCCTGGCCCTGCTTGATGAGGTACCTATCTGGTATGAAATATGGAGAAACCTTAACGGCTTTCCACCAGATTATTACCAGCCTGAAGTAGTTGTTGAAAACCAGGAAAAGCAGAAGTGATGAGATTTATTTTGGCCATTGCATTATTCCTGCAGGTTTTTGTTTTAAAGGCACAGGAAACCACAACTCAGGTTTTGAGTTATCCAGAATTTTTAGCTTATGTGAAGCAGTATCATCCTATGGTGAGACAGGCAAACCTTCAGCTTGAAATGGGCGAAGCCGAACTTTTAAAAGCAAGAGGGGCTTTTGATCCCAAGCTGGAAGTAGACTACAGCCGCAAGGAATTTAAAGGCACCGAATATTATGATCTCTTAAATTCCACTTTTAAAATTCCCACCTGGTATGGCGTAGAATTAAAGGCCGGTTTTGAGCAAAATGAAGGTGTATAAACAGAAGCAGAACAAAACCTCATGATAGCCGAAGTACTTTTTGAAGCTTCCGTGGCATATCTCCATTGGGCAAGGCTCCAAAAAGAACTTGAAGTGTACCAGGAATTTGTGGCCAACGCCCGGCAAAGATCAGAGGGTATTGGGAAAAGTGCTGCCTTTGGTGAGATCGCAGCTATAGATACTGTTGAAGCAGGTATTGCGCTTCAGGAACGCCTGCTTCAGTTAGAGCAGACAAAGGTTAAACTGCTAAAACAAAAGCTTGAAATTTCCACATTTCTTTGGCTCAACAATAATGTGCCGGTAGAATTACAGCCTGGAACTGTACCTGAAGTTGGCTTCTTACATGACCAAGTTCTTGAAGTGCAAACAGAAAAAGGTGTGAAAAATGCCATTTTTGAAGGGCATCCAAAATTAAGGGCCCTGGAGGCAAAACTGAAAGCACTAAAAGTAGAGCGACGTTTGAAGGTTAACAACCTTTTGCCAAAAATAGATTTGGAATATAATTTCATTACTCCGGAACCTCAGCTTATTGATAATTTTGATACTTCAAACTATAAAGCCGGTTTAAATATAAGTTTTCCACTTTTTCTTCGGAAGGAAGGCTGCGAGCTGAAGTTGGCCGAATACAAAATTGAAGATGTTTCCCTTGAACTGGAATTGAACCGCCGGCAAATAGAAAATAAGGTCGACGGATTAACGCAGGAGCTGGATTCTTATGTAGAGCAAATAAGGTTAACTTCAGAAATGGTAGAAAACTATGAGCGACTGTTAAATGCCGAAGAGCGAAAATTCAGTTTTGGAGAAAGTTCCCTTTTTCTGATCAATTCAAGGGAGACAAAGCTAATACAAGCCCGTTTAAAACAAACTGAGCTTTTTACAAAATTTCTAACCACCAGGGCTGAACTATATCGCAGCCTTGGGGTAATACCGGATGTGGAAGCAGAAATTCAGCAATAAAAAAAACGGAATCTGGAAAATCATAACAGTGACTTTCCGGATTCCGTTTTAGTTTTTCAAGAGCCAGGTGCAATGCTCTGAATGCAATCAATATAATTGCGCCCCTGAATCTTAAAATTTATTCAACTCGAACCTTAATCCTAAACTGAACCAACGTGTAGGCATAGGTACAGCGCCTGCTTCGGTATATTCAGCATCAAAAAGATTAGTTACCTCTGTAAAGAAGAGAAGCTTTTGCCAGTTGTAATTCACCCGTATATCTGTAACGTTATAAGCATTAGCGAGTTCCCGCTGTAGCCATCGGTTTTCTACCTGTAGGGACAGGTTGTCAATTCCGTAGGAAATTCCTGCAATAAATTGATGTTTTAGAGATTCAAGGACATATTTTGACTGGATTCCTTCTGAACTTCTAATGCTTGGATCCAGATAATTATAACTTAAGCGGTACCTCAAAGACTGGTTGTTTTTCAGGTAAAAATTCTGCTGAATCCTGGCATATATGCCTTGCGTGGTGTTATCGCCAAAGTTAACGGGAGAATAAGGCTCTGAAGCATCTTCTCTCACCCAGTCAATAAAATCGGTTATTTCGCGGTAGAAATATCCCACCTGGAGGTTAAGGGCACTTTTCTGGTAAGTGATGTTACCTTCGTAGTTCCAGGCATCTTCGGGCTGCAGCAGTTCATTTCCAATATTTCCCGGGCGTTGATCAAGGTAAAGATCTGTGAAGGACGGGATTCTTTGACCCGACCCAATGCTGGTAGAAAGGGTCCAACGTTCATTGATTTCATAAGCTAAGTCTAAGCCCGGATATACCTGCCAGCCAAATACGGAATTGTAATTGGCATAAACTCCTGCCGATCCTGTTAATCTTTCGCCCACCTGGCTCCTTAATTCGGTATAAAATCCATGGTTGTCGCGTTCATGTTCCCCAATATTTGAACTATTGATGGTTTCCAGGCGGGATTCCCAGCCAAAACCTAAAGTTCCTATATTGGTGTGAAGGCTGCTATTGAGTTCGAGCATGAGGGCATTGGTGTAATGTATGGAGCGGCCTCTACTCAAATCATCTTTAAAGTACCTGTAATCATCTTCACCATAGCGGTTGCTTATTCGGGGTGAGATCATAAAGTCGCCCCACTGGTGCCTTGAAGAAAGGCTGAAAATAGACGATTTTACAAGCTCTTCCGAATTACGGTCGCCGGGGGCGGCGTAAAAGCCATTGGCACCAAATTGGCTGTCTGCATACCCCGCCATAGCCTGCAGTTTGTTGTTAATATCAAGGTCAATTTCACCGTTATAAAAAAGTCGGGTGTTTTTCGAAGCGGAATTATAACGTTGCCCGTTGTAGTTGGTCTGGGCCAGGGATAAAAGGTGGCTTTGATTTTCATTTCCGAAGTTAGCGGAAACTTCTGCACGCCCCCCGGCATAAATACCAGATCCGTCGCCCTCTTCTTTTTGTTTAAAAGAGCTTCCCGCCTGTGCAATAGCAGTGATCGAGGAATGGCGTTCTTTTTTAGTGACAATATTAATGGCTCCCGTGAGGGCATTGATCCCGAAAACCCTTGCTGCCGGACCTCTAAGCACCTCAATATGGTCTATTGCACTTAGCGGAATGGGGATATTCATCATGTTATGGGCAGTTTGCGCATCTATCATTTTTACGCCATTAATAAGCAGTATGGTTTGTTCGGAAGTGCCGCCGTCAATAGAGATGTCGGTTTGAGTACCGAAAGGACCGCGCTGCCTTACGTCAACTCCGCTGATGTAAGACAAAACTTCATTGATAGATTTTGCAGGAAGCATTTTAATTTGTTCCTGGGTGACCACCTGTATATCCCGTGTGGCCTGGCTGAAAGGGATCCTGATCCTGTTCCCGTGAATCACTACTTCCTTTAGCTCATTTTGGGGGTTTTCCTGATTCTCGTGTTCAGGAGATGTCTCCTGTTGTTGTGCAAATACAGGGAGGCTGCATAAGACACCTACTACAAAAATTATTTTTTTCATTTAATAATATTCAATTGGGGTACAAAGATTAAGGTTTAAGAGGTAACTTTGCTAGTCCGATTTAAAAATAATGAGTAGTCCGGTTAACATTGCTTTTCGTTCCTTTGTCAAAATAGATCGCAGTAAGAAAGATCCGGTCTATTTGCAAATAGTGTATCAGTTTATTAATGCGGTTAAAACAAACCTTCTGGAAGATGGCGATCAACTTCCCGGAAGCAGGAAAATCGCAGAAGACCTGCAAGTTCACAGAAAAACAATTATGGCCTCCCTGGTGGAGCTGCAAGAGCAGGGATGGATAAATAGCATTCCCAACATAGGTACTTTTGTAAAAAATGCGGAGCTATCTTCGGTGGCGGCCATCGGTTCCGGAGCTTTTAGGTCTCCCCCCGAAAAGGCAGCCTTTACTTTCAGGAAAGAATTTATTCTGGATACTCCCTTCTTGGAGCATCGTGAAGATCTTTATTTCACCGATGGAACACCCGATTATGGGATCATCAAAGGGGAAGAATTGGCTCGTTTTTTCGCTTCGGTCCTTAAAAGGGCCAATTGGTTCAATGAATTGCAGCAGGCAACCGGAGGAAATATGTTTTTTAGGGACCAGCTAAGTTATTACCTGAATATCACCAGGGGGTTTCATCTTTCCAGAAAATTTTTGTTGCCTATTTCGGGAAGAGAGCAGGTTTTTTCCATCTTATCGCAGTTACTTATAAAAACCGGGGATATTATTTTGGTGGAGAACCTGAGTTATTTTCTGCCCAATATGATTTTTGGTCAGGCAGGTGCACAGCTAAGGACGATTCCTGTGGATGAGGACGGGATGAGGGTTGATTTTATCAGGGAGCACTTTAAGGCCGGTGAGATTAGGGCTGTTTACCTCAACCCTCGTTGCCAATACCCCACTACAGTTCCTCTTTCTGAAGAGCGAAAGAAAACTTTACTCCAATTAGCGGAACAATACAACTTTATTGTGATTGAAGATGATGACGACTTTGAATTTTCCCTCCCAAAAGACAGGTCGGCATCACTCTATAGAAAGGACGGAGGAAACCGGGTCATCTATATCGGAGCTTTTGGAAGGTTCCTCACCCCCGGATTTCAAATGCACTTTTTAATCGCCCCAGAAGACTTTTTGGAAGAAGGAAAAAAGTATCTTAATATTTTTGGCAGGCCCAATTTCTTAATGGAAAAGACGCTGGGAGATATTATTCATCAAGGGGACGTACATAGGTATCAAAGGAAATTTTACAGCGTAATTAGTGAAAGAAAAAAAATCTTTGCCCAATTACTCCATACCCACTTTAAAAGCGAAATTACATTTAGTGTACCTTTATCAGGCTTGGCTTTCTGGGTCAAGTTTAATCGATCATTCTCATTGAATCATCTTCAAAAAAGAGCAAGAAAAAAGGGGCTCTTGATTCCGGGTATATGTCTTTATCAAAATCAAAATCTTATTGCTTTAAGATTGGGATTTGCCCATCTCAGCAAAAATGAAATGGGAAAAGCTGTAAGATTACTTGCTGAAGTATATGGAGAATTGGTTTCTGAGGCTTCGTTGCAAGGATGAAGGAATAATTGGAAGTTTCAAAAGGCCAGCACCTTCCCCAAATGAATCCAGTCCTGCAAATGCAGCTAACCATACTGTGCCGACGGGACAAGCGTCTTTAAACGAAAAAAACCTGCACAAGCAAAATGCCTGGCAGGTTTTTTATGGCTTAATCAGCCTTATGAAAGGGATCTTCGGAAAAATCAGTATTGGTAATTAAGGGCGAAATATCATACTTATTTGCTTTTTTTAATATAATTTTTGAAAACCATAAGGATGAGTTTTTTACAGAAGGTAGGTGATGTCTAATATCTTTTATATCTGTGAATCTGTGGGTTGTTTTTATTTTAGCTGAAGAAAGCAGGGCCAAAATAAATGATATTTCAAAAATGACATTTTTAAACACTTCTATAATTCTTTTCTCATGAAAAAACTATTACTACTTCCACTACTCCTCTTCTTAATTTCCTGTTCTTCTGAAGAGACTCCCTCCAATAAAATTGTTGGCACCTGGGCATTTACCGGTGTGACAGAAGTCACAGCTAGCGGTATAGAAAAAGAAACTGTAGCCGGTGAATGCGCCCAAAAAACCAAGATTACTTTTAAAAATAACGGCGATTTTATACAAATGGATTACTACTATAGCTACAATAGCCTTGAATGTATATTAAATGAAAGGGCTCTAAATCACGAAATGGTATGGGAAGAAATTGCTGATGGTGATTACAGGATCTTTAGTGAGGGCTCTACCGGGACAGTACACAAAATGATTTTTCCAGGCAAAAATACACTATGGATGGTGCAATCTGGTGATGCTTATGAAAGTAATGGTGTTAGCTACGAATACATGGCGCACGTCTATAAGAAAAAATAAATTTGGGGCTTATCAAACTCCCGAGATTTCAGGATTATCTTTTGCCCGTTCCATCAATCCTGAAATTAAAATTATTTTCACCGCTGCCTATCGCAATTATGACGTAGATGGTTTTGATCTATAAGCCGTGGACTATCTATTAAAACCAATCTCTTTTGAACGATTATTAAGAGCTGTAGATACCTTTTTCACTATTTATTTTAGCAGAGGTGAGCAGCAGCTTTCCCAAAAGAATGAAGGGTCGAAAGATTTTATGTTTGTACCGGCAGACCGGAAGATGATCAGGATCAATTTCGAAGACATTTGTTATATAGAAAGCTTAAGTGATTATTTAAAGATCCATACCCGCAGCGGCTCTACAGTAATTCGAGAAACTATTAGCAACATAGAAAAAGAACTTTGAAATCCCGATTTCATAAGAATCCACCGCTCTTTTATTGTCTCCATTGCGGCTTTGGATTCCTATACAAATGAATACCTGGAAGTAGGCGGCAAAGCTCTGCCGATTAGCAAAAGCTACAAATCTACCGTACTTGAGAAACTGGAAAAGTGGGCGATGGAATAGTTACACATGAAGGTGATTACGCATGTCAGGAAGCCTTCAGGTTCTATGGTCGCAAGTGTGAGAATACTTCTTTAAACGAAAAAAACCTGCTCAAGCAAAATGCCTGGCAGGTTTTTCCTGTTTTAATCCGCAGCTTAGCTGCGTTTAATAGTGGAGTCGGAGGGAACGACCGATTTTCGTACTTTACGGCTTTTACAGGGGTTCTCACGGGGCTGAAAAAAATGGTCACCAGATTGGTCTCGCTTTAACAAATTTTAACGTTAGGTTGAAAATTTTTATTTGATTTTAAAGATCAATATACCTTTTGGGGTATAAATTGTATATGTCAGTTATTAATATACCTTTTGGGGTATAAATTAAAATATTTAGATTATATTGCACCCGTAAAGGTATACTTATGGAAGAGTGGAATCGTTATAATCCAATTGCCTCCTATGTTCGCCAGCAACGTAAAGCGAATGCGATGACACAGCCAGAACTAGCTGATTTTACAGGAGTGGGGCTGCGTTTTGTGCGTGATTTAGAACAAGGGAAGCCAAATTTGATGACTGATAAGGTCAATCAGATACTCCAGTTTTTTGGTGCAGAACTTCAACCAAAACCTATGACCAATGCGACAAGCGAAAATCCTAATTAACGACGATTTAGCCGGTATTCTTATTGAGCATGAGGAAGGTTATGAATTTACCTATGATGATTTGTATCTCAACCGTAAAGATGCAAAAGCAATAAGTTTAACGATTCCTCTCCAAGACACACCCTTTCAATCAGAACATCTATTTCCTTTTTTTGATGGATTAATACCGGAAGGTTGGCTTTTGGAAATCGTGCATAAAAACTGGAAGCTCAATCCGCGAGATAGAATGGGTCTGTTAGTTGCTACATGTAAAGATTGTATAGGAAATATAAGCGTGCTCCCACTATGAAAAATTGTTTAGCATGTTTACTTCCATTAGATAATATAGGAACCGATTATCATGAGCAATGCCTGAAGGATTTTTGGCAAACGGATACACCGGTCTTGCAATTAGACTATTCCATTACCGAATTGGAAAACCTGGCTCAGCAGAATATAACCCAGCGGGTGATTGTTCCTGGCGTTCAGCCTAAACTTTCCCTGGGCTTCAAATATGAGCAAGAAGTAGAGCGATTGACAATTGTGGGGGCTCTGGACGGGAGATATATTTTAAAGCCGCCTTACGGCCAATTTCCTCAAATGCCGGAGGTGGAATCTCTTTCAATGCTCATGGCGCAGCGTTGTGGAATTCCTACGGTACCTTTTTTGCTGGTACCGTTGCAGGGTGGGGAATTAGCATATTTAACCCGTAGAATAGACCGAGACCAAAAGGCGAATAAATATGCGATGGAGGATGCCTGTCAGTTTACAGAGAGACTTACTGAGCATAAATACCGGGGTTCCTATGAACAAATAGCTAAAGCTATCCTGAAGTATAATGGAAATCGCCTCATCGATGTTGTACGATTCTATGAGCAGGTGATTGTATCTTATTTCATTGGTAATAATGACATGCACCTGAAAAATTTTTCTTTAATTTCCAGAAAGGAATCTCATTATCAATTAGCCCCCGCATATGATATACTTGCAGTACAATTGCTTCTTCCAGAGGATACAGAGGATCTGGCTCTCACCTTAAACGGAAAAAGAAATAAATTAAAAAAGAACGATTTCAACATCGCCATGGCTAAAGCAAAAATTCCAGAAAAAGCCATTGAAAATTTATGGAATCGAATCATAAAGGGAACCAAAGACTGGGGTTTTTTAATTGATCAAAGTTCTATTGATAAGGAATCAAAAAAGTACTTTAAAGCACTGATAAAAATGAAAAAAACAAAATTAAAGGTGGATTGACAGGTAAAATAGGCCAATTTGCCTTTAAGATTGTCATCCCTATTAAGGTTTTCATAATTTCGTATCTTCAGGAAAGGCTTTTGAAATATCTTCTAGAAAAGTTAGAAAATTAATATCCTGGACATTTAGTTTTTTTCTCACCCTGTAGCGGGCAGTTTCCACTCCTCTTACGGAAATGTTGAGAAGCGGAGCAATTTCCTTGTTGGTTAGGTTCATTTTGACAAATGCACAAAGTCGTAACTCACGTTGGGTAAGAGTCGGATTTATTTTTTTTAATTCGGTGAAGAAATTCTTGTGGACCTTTTCAAAGTTGGTATCAAACACAACCATGAATTCTTCTCCAATGCGGTGCTGATTGAGTCTAACCAAAACCTCCTGTAGTCTTTTTTTTGCACTCTGGGTTTTAAGTGTCTTCTTAAAATCCTGAAGATTTTCATAGGTCTCTGTAAATACATCTTTCTTTTTGACTAGCATCATCGTATAATTAGCTAATTCTTTACTTTTTAAAAGGTTATCTTCTTCAAGTATTTTCTTATCCCTGTTAATCTTCGCTTTATCCTTTTCTAGTTTTAGCTGCTCAATTTCCAGTTCCAGTAATTTTGCATTTTTCTGTGCCGAATCTTTTGCTTTTTGCCTTTCCCTTTCGATCTTTAATTTAATAAAATATATTAGCAACAGGCTGAGACCAATTAATCCCATACAATAGACAAGATAGGCTGTGGTGGTGCGATACCAGGGTGAAGTGATTGAGAGGGGAAAGCTAACTTCCTCTCCTGTATTTCCAAGTATATCTCTGCTTCGTACTTTAAAAATATAATCGCCCGGACGCAAATGTGTGTATTCCTTGTATGCGCTTTCATCCCAGGTAGACCAGTTTTCATCTATCCCCTTTAAAAGGTACTGATACTGGACAATAGAGGAGGGAGAAGATCCCGGGGAGGCAAATTCAAATCTAAGAATATCTATTCGCGGTGGAAGTATTACCTTTTCTTTAGAGATAATGGGAATTTTTTTCTCTCCAGAATTCTGCTGTATGTAGCTTACATGAGTAATACTTGTTGATGTTTCCTTTTTATTAATTCTATTTATATTATAAAGATATAGTCCCGTAGTTGCTCCTATTAATACTTTCCCATTAGGAAGAGGTTGTATGCTTTCCATACCTCTATTTAGGCTCCCTTTCAGATTTAAAAAAAGGTCTTTAATTATTCGTGGGTTTTCTTCCTTCAGATTAAAGTAACCAACCTGGTCATCCTGTACAACCCAAACTCGATCGTTATCCTGTAATAATTTCCGGGTGTTTATTCTGCTGTCTAAAATTTTATTCAGGTCAACATGAGGAACAAATTCATTAGATTCTTCATCAAATTCAAAAATTCCAGTATTGGTCGTGAAAACAATGTCGTTGTTCCAACGTGTTACGTTTATATTAAAAGGAGAGTCGAGTCCGTTCTGATTGGTGTAATGGTCAAAAGCGTAAACTCGTGTATAGTCTTTATTGATCTTTAGTTTATAAACACCTTTAAAACCATGGCAAACCCAATAGGTGTCTTCCTGGTCTGCCTGGATGATGTCCCGTGTTGATTCATCAAAACCCTTTAATTTGTTCTGAAGGGCCCATTTGCCTTCTGTTTTTGTAAGCAGATAAAGCCCATTATAGTTAGAAGCGAGATATTTTTCAGGAGCATCTTTTATAGGTGTTATTTTCCAGAAGCCGTCAACATTTCCAATTTTCAAAGGATTTCCGTCCTCTAAGAGAAAGAGACCTTTGTCATGACCAACAAATATTGAATTATTAACTTTCTGAATTGACCAGGCCTGCCCTTCGAGATTTAGGACCTTTTTAAAGTTAAAACTGAATTTATGTATCCCATCTACCATTAGATCTGATGTAAATACTCCTTTATTAGTTGCCACCAGGATTTTATCTTCGTCTATGAGAATATCATAAATAGATGCTTCGGAAAATAATTGAGAAAAGGGGGCATCAAACTCAATGAAGTCAAGCCCATTATTTAAAAGAGCCCAAAAATTGTCACCATCGGCATAGAGCTGAAGTACAGATGAATCATGAATATCTGCAAAGGCTGGAGATTCTTTGATTATTTCTCCTTCGCTTGTTAGTAATATAATTTTGGAAGCTAGAGTTCCAAGTAAATAATTTTCTTTATGCTTTATTGCCGAAATAACCTGATCCTGAAAATCTTCATTAAATATTCTCTGTTTTAAATGTAGTTCTTTACTCTTAACTTTTCCCTCATAGATATTTCCTTGTTTGGAAACAATTAGGATATCTTTTTTGCCTGTAGGCAAAAATGCTTTTATTTCGTCGTTGTCATATGATTCGGGATCATACAACAAATTTAACTTCATCTTATCGGGATCAAATTCAAAAATACCATGTCCAGCATCCTGCACATAATATCTATCCTGTATTACATCAGAAAAGGTAAATGCGGTATTGGAAGAAATATGTGTTACAGTTTTACCTGAGATTACAATCAGTTGATCAAATGATCTAAATATAATATGATCTTTAAATTCGTGTACCTGCCATAGGTTTTCGAGCTTTTCTTTTTGAAGTTTAAGATCTTCCAGAAGGGAGAGATATCGATAATTACCTATAGAATCCTTACTAATCTTTCCAATCTCGTTATATCCTCCTGCATATACTTCTCCGCTTTTACTTGTTGTAAGACTTCTTACGGAAGAATTATTGGGTAGAAATACTTTATGCCAGCGCTCCCCATCGTAAATAACTACTCCATCATTATTTCCGAAATAAAGGATGCCTTCAGCGTCACGTGTCATTGTCCAGAATTGGGAGTCTGAATGGAAATCTTTTCTGGAGTAGTGGGTGATCTTTGGCAGGTTTTCCAATTCTGCCGGTAATTTTTTTTGAGAATGTAAGTCAAAGCTTAATAGGATAAACAGAGGGAGTATCCTTAAGAAAAATCTGTTTCTATTCAATTGTATTAAATTAAATCCTAGAGAAAAGGAATACGTCAAATGTAAATCTTTTTTTGAAAATGTAGAATTAATTATGAATTAATAAGTATATGTAATACAGGTGGTTATTGATTTTGGCGTATTAGTGAAGTAATATTTTTTTGTAATGGTGTAATTCAAATGTAGCACGTTTTAAATTAGCGAAGGCTGCAAATATTAATTTAGATTGAAATTAACAAGAAAACGTTTTCGCAAAATTGACAGAAAATTTCAAAATGAGATTTTCTGTCTTAAAAAACGTCAATTTGAATTATTAAACCAAAACAATTTGATCTAATGAAAATTAAAAATTATTTATGGATCCTTCTATTATTAGTATTCGGAACTGGATGGGCTCAGACCAGGGAGATTTCGGGTACTGTTGTTGAAGCGGCAACTAGTATCCCACTGCCGGGCGCCAACGTATTAATAAAAAATACTGATAGAGGAACCCAAACAGATTTTGATGGTAATTTCTCGCTCAGCGTTTCTGAAGGTGAAGTTATTGTCATTTCTTACGTGGGATTTATCCCACAGGAGGTTAATGTTCAAGGTCAGGAGAACATTAATGTTGCCCTGGTCCAGGATGCTGAAGCCTTAAATGAGGTTGTTGTTGTAGGATATGGTACTCAGCAACGAAAAAACATAACAGGCTCGGTTTCTACAGTGAGTGATGAAGCTTTCGAAGATCGTCCAAATACGCAGCTTGGAGCACTTATTCAAGGTAAAGCCGCCGGAGTTCAGGTAGTTTCAGGCTCTGGGAAACCTTCTTCAGGATTTAGTATAAGGATACGTGGAACAAACTCGATTAATGCCAGTAGTGAACCCCTATACGTAGTAGATGGGGTACCTACGACAGACACAAGATCCTTAAATCCTTCAGACATAGAAACTATTTCAATACTAAAAGATGCTTCTTCCGCAGCTATTTATGGAGCTCAGGGGGCTAATGGAGTTGTTCTTATTACAACCAAACAAGGTAGTGAAGGAAAACCACGATTATCTTTCGATACCTATATAGGTGTTTCGCAAGTGTGGAATACTCTTCCAGTATTAAACGGTGAGCAATACCGAGATTTAATGATGGAACTAGGAAGAAACACCGACTGGACCAGATATACTGAAAATACTGACTGGCAAAATGTGATTTTTGAAGATGGAATTTCTTCAAATTACCAGTTATCTATGTCAGGGCGAAATAGTGGAACTTCCTACTACGTTTCTGGAGGTTACACCAAACAGGAAGGTGCTGTTCGAAGTGCTGAAATGGAAAGACATAACTTTAAAGTCAATCTATCTCAGGAAGTAACAAGCTGGCTAGAGCTGGGAACTAATCTTACCTATACTAACTACTCGGATGTTGACATAACAGATAACACAGCAGTAAACAGTGGAGGTGTTCTTTTAGGAGTTCTTTCTACACCTCCAAATATTGGGATCTATAATCCGGACGGCACCTTTACCAGTAACCCATTCCAGGACTGGGAAAATCCAGTTGCCTCTACAGATGGTACCCAACGTGAATATGTAAACCAAAGACTATTGGGGAACGTGTATGGGGAGTTAACTTTCTTAGAAGATTTTACTTTTAGAAGTAATTTAGGTTTGGACTACAGTAGTGCTCATTATGACTCCTTTCTTGATCCATTCAGGACTAGCTATGGTAGAGCTATGAAAGGAATTGGAATTTACAATACGAACCTGAGCAATTATTACATTTTCGATAATACATTAAGTTATACTGCAGTTTTTGGAGAGCACAATATCGAAGCTTTAGCAGGTTCTGTATTTCAGAAGTATCGTTGGGAAAACAGCAACATAGAGAGAAGAAACTTTGCTAGTGGTGAAATTACCACTCCAAATGCAGGCTCTGAGTTGATTGCAGGTTCTGCAGATAAATCTGAAAAAGCCAATGCCTCTTTCCTAGCAAGGGTGAATTATAACTTTGATGACCGCTACCTGTTAACGGCTAATTTTCGGGCAGATGGTTCTAGTAATTTTGGGCCTGAACAACGTTGGGGTTATTTCCCTTCTTTCTCTTTAGGATGGAGAATCTCAAACGAGAATTTTATGGATAATGTAGAAGTATTAAGCGACCTAAAATTAAGAGCGGGTTGGGGTATTGTAGGAAATGATCAGGTAGGAAACTACGCATACTTCGGAAGAGTTGGGAGTGGTGGAAATTATCCCATCGGAGGAATTGTAATGCCAGGAACCTATCCAGCCTCAGTAGAAAATGAAGGGCTGAAGTGGGAAGAATCTGAACAGATGAACTTTGGGCTTGATTTTTCTTTCTTAAGGAATAGAATTCAGTTTTCCGCAGATGCCTACATAAAAAATACAAGAGATTTATTGCTGAATGCACCCCTGCCAAGATCTACAGGATTTGACAACGCTATACAGAATATTGGGGAATTAAGAAATAAAGGACTGGAATTCCAGGTAAACTCTTTTAATACCACAGGCGCATTTGAGTGGCAAACCAACCTTAACCTCTCTTTCAACCGAAATGAAGTGGTTGACATTGTTGGTCAGGAAATTTTCACAGGAGGTGTTGCGGGAAGAGGAGAAGTGAGTCTGGTACGTGAAGGGGAATCTCTTGGTTCTTTCTACGGATACATTTGGGGTGGTGTTGACCCCGAAACCGGAATGGCCTATTATATCGATCAGAATGGAGAATCAACATTTGATCCTTCCGCAGATGATCGAACCATAATTGGAAACGCTAATCCCGATTTTATTTATGGTATTACGAATACATTCTCATACAAAAATTTCGGATTATCTGTTTTCCTTCAGGGATCACAGGGCAATGACATCTTCAATGCAACAAGGATTGAAACTGAGGCTATGATCGATGCAAAAAACCAGTCTGCTGTGGTATTGGACAGATGGCGTGAACCAGGTGATATTACCAATATCCCTAAAGCTGTATCTGGAAGTACTGCTAATTCAAGAATCTCAACGCGTTTTGTGGAAGATGGTTCATACTTACGAATGAAAGCGCTTACCCTTAGTTATAATTTACCGGAATCGCTTACAGAAAAACTGTCTATTAGCAACCTGAAGCTGTATGCTACCGGAGAAAACCTTTTCACTATAACAGATTATTCAGGATTTGATCCCGAAGTCAATGCTTTTGGAGGAAGTAACACTGCAATGGGTGTGGACTTTGGCACCTATCCACAGACCAGAAATCTAATCTTAGGTTTAAATCTAGTTTTTTAAAAAAATCATTCCAATGAAAAATAGAAGAATCACAAAATACATTTCCGCCTTGCTTGTGGTGATAGGTTTTACAGCCTGTGATGATGAGCTGGATCTACGACCAATCTCCCAGGAGACCGTAGACAATGCGTATGCAACCGGAACTCAACTGGAAGCTGCCCTTACAGGGGTTTATGAATCTTTCCAATCAAATGATTATTACGTTTGGGACAAGATCCTTTTTGAGGATGTACGTTCAGACAACTATTATGCAGGGGGAGACAATCCAGAGGTTTTTCAGATAGATAATATTGACATTTCCCCAACCAACGGGAGGGTCTTTAACGCCTGGTCCTCCATTTATAATGCGATTTCCAAGGCTAATCTGGTGATAGAAAAAGCTCCAATGATCCAGGAGGAAATTACAGAAGAACAACGAGATCAATATACTGGTCAGGCTTTATTCTTAAGAGCATATCACTACTACAACCTGGTTAAACTTTGGGGAGGTGTGCCGCTAATAACAGAAACAATCAAGTCTGTAGATCCTTCAGAAGTTCGAATTCCGCGAAGCAGTGAAGCAGATGTTTATGCGCAGATAATTGAAGACCTCGAAATGGCACTCGAATTATTGCCTCATTCGTACGGGAATGATGCCAGCGTAAACAAAGCTAGAGCTACTAAAGGAGCTGCCCACGCTTTGCTGGCAAAAGTTAATGCCCAAAAACCGAATCCTGATTACGCAGCTGTACTGGAACATGCCAATGCTGTAATTAACAGCCCCGCAGGATACAGCCTTTTAGATAACTATGATAATCTATTCGATGGAAACCACCAGAACAACAGCGAGTCCATCCTTGAGATCCAGTACCTGGGAGGAGACGAAGGTACCTGGGGCCCACAAATGCATTTACCACCTTCAATTAGCGGGGATACCTGGAGAAAATTTGTTACTCCTTCAAAAGACCTCGTAGAAGCCTTTGATGAAGAAGGGGACGAAGTGAGAAAGAATGCTACTATGGTCTTCGAAGAAGTGCCATGGATAGATGAATATTGGGGAAATGCGGTTAACAGCGAAGTTCCTTTTGCATACAAGTGGAGAAATGCCGGAGGTTGGGCAAGCTCAGATAATGATTACCTGCTGAGGTTAGCAGATATTATTCTTATGAAAGCAGAAGCTCTCAATGAACTGAGTAAGATTCAGGAAGCAGCTGCACAGGTCAATATTATTAGAGATAGAGCAGATCTTGAACCATTAGGTGATGCTGCGACTACTTCTACCCAGACTCTGCGTGATGCAATTCTGAAAGAACGAAGGTTGGAATTAGCCCAGGAAGCTCAGAGATGGAGTGATCTTGTTCGTTATGATGTGGTAGTGGAAACAATGAACAGCGTCGACGATATTGATCTAAGAACAGGCGAAATAGTGAACTACAATATGAGTGAAACAGACATTTTATTACCTATTCCTCAAAATGAAATCAACCGTAATCCTGCACTGACGCAAAACCCGGGATATTAAAAGACATCTAATGAATCTATTTAAAAATATCACACTGCTAGCAGGTATAGGCATACTTAGCCTATCCTGCTCCGGTGATGAGGAATCATCATATCCGCCGCCAGCTCCACCGGATCCTATAGGTGAAGTGGTGGGTACTGCAGAGATCTGGGCAACCAGTGGAGACCAGTCCAAATTGTTGAGCAAACAAAGTGACATTGACATTATAGACAATTCAGAGACTGATAATCCTACCATCATCATCAACACATCTGAGAGGTACCAGGAAATAGCAGGTTTTGGAGCGGCTCTAACCGGTTCCTCTGCCTACCTGATTAACAACCTGGCCGCCAGCCAGAAAACGGCTCTTTTAAATGACCTTTTTGATCTCGAAGATGGAATAGGAATAAGTTATGTAAGGATGAGCATTGGTGCATCAGATTTCTCGCTTAGTGATTATACGTATAACGATCTATTGCAAGGAGAGGAAGATCCCAACTTGACCCAGTTCTCAATAGAAGAGGATGAAAAGCATATAGTTCCTGTTTTCAGGAATATCCTGCAAATTTATCCTGAACTGGGTATTATGGGTAGCCCATGGAGTGCACCGGCCTGGATGAAGACAAATCATTCTTTGCATGGCGGCTCTTTAAGCCCGGAATGGTACGATGTTTATGCTAATTACTTTGTGAATTACATAGAAGCCTATGCTGCTCATGGGATTTCTATAGATGCTATCACTCCCCAGAATGAGCCCTTACATGTGGCTGGTTATCCAACAATGCGAATGGAAGCAGAGGCCCAGGCAGAATTTATTAAAAATAGTCTGGGACCTGCGTTTGAAGAGGAAGGGATCAACACGAAGATCATAGCATATGATCATAATTTTGATGTTCCTCAATACCCGCTATCGATCCTGGAAGATGAGGAAGCAAATCCTTATGTAGACGGAATTGCTTTTCACGCCTATGCGGGGAATGTTTCTGCTATGGGAACTGTTCATAATGCATTCCCTGAAAAGGGTCTCTATTTCACCGAGATTTCGGGTGGGGAATGGGCCACAAATTTTGCAGACAACCTGAAATGGAACATTAAGAACATTTTGATTGGAAGTACTAAGAACTGGTCAAAAACAGCTTTGTTCTGGAACCTCGCCTTAAATGAAAATCACGGCCCAACCAATAACGGCTGCCAGGATTGCAGGGGCGTGGTGACTATTGCGAGTTCAGGGGACATTGAGCGTAATGTAGAGTATTATGTAATAGGACATTTTTCAAAATTTGTTCGTCCCGGCGCCCACAGGATTGCTTCAACAGAGTTTGCCTCTTCGACAAATCTTAGCAGCGTAGCTTTTGAAAATGTCGATGAGTCCAAAGTGCTCGTGGTACTTAATGAATCTTCTTCGGCCAGGAACTTTTCGGTAAAAACAGGTGAAGGAATTTTTAGTACCAGTATTGACCCTAACAGCGTAGTTACCATAGTCTGGAAATAAAACAAACATGATCAAAAACCTATAGAAATGAAAAAAATAAAAATCTTTTTTTATGCTTTCTTCACGGTCATCCTGATGATTTCCTGTGAAGAGGAAGATAATCTCGATCCAATTGGACAGTGGGAATTAAGTGAGCCCGAGTTTCTTTCTTCAGAAGCGAATTTGGCCCTGGATGAGGCAAATCCCACAGAAACTTACGAATTTGAATGGGAGCCGGCTATTTCCAGTGCAAGATATCAGGTGCGTTATACGCTTGTCTTAGATACTTTAGGTAGTGAAAATTATAACACGCCTCTCTTAAGCAAAGCTTCGGGAAATGGTGGCCGTGAGACAACCGCCTCTTTTACAGCTGCAGAAATTGATCTGGCATTGTCTTATGCCGGTTTTAGTGCAGGTGAAGATGCAGATTTAGAAATTGCTGTTATAGCTACCAGTATTGACAAACAAACTACAGATATTCTTGAAATTGCAGTTACTCGTTTCAAAACAGAATATAAGCCCCAACAACTATTTCTGACCGGTGCAGGTACAGAGGCAGGTACTGAGTTGGCTTCGGCCATTCCTTTAAGAGCATTAAAAGATGCCGACGGAAATCATACTTATAGATTTGAAACCTATACACACCTGGAAGCCGGAGAAAACTTCAGGATCTATAGCAGCAGGCAAATGCCGGCCCACGTTTATGGCGGTAGTGATGGTCAACTCGTAAAAAACGGAGAGCCACTTACAGTGTCGGAGAGTGGGGAGTACAGATTAACTGTAGACCTGGAAGCGCAAACTTATAAATTACTAAAGATCAATAATTTTAGCATTGTTGGCGATGTGATCCCTAATGGATGGGGTGGTGACGAGCCACTGGAATACCAGGGAGATGGTGTTTGGCAGCGGGATATGTACCTGCAGGTGCCTGAAAGTGGCCAGGGCGGTTTTGTACTCAGGCTAAACGAGGACTGGGGTTATCTGTTCAAGAGAATAACAGGAACTCAGAATCGTCTGTACATGGAATCACAGGCCGAAGCAGGAGGGATTTCTATAGAGGACATACCCTTAACTGCGGCAGGTAATTACAGTGTTACTGTGACTCTTGTTGGAGATAACTATACCTATAGCCTCGAAAAAGATCAAACCTCCACACCTCCCTCTGAAACTCCGGAAAATCTTTATCTGCTGGCAAATGGAATAACCCTGGCTACATTCGAAAAAGATGAAAATATTTTTAAATCTGACGTTTATTTGCCTTTACAGGCTGAAGTGAGTTATCAATTGAACAGTGCTGAAGATGGATCAGGAACTTTTTACAGCCTGCAGGGAGTGATAGGAGAATCTACAAATCCTGACGGAGATGCTGTTACCGGCAATACAAGTATCCTGGAAGGGGAAGGAGATGTTTCTGTATCGAGAGACCAGGCCTATATGTTGAATTTTGATTTTGAGACAGGAGTCCTAAGTTGGAAGTATTACAACATTAAACTTTTCCATTGGGACGATGCCGGCGGCGGCTGGGACGACAGGGATGAATTTCTCATGACTTATGTTCATCCACATCAATTCACGACCACTCAAGAACTGCAAGCAGGTTATGCGATGAAATTTAATTCTCCCTGGGATATTCAATTTGGTGCAGATGATCCACAGGCAATGCAGGGCACTATGACCAATAATGGAGGAGAAAATTTCCAGAATATAACAAGCTCTGGCACCTATACTGTAGATGTTGAGGTTAGCAATACATATGAGATTGGCACCTATGAATTTATTGAAGAGTAATTAATCATTCAAAATCCGGGGTTGTCTGTTGAAAGGACAACCCCTTTATTTAAGTATTATGTACACCCCTATATTAAAAACGCTGGTTCTGGTAATTTCTGTGGCTATATTGATTGGCTGTGAAACCAATGAGAAGGACGAGAATACGGCAGAACTGTGGCTTACAACCCTAGACAGGGAATCCTTGCTAGAGAAAAGAGAGCTGGATTTCAAAGTTCCTGGAAATTCAGAAATAGATGCAACAATCACAGTAGATACTTCAAAAACTTACCAGGAAATAGATGGCTTTGGTTATACTCTTACGGGAGGAAGTGCATTGCACATCAATAACATGAGTGATGCTGCCCGCACCTCGCTGCTGGAGGAGCTTTTTGGTACCGGTGAGGATCAACTGGGTGTAAGTTACTTAAGACTCAGTATTGGTGCTTCAGATTTAGATGATGCTCCTTTTTCTTATAATGATCTGCCTGCAGGTGAGACAGATGAGAATCTTGAAAAGTTTTCACTTGCAAATGACACCGTGCATCTTATCCCTGTTTTAAGGGAGATCCTTGAGATTTCTCCTGATATTAAGATCCTTGGTTCCCCCTGGTCTCCACCAGTCTGGATGAAAGATAATAATGATACCCGTGGAGGTAGTTTAAAGGAGGAATACTACCCGGTTTATGCAAATTACTTTGTGAAATATATCAAAGCTATGGAGGATGAAGGTATTGAAATAGATGCTATCACCATCCAAAATGAACCTTTGCACCCTGGAAATAATCCCAGTTTGCTGATGTTGGCTAAAGATCAGGCTGAATTCATAAAGAATCATCTAGGTCCTGCTTTCGAAGAAAACAACATCAATACGAAGATCATTTTATATGATCATAATGCAGACAGGCCAGACTATCCAATAAGCATCTTAGATGATCCTGAAGCGGCTCAATACGTTGATGGTTCTGCATTTCATTTGTATGGAGGTAAGATCGAGGCCCTCTCTGAAGTTCATGAAGCCCATCCCGACAAACATATCTATTTTACAGAACAGTGGGTTGGAGCGCCGGGAAACTTCGCCCAGGAAATGAGCTGGCATACAGAGAACCTAATAATAGGAGCTACAAGAAACTGGAGCAGAAATGTGCTGGAATGGAATCTTTCGGCCGATGAAAACCAGGATCCGCATACAGATCGCGGTGGCTGTGACAGGTGTTTGGGAGCAGTTACCATCACAGGTGATGAGGTTACAAGAGAACCCGCATATTACATTATTGGACAGGCTTCAAAAGTGGTACGCCCTGGTTCTGTAAGAGTGGCTTCCAATGAACCAGAGAACATCCGGAATGTCGCTTTTAAAACTCCGCAAGGAAAGATCGCCGTGATAATACAGAATACTTCAGAAGAGGAAAAATCGATTAGAGTACAAGTCGGTGACAAAAAGGTAGTACTTCAATTAACGGGTGGTGCCGTGGGTACTTTGAATCTATAAAAACAAAAAAATGAATACGAGATATATTGTGATTATCCTGGGATTAATTTTCTCAGTAATCAGTGAATCAAAGGCGCAGGATTATCAACAGAAAACTAAGGAGGAGATCTCTTCCCGGGCTGAAGAGATACTGCAGCAAATGACGCTGGAAGAAAAGGTGGGACAAATGACCCAGGTCACACTAGATGTGATTGGTAAAGGAGAAAATAGGTTTTCTAGTTTTGAACCATTTAACCTTGATAAAGAAATCCTTAAAAAGGCTCTTTCCAAATACAAGGTGGGTTCTTTCCTCAATACAGCTAATAACCGAGCCTTGACACCTGAAAAATGGTATTCTGTGATTAAGGAAATCCAGGAGACTAATGCCAGGGAAACCAGACTAAATATTCCAATAATTTATGGAGTGGATGAAATTCATGGTGCTACATATACTGTTGGAGCAACAATGTTTCCGCAGCAAATTGGTCAGGCAGCAAGTAGAAATCCAGAGCTGGTTCGAAGAGGTGCTGAGATCACAGCATACGAAACCCGTGCAAGTGGGATTCCCTGGACTTTCTCACCTGTTCTCGATTTAGGTATAGACCCACGTTTTCCACGTATGTGGGAATCTTTTGGAGAAGATCCTTATTTGACCTCAGTTCTAGGAGTTGCAATGATTGATGGATATGAAGGAGAAAATAACGACGTTGGTCATCCGGAGCATATAGCATCAAATCTCAAGCACTTTTTAGGATACCATGCTGTAACCTCAGGTAAGGATCGTACTCCTGCTTATATTCCAGATGACGTTCTTAGAGAATATCATTTGCCTCCATTTAAAGCAGCGATAGATGCAGGAGCTCATACTATTATGATCAATTCAGGACTTATTAACGGGGTGCCGGTACACGGTAATTATAATCTTTTAACAACCTTATTGAAAGAGGAGCTTGGCTTTGAGGGTTTTTTGGTTACAGACTGGACTGATATTGAAAACCTGTACCGCAGAGATCGTGTAGCCGAAAATGACAGAGAGGCGATTAAGCTAGCCATCAATGCCGGGGTAGATATGTCTATGGTGCCTTATGAGTATGAAAGGTTTTTTGATAATCTTGTGGCACTTGTTAAGGACGGCGAAGTAACTGAAGAACGGATAAATGATGCAGTAAGAAGAATTCTTAAGGTCAAATTAGCTCTAAATTTGTTTGAGACTCCAGTTACTCATTATTCAAATTATCCAAAGTTTGGAAGTCAAGAATTTGAGCAGGCTTCCTACGAAATGGCTGCGGAATCTATTACCCTACTTAAGAATCAGAATAACATCCTGCCTTTAAATAAAAAGGCTAAAGTCTTGATTACAGGACCTAATGCCAATTCTATGCGTACTCTAAATGGGGCCTGGACCTACTCCTGGCAGGGAGAGAAGACTCCAGAATTCTCTGAACAATACAATACTATTGTTGAAGCTATTCAGAAGGAAATAGGAGATAGAAATGTTGTTTATATTCCTGGGGTAGATTATGTTAAGGGAGGTAAATATTATGAAGATGAAAAAGTGCAATTTGAAGAGGCGATCTCTGCAGCTCGAAAAGTAGATTATATTTTGCTTGTTTTAGGAGAAAATACATATACTGAGAAACCAGGAGACCTTAATGACCTGTACCTGTCGGATAATCAAACTGAGCTGGCGCAAAGATTAGCAGAAACTGGAAAGCCCGTCATCCTTGTTCTTAATGAAGGTCGTCCCAGGATCATTAGTAAATTTGAGCAGCAAATGCAGGGGGTTGTGCAAACATATCTACCTGGCAACTTTGGAGGTGATGCACTTGCCGATATACTATTTGGAGATGTGAATCCTTCTGGAAAACTACCCTATAACTATCCTCGCTATCCTAATGCTTTGATTCCTTATATTCACAAATATTCTGAAGAACAAACAGCAGCAGAGGGGGTTTATAACTATGAGGCAGATTACAGTCCGCAGTTCTCTTTTGGGGATGGACTCAGCTATACTACCTTTAAATATGAGAACCTTCAGCTAGATAAAACAGAAATGGGTAATTCAGAAAATCTGAATGTTCAGGTAAAAGTAACTAATACAGGAACCCGAAAAGGTAAGGAAGTTATAGAGCTTTATACATCAGATCTTTATGCGAGTGAAATCACCCCTGATGTACGCCGACTTAGAAGATTTGAAAAAATCGAACTTGAGCCTGGTGAAAGCAGAATTGTATCTTTTAATTTAAATGCTGAAGAACTGGCCTACCATAATCAAAAAGGAAAGCCTATTGTTGAACCAGGGAAATTTGAATTGATGATAAAAGATTTAAAAGGAACTTTCAGTATCACTGGAGAAAAGAAAAATCTTTAAATTTACATTTCAGAAAAACAAAAAAAATCCTGCAAAACGCAGGATTTTTTTTGTTTTAAAAGGGTCAATTCAGGATTGTTTAGTCAACTCCAATTTTTAGATTGTTTCCTTCTAAAGGTTTCTATTCTAGCCCTGGGGGAATATTCTCCGAAGTACTTTTAATGAAGTTTTTACTTATATATTTATTATTATGATCCTTTTCTTCAAAGTGTACTTATTATTTAATTCCGGAATAATTTTTTAACAAAAAATTATTACATTCACACTATATTCTAATCGACCTTATGAAAAAAATTATTCTTTTATGTTGCGGAATTTTAATGTCCGCCCAAGCCTTTTCTCAGTCTGCTGACTTTGGATTGACTGCTGGTTATTTAAACCTGAATGTTTCTTCAAGTTATGAAGGATTCAATGCTTCGGTTAGCGAATCTGGTTTTTACCTGGGAGCCTTTGCTGATTTTGATTTGTCCTCCGATTTTTCTATTCAACCCGGGGTGAATTATGGGAAAGTGCAAGATTCTGAAGGTATCTTGTTCATTCCTGTTTTGGCTAAGTATTATGTAGGGGACTCTGCATTCAACCTTCTGGCCGGACCCCAGGCCAGTATCATTCTTGAGGATACAGGGGATGAAATAAATGCATTTGGTTTGGATGTGACATTTGGCGCTGGGTTCGATATCACAGAAGACTTCCAGTTGCAGGCGCGATACTCCCTGGAGCTTACAAATCGGATTGGTGATGTCCAAGGAATGCCAAGTGATGTAAAGTCAAGAGTTAATTCTCTAACCATTGGGTTGGGATACAAATTCTAAAAAGATCATCTTTTAATAAAAATGGCGGGCTCAAAAGTCCGCCATTTTTATTTTTTTAAAGTTGCTTTTCCTTAGAATGTTTTTTCCAATAAATATTACTACCGATTCATTTTAAATGACTATTTCTAATTCTAAGGATATTTCTCTTCTGATGTAAGTGTTTTTTTCAACAAAAAAGTTCCTTTTATTAATCTGAGCTTACCAGTATTAATTAAACCCTCCAATTTAGACGAGGGGAAGTACCGAGTCTTTCTAAATAACCAAAATCTGCATTTTATTAGGAGAAAAAACTTTTCTTATTTCAAGGAAAGCTCTTTTAATAGCCCCTAACTATTAGCAGTTTTCATTAGGAGCTGAAGAATTACTACTTTTTACTTTCCGCTATAGAAACTTTACGGAACTCTTTTAAAAGTTTTTCTAATTCTAAAGATGATTTTCTTGCTCTGGTTCCAGCACTTTTATTTCCATCGTTTAATTGCGTGTTAGCATCTGTTTGAAAGGATTCAAAAGTACTTTGGATGTTTTCAAGTAGGTCTTTCATGATTATAAAATTTAAAATGAGGTGCTAAAATAGCAGATATATGTGATTATGACAGGACTTTTTGAATTTCTGGTGTGCATATCGATTCCAGTCAATTAAAATTAGATGTTTATATTAGAATTAAGTTCTGCAAAAACAAAATCTGCCTTTGAGGATATTGAATCATAAGTGAATGAAACAACGTTTTTATTCATTCACTTATGAAATTATCGTGATTCCTGCTTCATTTTCAGAACACCTGCAACTTTGCATTTCAAAAATCGTCTTTATGATAACAAATGGTTTTTTAATATGAAACGAACTTTAATTTTTCTGATCTCTTTAATCGTTGTGGCCTTTCTTTCATATAGGATTGAGTCCTTTGAATTTCTTTTAATAGCTATTATTTTGCTGCTGTTGGTCTTTTTAATTCTGTTAGAAATCATCTCCATTTTTAAAACGATCAATCCCAAAAGGTTTAAGACCCCTCTTTTGATGCTTGCAGTATGTTTAGCAGGTGTACTTGCTTCCTTGTTACGTACGTATGATGAAGCTATTCTTGAGGATGGCAACAGCAGTGAAAAATTGAAATATGCATATGAAACCGATCAGAATGGCTATTTCGGAAGGACCGTGCCACTGATTTCGGTTCAAACAGTGCCACTTTAAAAGATCATGCAATTATATAAAAAATTAATGTTACTCGTTTTTCAGAACTCCTTTTCTTAATGATTCTCCTTTAAGATCTATCCTATGTGAGGAGTTTACTATCCTGTCCAGGATTGCATCAGCAATAGTTCCTTCCCCTATAATATCGTACCATGCAGATACCGGTATTTGAGAAGATAGTATGGTGGATGTTTTATTGTATCGGTCATCGATTATATCCATTAAGGTCTCTCTTGCATGATTGTCGAAGGCTTGAAGCCCAAAATCATCAAGGATGAGTAGATCTGCTTTAAGCAGTTTATTTAGTTCCTTGAGATAGGTTCCATCAATTTTACTGAGTTTTAGCTTCTTAAATAGACGGGCAGTGTTCGAGTAGATTGTTTTATATTCCATCATGCAGGCCTGATGACCTAAGGCCTGTGCTAAATAACTCTTGCCTACTCCGGAGGCACCGGTCAGTATAAGGTTTTCCTTTTTAGCTATAAAATCCAGGGATCCCAGACGAACAAACATGTTCTTGTCGAGGTTACGATTGGAGGCGTAGTTTACTTCAGCAAGACTTGCTTTCTGCCTGAAGTTTGCCTGCTTAAAAAGACGTTCAATCTTCCGGTTCTGGCGATCCTCCCACTCATGGTCTGTGAGTAGTGCCAGATATTCATCGGCAGTGATATCGTTTAATTCGTTGTTCTTTACATGCTGAAGGTGTAGCTGAGCCATAGCCCCCAGTCGCATTTGTTTTAGTTTTTCAATAGTCTGATTGTTATTCATATTTCTGGATTAAAATGATTTATTGATAAGCAGCGGCACCTCTGATGTTTTGATGGGATGGGATATGAGTTTTATCTTCTTCAAGATCCTGATAAAAAAGAGAGCTTTGGTCAAGGTTGTTCTTTAGGATATTCTTGATACGCATATAAGAAGTCGCATCTGCCTGTAAAGCTCTTTTACAAGCATTATCAAGTCTTTTAGAACCGTAAGATTTATGGAGCTGGATAAGGCCCATCACCCGCTTATAGCCTGTTTCGGGATACTCACTGTCAGCAAGTATCTTTTCCACACAATTCACTACGTGAGCTCCGTGAGGAGCGGCTTTGTTTTTAAAGTATTCAGGACTCCAGGAGGTATATCCTTTATGGGTGCTACTTAAATGATCTGTATTTGTATTGTAGCTTCCTTTACTTGGATTTCGATGATGCAGGGCTATTCGAACGTGATTGTAATAAACCTCGACCACAGTTTTGGTATAATGGATCAGGGTCTTTTTACCGATGTAGCGGTAGGGAACACTGTAGTAGCTTTTATCTGGAGAGAAGTATACATATCCCATCTTTTGCACCTTTGCCCGTTTATAGTCTTTGATTTCATAGGCAGATGTTGGCAGGAGTTTTAAGTACTCACGTTCTACTGATTGAAACAGTTCTCTACGGCTGGCTTCCTTTCGCTGGAACAGTAGATTATTATAGCCAACAAGTAAGCGCTTTATCTCCCGGTTTAGATCCTGTAAAGAGAAGAAGGTCATCTCCCGCAGGGGATAGTAAATACGCTGATAAACAAGATGCACTGCATTCTCCACCAGAGCTTTATCCTGCGGTGCATAACTGCGGGTGGGATTGATCACACAGTTGTAATGGCGAGCAAAATCTTTAAAGCTCCGGTTGATCTCCGGCTCATATTTGCTGGCTCTGGTCACTGCAGATTTTAAGTTGTCTGAGACTATGGCTTTTGGAACACCTCCATAAAACTGTAATGCATTACCACAAGAAGTAATAAGATCCTCCCGTTTTTGGCTTAAGCTAGCCTCTACGTAAGTATACTGGCTGTTGGGAAGAATTGCTATAAATACCTCTACAGGAATGACTTCTCCGGTTTCTTTATTAACGACATGTAATTTTTTACCCGCATAGTCAATGTACATTTCATTACCGGCTTCATGTTCGAGTTTCATGGAACCTTTGACCTTGGCATATTTACGCCGATAATGCTCCATAAACTGCGTATAGCTGTACGGCTGGGAAGCCTGCTGCGCATATTCCTGATAATGGTACAGAAAAGTAAACCCAGGATGATTCCGGGCCTTATTGACCCCCTCAAAATATAGCATCAGTTCATCATGCCGCTCATTATCAATAGTAGTATGTGAAGGAAAAAGCGCACTCAGACGTGCATTGTCAAAGGAAAGTAGTTCTTTAAATGAATAGTCACTGGCCGTGAAAAACTTCATATAGCTGTTGACCGTGTTGCGGGAGATGCCTAGAGTGGTAGCTATCTTACGATTGCTAAAACCATCCAGGCTCAAGGTAATAATTTGTTTTAAGTCCATCGGATCAAGGGTGTTGGCCATATCTTATTACAGTTTTGCAACAAGATATTACTTGATCTTTCAAAGTGGCACAAAACGAACCGATACGACTGGCACAATTTGAGCCGTTATGGTTTTCTATGCTGCCAAAAAGTGGCACAATTCAAACCGAAATACCTGGCACAAACCGACCGAAATCACTGGCACAATTCGAACCGAAATAGCCACAGAAAGACCGAATGCAGCTCAAATCCTACATTTTAGGTGAACTGGATCCTAGAGATAAAAAGAGACTGAAGCAGGTAAAGGTAATCTGTAAGCAGGAGAATGATTTAATACCTATAGATAAATTTCATGCCGCTTTTGTCTACCACCACAGTGACAACACAGAAGATTATAAAATGGCCTACCAGCTTGCAGATGCTGCAGCGGAAGCTCCGTCACTCCAGGAACATTATCAGGTTCAATGGTTAAGAAAAGCCGCCTATGATAGGTGGATGATATCTATTGGAAAACCAGAAAAATTTAATACTCAGGGAAAGTTTTCTGTTGACCTTGAGTGAATAGGTATGAACAAAATTTTTGTCTCAACCTGGCAACATTGCGCAAGCGTCTTCTTTTTTGGTGCAGCCGAGCTGGAGGTTTTTCTTCCTAAACCTGAAACCAGCCTAGCGTAGAAATCCGTTTGAAACGAAAGGCAGGGCACGATAAAGGGCAGAATGCCAGTATTCCCAGTCATGGCCGCCATCTCTTACCCTTAATTCAGAAGGGATCTCAGCCTTCTGCATCGCGCGGTAAAAATCGAGGTTTATTGGAAGTAAGAAGTCATCGTCCCCACAATCAATAAACCACCTGATATCCTTTAGTTCTTCCTGTGTTTCAGCATCGGCATTAGCGACAAATTTCACCGCGTGGTTTTCGAGGACGGTCCTGTTCAATTCTTTACCTTTTACATCTGCATCCTGGATTCCGCCGCCGGGTTCGATTCCTAACCAGGCGCTCATGGCATAGACCGAGGAGAACATATCCGGGTATTTCTGTGCGTAAACGACAGATCCGCCTCCGCCCATGGAGAGTCCGGCAATCGCGCGGTGTTTCTTATCGGGAATTGTTCTGTAGGTCTTTTCTATATGTGGGATCAACTCTTTAAAGAAGTAATCTTCATAGGCCCACCCGTCCATGTTGAAATAACCATACCAGTCTGTTCCTGCATCTGGCATTACTATGATCATTTCTACCGCTTCTTCAGCATTGATGAGCCGGTTGGCTACGTCCTTTACATGTCCTCGTTCTACCCAGTCTTTGTTGCTGCCGTATAAGCCGTGCAGGAGGTAGAGAACAGGATATTTTCTTTCTGTATTGGTGCTATAGCTTTTGGGCAGGTAAATTGAATAACTTCTTTCAGTATTGAGGATCTTGCTGCTCATTGTCTTGAATTCGGCCACGCCCTGCGGCGGATTAAATTCTTGAGAGTAGCCTACAAAAGTGCTGCCGATCAACAGGAATAAAGTAAAAAATCTTTTCATGAGTTTAGTGGTATAATATGACGTTTTTTCAATCTTATTTAACTGTTTAATTTTAAGCCTCCATCGGCCAATCCCCATACTGTCCCTCGGCTTGTTCAATCACTTCCTTCAACAAATTATCAAGTTCAGAAAATGGGACTTTTCCCCGTAATTCTTTTTTCACTGCCAGGCGGATTGCGGCGCGGGCGTCTTCTTTTTTGGTCCAGTCGAGCTGGAGGTTTTTCTTGACCGAATCCACCACTTTATGCACCAGGTCCTGGATGGGGCCGGTTTGGTTGAGTAGCTTTTCGTTGGCTGACAAGAGGTCATAGAACGCCAGTTCATCTTCAGATAAGCCGAGTTGTTTGGTCCTGATGTCATCCTGCTGAAATTCATTGGCAATATCCAGCAGGTGCTTGATGGCGGCAATGGAATCCAGAGAATTTCTATGGTAGTTGCTCAGCACTTTTTCCAGCTCGTCTTTCAGCTTGCGCATCCTGCGGATGTTCTTGGGCATTCGCACCCGAATTTCGTCATTGATGATCCTGCGCAGCAATTCTACTTTGATGTTCTCGTCGCCTTTTTCCTTTACAATGGCCTGGAACCTATCGTCTACTATTGAAATATCGATCTTATCAAGGTTGTACATTTTTGCCAGGTCTACAATTTCCTGCGATTCCAGGGATTTGCTTATCAGGTCTTTTATCTTTTCGTTCTTTTCCCTGCGCGGACCGGGTGGGAATTTGATCTTTCTAATCAGTTGCCTTATCTTCTGAATGATCGCCAGTTCTTCCTGTATCTCCCAGATTCGCGGATCTGAACTGGTCATTGCCACCAGTTCTGCCAGTTTTCGCTCTTCGAGCAAAAAGGCATCGGTGACAGGATCAGATTTTAAAAGGCTGTTCACTTTACTGTTGCACCATTTTAACCTGTCCATTTCGGTCATTGAATTGACGGCTTCCGCATCAAAATCACCAACCATGGCTTTCACCTTTTCAGACTGCTCCAAACAAATTTCCACCGCGGCTTCAAGGTCAAGAGTGGGTTTTCCTTCCCCGCCTCCGGCGGTGTATTTTTTGGTGGCTTCGGCCAGGAAGCCGGAAATACCTATAAAATCTACTACGAGTCCGTTGGGTTTGTCTTTAAAAACCCGGTTCACCCTTGCAATCGCCTGCATCAGGTTATGGCCTTTCATGATCTTATCTACATACATCGTATGGGCGCAGGGGGCATCAAAGCCCGTGAGCCACATATCGCGAACGATCACAATTTGTAGCGGATCCTCCGGCGTGCGGAAACGCTTTTTTATGGCTTCCATCGCATCTTTGGTTCGTATATGCGGATTCCATGCCGGCGGATCTTTGCTGATGTTTCCGGTCATTATCACGGCTATCTCAGGGCAGCCTTCCAGCGCGCTAAGCGCATTGTACATTTTTACGCAGTTCTTGCGGCTCATACAAACGATCATCGCCTTGCCTTCCAGGCTTTCGGTCCTGGCCTTGAAATGGGTGAGGATGTCTTTGGCAACTCTTTCCACCCGGTCATGGGCCCCGGCGGCATCTTCTATCGCTGCCCAAACGGCATTGTTTTCCTCGTCCTCATCTTCTTCCATTTCATCCAGCTCCTTATCATATTTGGCTTTGATGTTGAGCGGAACCATTTTTGGCTCGTAATAAATGGGCACCGTGGCACCGTCTTCTACGGCCTGTTTGATATCGTAGGTGTGAATGGTGGGGCCAAATACTTGTTGGGTATCGGCATCTTTGCCATCTACGGGAGTTCCGGTGAAGCCTATGAAGGAGGCATTGGGCAGGGCGCGTCTTATGTTCTGGGCAAAGCCGCCGCTATGGAACCCATACTGGGTGCGGTGGGCTTCATCTGCCATCACGATCAGGTTGGTACGTTCAGAAAGTACGGGGTGGGAGAGCTCTTTTCCCGAAGCCAGTTCTTTTAACCGAAATTTCTCAATGGTGGTAAAGATCACGCCGCCGCCATCGGTGCTCAGCAGGGCCCGCAGCTCATCTGTGGTATCGGCGTGTTGTACGTGGCCCACCAGGTCTTTGCACAGCACAAAATTCTCATAGAGTTGCTGGTCCAGGTCATTGCGGTCTACCTGGATGAGGATGGTGGGATTTTTCATTTCGGGCATTTGCCGCAGGATCCCGGTAAGAATGGCCATCGAAATGCTTTTGCCAGATCCCTGCGTGTGCCATATCACTCCCAGCCGGCCGTCACCGTTTGGTTTTATGTTTTCTACAGCACTGTCCACCGCTTTTTTGATGCCCCAGTACTGGTGGTATTTTGCGCCTTTCTTGATTATTTTCCCGTTGTGGTCTTCGTGGAAAATGAAGTTTTGCAGGTAGTTTAATAAGGTTTTCTTCGGAAATAATCCCTTCAGCAAGGTCTCCAGCTGAAGGTCCTGTTTCTGCTGAAGGTCATCCCCGTGCAGACTTTTCCACGGAGCAAACCACTTCAGGGAGGAGTTGTACATCCCGTGCAGGGTTTCCAGCCCATCTGAAACTACCGTGATGGCATTGTAATCAAACAGCTGCGGAATATCCTGAACGTAATGCCCAATTTGCCCGTGCGCGTTTTCCACCCCCACCTCGGGATCAAACATATTCTTAAATTCGAAAACGATGAGCGGAAGTCCGTTGATGAAGACGAGCAGATCTGTGCGCCGGCTGTTCTTGCCAATGATCTTTACTTCATCTGCACACACAAAGGTATTTTTTTCGGGTTCCCTGTAATTGATAGGGTAGAGGTGCCGGGCCTGTTCCTTGCCCGAAGCATCTTTCCAGCTAATGGAAACCCCCTGGGTCATTTTAAGATGAAAATCGCGGTTGCGGTGATCGAGATCCATTCCCTCGTGCTGGGTAAATGCGGAAAGGGCTTCATTAATGGCGGTGCCAGGTACGCCGGGATAGGAGCTCGCTAAAAATTCCCGAAGATCCTCCTCCAGCACCACCTTCTTGAGGTCCCGCTGCAGGGAATTGCCTTCTTTATAAGTATATCCCAACTCTTTGAGGCACTCTATGGCAGCCTTTTGCACCGTGATCTCGATCATTTGTGTCATAAGACTTCAGATAAGGTTTTCTCCACATCTTTCACGCGGACTTCCCCGCTGATGAGCTTTGGCAGTAAGGTGTCGCGGAGTTGAGTAAGGGTTTTGTTTTCAAAAACGTTCTGCTCAATAAGATCGTAGTAATGCTCCAGTTCATCAAAAACTTTAAGATCTACAGGGGGAGAAACTATTGGTATGTTTTTAATGATTTGCTGACTTATATTTTGCTGAGCAGAACCTGTTGCCTGATTAAGAATATCGCTTTTAAATATTCTTAAAAAAAGGAACACGTAAATAAAAGAAAGCTCTTTTTCTAAAATCGCACATATTGCCTGGTTGCAAGTCGCTTCTACGGATAAAATGCTGCTCTCTCCAACTGTTGCTCCATACATAGCAAGCAAAACTGATTTCGGCGGAATTAATTTTGCTGAAGATTTCTTTAATCCAAGGCTATTTATTTTCTCTTCAGTGTCAATTATGAAATTGCCATAAAGTTCTTTTGATTTAACCCAGTTGATATCACCATCTTGATAGTATTCTGGCTTTTTTCTGCTTGGAGTTCCACCGGAAGTGGTGTTATAAAGTTCTCCAATTGTTTTCACTTCCCATCCCTTCGGAATTTCCCCCAATTCGGAATCCGCAAATTCCTCATCCTGAAAAGGCCCAAAATCAACAAACCAGTGCTTGTATAAAGCCATTGCCATTTCTTCCAGGGTTTTGTTCATCTGGAGGTTGAGCTCGATTTTATCGTCTAAAGCAGAGAGGATCGAGGCTATGGATTTTTGTTCTTTGAGTGGAGGGAGTTTTACTTCAAAATCTCCAATTTGAGTTAAACTAATATGTGGAATTGAAGTTCCAGTTTTGACGTTATCAATGTAATCTTCAAAAATCTTATTATTAATAAGTTGCCAAAGAAATTTTTGCTCAGCTACTTTTGATTTAGCATTAATACGTCCCACTCGTTGTGCTAAAATTGATGGAAGGTCTTGACTTCTTACAATAGCTCTATTTTTGCCGATTTTAGAACCATCCATTCCAACAACAATATCACCTTCTTCTACTACAAATTTATCAAGCTTTTCCAATGAGAAATTCCAGTATCTACTGTCATCACCCCAACGCAAGTAACCTTCTGTAATATTTTTGCCTCGTATTACTTTTAGGTCTCCCGAGTTACGATAATCTTTACTTTTAAAAGCGAAACCAGTTGATAAATTTGCAACTTCTTTAAGCTTATATGTTTTCCAATTTTCCGGCATTAGTTGTAGGTTTCTTCTTTTAGCGTTTAGTAAATGAAAATTAGCGTATAGGTATACACATTCAGGATGTTAGCTGTCGTACCTTTCCCCTAAATTTTCTGTCAGTTTGTCTATGAATACCTTGTTTCTCAGTTTTGCTCTTTCTAACAAAGTAGAAAACTTTATTACCTCTGAATAAATTGAACCATTCTTTCTATCATCGAAACCTATAACATTTTCAGATGGGCGAAATAGGTAATCAAAATGATAAGATTCTTCATATCTGCTAACGCGACCTAAAACATCTCTTGGTTCTATATTTTCTCCAATTAAATACCCATAAAATGTTGTGATCTGAAGTTCGTCCACGGTATAATTTCTTATAAGATTAGCATAAAAATCTATCTGTGTCAAATGTTCTGACGCATTGACATCAGGTGACTTGAATTCAATAATTATACATTTACCTTCATCTGGAAAAAGTAAGATATCAGGTCTTTTGTCAATTCTCTTTTCTCCTAACGAATTAAGATAGCGTTCTTCTTCTTTTGCAAATTGCTCCTTAAAAATTAATTTGCCATCAATTTTCGTTAAGCTTAACCTCTTTTCTGAAACTCCTCTGAAATAAATAAATTCCTCATTAAATATCCATAAGTCGCTTGATTTAGGATCTTCTGAGGATTGTTGGAAAAGTAAATTATGCATTACATCTTCATCAATTCGTCCCTTTTTCTTGAGATTAATTTTTTGCTTTTCTATTATTTTATCAAACAACTCAAGCACGAGTTTTCTCCTTGCAATGTAATGAGTTAATGAAGTCCTATTTTGAAGTGGAATTGTTTTTACCAATTCATTTATTTTTTTCTCTAGTTCATCCGAATATTCGATTAAATTAGGTTCTAACTTTTCTAAATCTTCTAACTGATGTTTAATTTCTGCATCCCTTTTTGCAATTATTTTTGCATCTGATTGGTACACTTTTTTTAATATTTCTGCATCCGAATCATTTAGGCTAATATTTAAGGATTTAATCGTTTCATCGTTAAGTAAAAACATTTTTTTAAGCTTCTCAAGATTTTGAAGCTTATCTTCTGTTTTCTTTTTAATTTCTGAATAGTATCCTTCTATAGCCTCATTTGCAGTTAACTCGATGTCATCTAAAATGATTTCTTTTTCTTGAAAAAGGTTTTTAGATGTGTCTTTAAATTCATCAACAGAGGGGATTTTTAAATCACCTCTGTTATCACTATCTCGATTATCTATATAATCGCTGGATAGGAGAAATAGATATCTCTTTTTGGAAATATGGTCAGTTGGAGCTAAATTTCTAATTTTTAAAGATTTGGCGACCTGTCCTTTGCTAATTAGTTTTAATCCGTTTTTAGGCAATTTTTCCTTATCTATAACAAAGGATTTTAAATTAAAGCTTTCTGTATCAGAGGTTTTTATTATTGATTTGTCCTCGGCTAATTCACTAAATTTTACATTAAAATTAGTTTCGTAATCTATTTCTGGGATGTCTTGGCTTGTGATAAAGTCCTCACTATGGACTTCATTATCTACAATCGATTGAATAGTAATTTTAGGGAGATTATTTCTATTTTCACAAAAGTAGGCAAGGAAATGATCAATGATTTGTGCTTTAATGTCTTCAACATTCAATTCATTATAATAGGATTGGTCTTTATCCGATATGGCATCTTTTAGGCGTACTCTTGTAATTCTTTCGTCCGCTTTTATAGAATCATTGGAAATATATTTTATGATTGCATTCTTGTCTAAAAAAGGTTTCATTTTGGATAATTCCAATTTTCTTTCTTTAAATGAATTATCGGATCCATTAGAATTGTATATACTCGAAAATTCAGTTTTCTCAAAAAAGTGTAAGAACTGAACCCGGCCAGTACCCTTGTTAAGAAAGCCTTTTCTATTATCATTTAATGAAATGATTCGTTCGAATTCTAAATCATTTAAACCAACACCATTGTCTTCAATTAGAAACTCCTTGAACACAAATTTTCCTTTCTCGGTTGAAAAAAGATCCTTGACACTAATTTTACTTATCAAAACTCTTTTTTGATAAGAAGTTTCTCCTGCTAATTCTAAGGATTCTAAGGAATTTGTCAATCCTTCAAATAGCGGTTGTAACTTATTTTCACTTTTTTTAATCTTTGGAAGAGTTCCGGCGTAATTAATACCGTATGCTGTAACAAAACCTGTTTTTATCATTTAAGAGATTATCAAGAATTCAATGGTTCCTTAGTTTTTTTTGGAAATACTGAAATCGGTTTGAAAAAAAGCTAATGATTTGATTTTTAGTTGAAATTTACCCGAATAAATCAGTTTGAAAGTTATTTTGCCTGTTGGATTTTTCTTTGTTTATTTCAATATTGTTTATCATTTCTTCCAAACTTTTTTGAGTCAAAACTGTGACAGATTTTCCGTCATTGATCAACTCTCGATTTAAATCAAACATTGGATTATCTGCATCAAGATTCTGGTCATACATTACTGCCCTGGGGATATTATAATCTTTTGCAAAACTCATTGCTAATCTCGCACCGCTATCTAATTTTTGACCAAACAACTTCCATCTTTCAGCGGTATCTTGAGCATAACTTGCAGCTAAAATTATTGCATCACAATATAATGCTTGTAATCTGTCTCGGTCTTTATATCTACTGCTTAAATCCATTGCTGATTTATGCTCGTCAAAATATTCAGACACTAACAGTCCACCTTCTTCGACTATCTCGAATGCTAATCTTTTATTTTTTGCTGGCATTATCTTATAAAGAGGACCTGGCAAAATAGCAACTGTTTTGCCGCCATATAGAGCTTGTTTATGTGCAATACTGTCACAGCCAAAAGCTAATCCACTAACAATCGTAACCCCCTTTTTTACAATTTCAGAAACTATTTTTTTTTCTCTACTTTCAATTGTTTCATCTGGATTAAGAAGTCCTATTACTGTTATGTTAGGATTTTGAAAGTCAATTAGACTCAAATCTCCCTTGTAAAAAAGAAAAACAGGTCTTTCGCTTTCCTTTACATTTCCTCTGTGTTTTGGAAAGTTCTTATCACCAATAGCGACAAGACCATCACAACTTTCTTTAAAACTTTCAATTCGATTTAATATTTGAGTTTTATTAAATTCAAAATCATCAATTGTGATTAATTCTTCTTGTTTTGAGTTGTTATTTATTAATGAAACAATATCTTCAACACTTTCATTACCTTTTAAATTCCTAACTATCCAAGCCCGGCCAATTCCTTTGTAGGTTCTTGTTGTTATAATATTTACTGCATTTTCTGTGTACTTCATCTGATTATATTAGATTAAAGAATAAAATCTGATTCGTGATCAATAGTTTTCCCGATTGAATAGAACGTCACTGATTTAGCTCCAAAATTTAATAAGGCTTGAATCATATCTTCATCAATATCAACATCTTTTGTGTAAATGTCATCTATTAAGAGAATATCGAGCCCTTTTATATTATTTGAGAAATTACAAGTTTCCTTACTTATTCCGCAATATGGTTTAGACCCATCGTTGTCAAAACCATCAACTGGTCGTCTTAAGTGTGTTGTTTTTGTATTTGTATGTCTTACTATATAATTTGTGCCATCTCTAAAATCATTTCCTAATTGATTGACGGCATTACTAATTGTTTCTTTGAAAAGTAATTGATCTTGACGATATGTATTTTCAGCTTTAGCTCTTGGAACAACACAAACGGTTAATTGTTTTAAATTACTCTCTTTTAAAATATCTGGCAGATCATTTAGAAGAACTTTCAATAACTCACGTTGTGCATTTTTCAATTTAGATGACCACCAATTGCGATTAAGATCATTTTTTAAGGTAAGTAAATACATTGGATAATTATCTACTTCATCCCGGTTTTCGTAAGCTGCATAATCAGTATGAAAATAACCTTGAGTGTCTTGTTCTAAACATTCATTCTTTTTGATTGTAAATGGCTTCATAAATTAGAGGCTTATAATTTTATTAATAGGAATTCCTGCAAGAATAGCATCTTCGATTTCAGTTCTTTCATTTTCAAAAACAATAACTTTTTGAGTTGATAGGTTCAATTTGGTTATCGCATTTAAGTATTTATTTATATGTTGTCCATTATCAGAAGCATTCCTAAATAATATGTGGTTGAATTTTTCTTTAAGTTTATGGTGTTTTAAAGTCATTAATGCTCTGTCTTTTCGACAATTTGTTACCAATACGGTTTGATTTGTTTTGAAATATTTTAATAGAATGTCAACAACGGATTCATTCAGTTTTGTTTCCGATAAATATTCTTTGTAGTATACTTCTTTCTTTTGAATTATTTTTTCATACTCCGTTTCTGTCAGATCCGGAACTGCACTTTTTAGTGAAGTACGAGTAAATCTTTCATTTGAATTGAATAAAATTTCATTATTGATTCCAATGACCGGTTTTAATGCCTTTTTGTACGATAAGAAATTGGCGTAATCCGTGTCAATCAAGGTTCCGTCCATATCAAATAATAGAATGTCACTTTCTTTTATCTTCAACTTTTGTTTGTACATCGGTATTTTATTTGCTCCTAGTTTCTTGTATAAATTAAAACAGGTCTAAGAATATTTTTTGCTCCTTCGTTTTAATTATGCTTCAATTTCTTTAATATTTAAGTGTTCGGAATTTTTAAATTTTTCTTTCCATAAATCTTTGGTGAGTTTTCCTTCTTTGATTCCTTTAATAATTAACTCCGCCCAAGCATCTTGATATACATAATCATCGTGAACTTCATCATAATGACAATATTTAGTATTAGTGTCAAATGGATCAGTTAAATCATTTCCGCTTCCAGGTCTAATTCGTAAACAGCAGTAGAGACATTTATGGTCATAATGGGTTATATCAAAGCCAATTTCCTGATTTACTTTAGTAATTACGTCTGTTGGCTTGCGCCGTCCCGGATTTATAGCTTCTTTTTTTAATACTTTATCTTTAATAATTGCCGTTACTTTCTTATAGTTTTCTTTATCCTCTTCAGATACTGTCGACCAGTTTACAAATTCTATGGCAAGATCACTCCGGTCTGTATTGGATATTTTAGGCACTTGGATTAATTTGATACTATACTCTTGGGTATTGAATACTTCATCTGGGAGAGATGTTCTGTAATTATCAATAAAGGTTTTTAATTCCTTTATTTCTTTAGAAAGTAATTTTTTACTTGCTTCAATTTGAGTTTTTTTTCTAATTCTTGAAAACTGTATTGAAAATGTTAGACTTTCATTAAGGGCATATTCTTCTCCAAAAAAATCAATTAAAGTATTTTCATAATTGTATAGTAGGGATTGGCATTCACCAAAAATCATAATACCAATTTCATCCCGGTCTATATGCCTATGCTCAATTTTATTTCTAAGCTTAATGAAGAAGCTCAAATTGGATTTAACACTATCATCAAGTTTTCCAAATTTTGAAATACAGGTTTTAAGTTCCCAAGACTTTCTTTCACCATCAACAGTTTTGAATCTACCATTATCATTTTTATAGTAATAACGATTACCGATAGTGTTATTAAAGTGTGCGTGGAATAACCGCGTCCAAGCTATAATCATATGAGTAATAAATCCCTCAACCCTAAAAGGCGTTCTTGGCTTATTATAGATTTCTACAGCTAACAAAGCAGCGTCAATTGAGGTTTCTAATGTGGATTTTGTTTTTCCTTTTCTAAGAGCCATCTATGAAATTAAAATTAAATGCCTACGTCCCGTAAAACTCTGCTAATTGGATAGGGTAATTGGACCACAAGACAATCCGCTAAGTGGGGCACTGACTTTTAGGTTTGATATTGTTTTAAGCATTGAATTAGTCAAAAATGGTATTGGTGGAAGTTATTCCGCAATTCGTGTTATTCAATATTCTAGTCTGTACCTTATTATCGTGAGGTCTCCCACCTTGAATCAATTTTTTCTATTTTACTTTTATAGTTATACGTTAAATGTTTTACTCCTTTTACAATTCCATATCCAGCAATACCTGTTAAAATAGGAACCGCAGCGACTACAGCGATTCCTGCAGCAGCCCCGCCGCCAATAATTCCTCCAGCAGCAGCCAATCCTGACATTATTCCAGCTCCAGAAAGTCCAGCTGTTCCTAAACCTCCAACTACTGCGCTTACACTGGCAAATCCAAGTCCAGCACCACTTATTGAACCTAATTTTTCTGAAAAGTGTTCTTTCTCGGCATCGCTCATTTTTGAGTACTTTGGAAATCCGACTGTCATCATTATTCCTGTTTGCCTTATCATTTCATCAGTTGGATAGTTTTGCTTTTCTAATAATCTATTTAAAGTAGGAACGGAGCAGTTTATAGCTTTTGCTATTTTGGGAAGTTTAATTTCATTTTTCGAAATCCAGGAGTTTAAATATTCACTGTAATTCTCTGATTTTAGATTTTCCATATTTGGTTTGGTTTTTTGTTAGCATTAGTTATAATAATATGCGAAATGTATTCATCATTCTTCTATTGTTTATTTGCACTAGCCATTATTTCTTTTTCACTTTTCCGAATTGTTCACAACTTGTTTCAAAGGATCTTGTCAAAATTCGCTTTAATTCTCTCCTTCAATTCCTCTCCTTTTTCAAACTGTGCTAACAATTCAGCTTTTAAAGTTTCCATCTTTTCTTCAAAAGGAATCCCGTCGTCTTCTTCGGCTTCTGTGCCTACGTAGATCCCGGGGGTGAGTTTATAATCCTGCTTTTGTACTTCGGCTATGCTTGCTGCTTTAGCAAATCCGTCAACATCTTCGTAATTTCCGTTACGGTTTCTCCATTTGTGATAGGTTTCGGCAATTTTATTTATATCATCATCACTAAAAACCCGCAGTTTTCTGCTGGCCATAGTGCCCATTTTGGAGGCGTCAAGGAACAGGATCTCGTCATTTCGTTCGCGGTGGGTGCCGTCTTTTCCGTCGCGGTTCTTGCTCAGGATAAAAAGGCAGGCGGGGATTCCCGTGGTTAAGAAAAGCTTATCGGGCAGGCGCACAATGGCATCTATCATAGAATTGTCTACCATATGCTGCCGCACGTTTTTCTCTCCCTTGTTGTTGGAGGTCATCGCGCCGTTTGCCATTACAATTCCGGCAGTCCCGGTGTCGCTTAAGTGGTGCCAGAAGGTTTGCATCCACATATAATTGGCGCTGCCATCTGTAGTGAATTCTTCCTTGGGGCCAAATAACCGGGGGTCACCATCGGGCAGATCTTCGGGATGCCAGTTGCTCACATTAAATGGCGGATTGGCAATAATATAGTCGGCTTTTAGGTTTGGGAATTTGTCATCGAGCAAAGAATTCCCCAGTTTGATATCAAAGGAAAGATCCCGTAGCATCAGGTTCATCAGACACAACCGCAGTGTTTGTGCAGTCATTTCCTGCCCGTAGATCGCGATGTCTTTTTTGTTTCCGCCGTGTTCCTTGATGAACTTCAAACTCTGCACAAACATCCCGCCACTGCCGCAGGCGGGGTCAAAGATGCGGCCTTTGTAAGGCTCCAATAGTTCCACCAGCAGCCTCACGATACTTCCGGGAGTAAAGAACTGCCCCGCACCCGAACCTTCAGCCATTGCAAACCGGCCAATGTAATATTCATAGATCCGGCCCAGGATATCGCTTTCGGGATTTTCCTTTTCAGAAAATTTAGGGTGGGAGAGGAGGTTGATAATTCCGCCGGTTTGTTTCGGAGATAATTCACTCCGCACAAAAATTCGCGGCAAAATATTCACCAGCTGCGGGTTGTAGCCGGTCAACAGTTCCTGGATCACATCAAAGGCATCATCTACCTTCACCTTGATATCATCCTGCTCGGCATTATCCTTCAAATACTTCCAGGAAGCGGTTTCCGGAATTTTAAACGTATTCCGGGAACGGTATTCATCCGGGTCGTTGAGAACGTATTCAATTTCTTCCTTATCTGTTGTGTAATAATCGGAGTTTGGATCTTTTAAAAGATCCTTCAATTCCTCGCGCACCACCTCATACCGTTCGCTAAGGTGCTTTACGAAAACAAGGGGGAGGATGTAGTTTTTATAGTTATTCTCAGATACCGCGCCGCGCAATTCGTTCGCCGCATCCCAGAGTTCTTTTTCAAAATCAATGTCTGCTTTTGCCATTTTTGGATGGAAAGGTTTGGTTGTAAAAACCGGATCAGGGTAGGGAGGAGATCCGGAGAGGGAAAGTTAGTTAATATTTTTAACATCTTTGAGTCGTCCGATGTGTTTTTCTTCGGAACACTTCAGAAAAGTTGCGATGAAAAATGATTATTCCGTATGAAAAACATTTTTTTTAAGTGATAAATAATGAAAAATGATTTTTACCCAAGATAGGAAAGGAGAAGAGTTATGGTTGTGTGGTATACTTTATTCTTATAGATAAAAATTCTATTTCGCTGCTTTATTTCGTGAAATAGGAAAGGCCTGGAAATCAGATCATGAGCAGTATGATATCGTTTTCCCCAAGGGGGGCTCTATAGAATATAATATTGAAGATTCCAGAAGATTTGCGCTATACACAGTTTTCAAGTTTTTTGTAGAAGTGGAATATCACGTGGAAGTCAATAAAATTGTGAATAAAAAGTTTTAAGGAAGGTGAGAAACTGAATGTGTATAGTGATTAAACAAACTCTTTTAATGACCTTTGAAAATTTCATCATCAAAGAATTCTTTCAGAGAAATTCCTATTGTACGACAAAATGTATTTACAGAGTAAATAGTTATTCCCCTTCCGCTTTTTTTGCCGCTTTTTAGATCAATTTTTATTGGATTTTCCCACCTACTTATAAGCTGTTTTTCAATGTTGTATTTTTTTACAAAATCAGCCTGTTTAGGACCACAGTATTTTTCTCTAAGAAATTTAATTCTATTTGCAATCTTATTAGCTAAGATTATATCTTCTTTCGAGAGCTCTGCCATACTGCAATTTGAAGATTTCAATCAAAAATTAAGTAAACCACTTGGTAGACAAATAATTAATTTCTATATTTGGTTCATAGTAATATATTTGCGAAACTTCTTTAAGTAAAATAATTAGAAGCATTTCGCTTTGAGTCTCGGTTCGAAAACTGGTAATTTTTAAGCAACGAGATGATAAGCACAATGCTCACGACCCGGGCGTGGGCTTGCTTATTGTTGCAGGGTATACCAGTACCTCGAATCGATAAGTTGAGACTCCACGCCTTTTTGTTTTCGGCGGCACATCTTCTCAACTCTTTCAAAGCCTTTGTTTCTTCAAGCACAAGAAGGTTCTCAAACCATTATTACAATTTTTTGCCTTGACGGGATTAGCCATTGTTAAGGTTCATTGACGGGAGCTAGTTTAGCCGTTAGTCCCGGTGGGTCACCATAACTGCTACCCCTATGTTGCAGTGGTGACGGGTGGGCGGGAAAAATTCCCCCATTCCCCTCATTGGGGGAGTTTTAATTTTGTGTAACTAAATGAGGTGCCAATGAAACAGTAACATTTTGTAATTACCCGAAAGGGCAGCCTATTTTGTTCAATTATGAGAACAAAATAAACATAAAAATAGCCTTCCGGTTTCTTTTGGCGAAGCTGCCCGGAAGGCTTAAATCAAACGAAACAAAGTTTCATTTAATCACTGCAAAATTATGAAAAATAATTATGGCCGGTTTAAAATAATCGTGCTTAAAAGTCTCATCCTGCTGCTTTCTGTAATTACCTGGAAAGCCACAGCAGGAAACGCTCCTAATTCTTTAGATAATCCATATGTCCAACAAGAAGTAACAGGTATTGTTACAGGCCCGCAGGGGCAGCCAATAGCGGGTGTTGCTGTTTTTATCAAAGGAGAAACTAAAGGAACAGTTACCAACGTAGATGGTGAATTTACCATACGTGCCATCCAGGGAGATACTCTCGTCTTTACCTATCTGGGTTTTAAACCTGTAGAAGTTGTCCTGGAACAGGAAAGGAACATTAATATCCAAATGGAAGAAGATGTTTCCTCTCTTGGAGAGGTAGAGATCAACGCTGGTTACTATAATACTACCCGCAGGGAAAGTACAGGAAACATCTCCCGCGTCACAGCAGAAGAGATAGAACTGCAGCCGGTGGTGAGTCCGCTGCAGGCTTTGCAGGGGAGAATGGCAGGGGTGGAGGTTTTAACACAAAGTGGTGTGCCTGGGAATGCACCGACCATCAGAATTAGAGGTCAGAATAGTTTACGCAATTCATTTGATGATAACGGTAACCTGCCTTTATACATAATTGATGGTGTACCGATAAATTCTAGTGCAATTGTAGGAGGTAGCAGCATGATCAGTGCTGGAATAGATCCCCTGAGCACACTAAACTTATGGAATATAAAAAGCATTGAAGTTTTAAAGGATGCTGATGCGACGGCAATTTATGGTTCACGCGGAGCCAACGGTGTAATACTTATCACTACAAAAGATGGAACATTTTCCCAGAAAGAGGTCCAGATTGAAACACAGGTTTATAGTGGTATAAGTAAAGTGTCCAATAAGATGGAGTTGCTCAATACTGAACAGTATTTAAAAATAAGAAGAGCGGCTTTTGAAAATGATGGTGTAGAACCAGTAGCAACCAATGCAGAAGATCTTGTTTTATGGGATCAGGAACGATTTACAGACTGGCAGGACAAATTGTTTGGAGGAACTTCTCACATTACGGACCTCAATTTAGCTGCTTCCGGAGGGACAGCATCTACTTTTTTCAGAATTGGAGGTTCCTACCATACAGAAGGTAGTGTTTTTCCTGGTGATTGGAATTACCAAAAAGCAACGGGTTCAATGAATCTTAAACATCAAGCCTTTAACGACAGGCTTGCAATAAATTTTGCTTCAAACTATGGGATTGATAATAATAACTTGTTTCACGGCCATAACTTTGTTCAAGATGCTCTATTTCTACCACCAAATGCTCCGGCAATCTATAATGAGGACGGCAGTCTCAACTGGGAAGATGATACCTGGGACAATCCCTTTGCCTTATTGGCTAATGAGAGTACAGCAAAGGTGAGTAATCTTATTACGAACCTTGGCATCTCATACAGGTTAGCTGGAGGACTTGTACTAAAAGCAAGTGCTGGTTATACTATCTTATCAAGCAACCAACTGAGAAAAGTTACAAAAAATTCATTCAGTCCCGATATCAGACAGTACCAGAATCATTCCTCTACCCATTATACTACCGAAAGAGAGTCTCTTATTATAGAGCCTCAATTAATTTACAATAAAAAACTGGGGAGTGGTAACCTGGAGGGTCTTTTAGGTGTGACGTTCCAACAGAGTGAAAGTAGGAACAAAGCTGTGGTAGGAACAGGATTTCCTTCTGAATCTTTAATAGGGAATCTTGGAGCAGCTGAAGAAGTTAGTGTTATAAACAGCAAGAATATCGATTATAAATACACTGCGATTTTCGCAAGATTGGGATATGCTTGGAAGCAAAAATATTTTATCAATCTCACAGGGAGAAGGGACGGTTCCTCCCGTTTTGGACCAGATAAAAGATTTGCAAATTTCGGAGCTATAGGTGGTGCCTGGATATTTACAGAAGAATCGTTATTCAATAATGATCCTGATTTTCTAAGCTTTGGAAAGATTAGAGGAAGTTATGGAACAACTGGAAGCGATCAAATTCCCGACTATGGATATCTAGATGCTTATGAAGCTACACCAGGACCTGGAGGGTTATATCCAACTCAACTGACAAATCCAGATTATTCCTGGGAAGAAAATAAGAAACTGGAAGCAGCAATTGAACTGGGATTCTTTCAGGACAGGATGAATCTGGGAGTAAGCTGGTACCGTAATAGATCCTCTAATCAGCTAGTGGGTTACCCGCTTCCATCTACAACAGGCTTTTCATCTATTCAGGCGAACCTGGATGCCACGGTCCAAAATACTGGTTGGGAGTTTGAGCTTTCAACCCTAAATATTCAGACCCCAAACTTTAAATGGCAGACTTTTTTCAACCTGACAATACCTGAAAATAAGTTGATCAAATTTCCTGGAATAGAGGAAACATCTTATGCAAATATATACAGGGTTGGATATCCTCTTAATATCTCCCTGCTTTACAAATACAACGGCATTGACACCGAATCAGGATTATATTCTATTGAAGACGTTAATGAAGATGGAAGGTTAGACTATGAAGATCGTATTGTGATAAAAAACCTGAGCCGGAAATTCTACGGAGGCCTGGCTAACAATCTCACCTTCAAAAATTTTTCTCTGAATTTTCTGTGGGAGTTTGTAAAGCAGGAAGGACCGAAACCATATTTTCCCAATCCAGGTGCCTTGGGAAATCAACCTGTTGATGTTTATGGCACAAGTCTCGGAACGGATAACTCTGCTGAGACCCAAAAATTCTCACAGTCGTTCGAAGCTTTTCTCACATATTCGGATGCCTTAAATACCAACCATTTTTACGGAGACGTATCATTTTTAAGGCTCAAGAACCTGTCTGTTCAATACAACTTACCGGAGAAATTTAGAAATCAAGTGGGACTTAACACTGCAAGGGTTTTTATTAATGGGCACAACCTTTTTACTGTAACTGATTATAAGGGATTGGATCCATCATCTCCTGGGGCAGTGGCGATTCCCTCCCTTCGAACTATTACAGGCGGCTTACAAATGAACTTTTAAAACTATAAAGATGAAAAAATACCGACATATAAAATATTTCATGATCATTTCACTTTGCTCTTTACTGGGAGCCTGTGAAGATTATGTTGAAGTAGGAGTACCCGATGACAGAATTGTAAAAGAAACTGTTTTTGAAGATGATGAAACTGCCATTCGTGCGATAAGAGGTATTTATAATGAGTTGTTCAACGCTTCTTTCTCAGGAGGTTGGCGCTCTTCTGTTACTGTATTGGCTGGACTGTCAGCAGACCTTTTACAGCCGGTTAATTCTGAGAATATTACTTATGGTGAAATTCAGAAGAACGAAATCTCACCAAACCATCCATCTAACTATGAACTATGGTCCAGTGCTTATAATATCATTTACATGACCAATTCTGTCTTGGAAGGTTTGGCCATATCAAAAAATGTAAGCGATGATTTAAAAAGGCGCCTTGAGGGAGAAGCACGCTTCGTTCGTGCCTTCACCTACTTTTATTTAGTAAATATTTATGGTGAAGTTCCACTTATTTTAGATACGGATTACCGCAACAACTCTTTGGTTTCAAGAAATGGTATTGATGAGCTTTATACCCAGGTGGTGAAAGATTTAGACATGGCAATAGAGCTTCTAGATTCCAGGTACGAAAGTTCAGACAGGACAAGTGTAAATATTGTCGTGGCCGTTGCACTACGTGCAAGAGTAGCACTTTATCAGGAGAACTGGGATCTAGCAGAGATCTTGAGTAGTGAGATAATTGAAAGAACCGCTACCTACGAAATCCTCCAGGATTTGGATGAGGTATTTTTAGCAAATAGCAAGGAAGCTATTTGGCAGATATCACCAATAGGCAGGGGGAACATATTAACTTCTACTGGTGAAGGCCAGGTTTTCATTGGTACATCACGATCATCTTTACAATTAGCTACAGGATTTGTCGAGGACTTTGAACCTGAAGATAAGCGACTGGTCAATTGGGTTGGCCACTATAATAGTAATACCCGGGACTTCTATTTCCCTTTTAAATATAAGGATAGGTCTAGTCTAAACGATATTACTGAGTATTCTATGGTGTTTCGGCTGGCAGAGCAGTATTTGATTAGAGCAGAAGCCCGGGTAAGAAAGGGAAAAATGAATGAAGCTATTTCTGATATTAATGTAATCAGGATCCGCGCTGGTATAGAACCAATTGACATGAACGAACAGGAAATTGATATAGAAGAAATTCTCGATCTGATCATGAAAGAAAGAAAGAAAGAATTATTTGCAGAATGGGGGCATCGTTGGTTCGATTTAAAGCGAACCGGAAGAACCGATGAAGTTTTGGCGGAGAAAACTTCCTTCTGGGAACCTACCGATGTATTCTATCCTATACCAGAACCAGACCGAATGAAGAATCCGAATTTAGACCAAAATGAAGGTTATTAATTCAGTATTGATTATGAAAATCAAGAATCAATTCTTTTTTCTATTTCTATTTGTGTTGACTGATTATGGAGTTAAAGGCCAAAACAACGGCGATATTTTTCAGGAGAAAATACCGCTTTTGGACACGGCGGTACGATATGGTAAATTGGACAATGGGTTCACCTATTATCTTCGTCGACACGATATTCCTAAAAAAACAGTTGAATTTCATATGGTGGTAAAGGGTGGATTTTTTCATGAAAATGATGATCAGCTGGAATATTCCCATCTCATAGAACACATGGGTACAATCAAAACAAAAAATTTTCCAAATTTAGATGAACATCTGTGGGAAATGGGAGGGTATAATCATGCGGGCACCCGCAATAGTCACACATATTATTGGGCTAGTTTACCATCTGGGGAAAAAGAAATCAAAACTGGGTTAAGAGTAATACGAGATTGGGCACAGAATTTGGATTTCCCCCAGACAGTGGTTGATGTTGAGCGTGGTGCCGTATTGGGGGAAATGCGTACCGCTGATGTTTATGGTACCTGGTTGGATAATGCCATTGAGGAAAAGGTGGTAAAGGACACAGGCCAAGCCTTGTATGATCAACAAAAACATAAAAAAAATGTAGAACTGTTCAATCGGAAAGCTTTTCTAGAATTCTATGACAATTGGTATCGACCTGATCTTGAAGCTGCAATTATTGTAGGTGACATTAATGTGGACAGCATGGAAAAAGAAGTAAAGCGATTGTTCTCAGACTTGAAAATGCCTAAGAAACCTAAAAATGGTCAGAAATTATTAGATGCTCAACGAGTTAAACTGAATGGAGAAAATACCTTTCAAATGGTACGAGATACTGTCAACTCTAGTTTTCGGTTACAAATTATTTCTAAGCACCTAAATTCGAATGGCTTCGGGCTTAAAACCAGGAGCGATTTTAAAAAATGGATAATACAACAGCTATATAAAGAAATTGTTGAGAGTAGGAGCACATTATTAGATCAACAATTCAATCCACCTTTTTCGGAATTCAGGCTAAGTTTTGGTTTGGGAGGTTTTGGAAGAAATAAGGAAATAAACGGAACACGAATGACAGTCAAATTCGCATCCGAGAATCAGCAACAAGTTAAAAAAAATTTTATCGAGGCAGTAGTTGCATGGAAACAAATTCATACTAATATTGGAATTTCGGAACTTCAAAATGCCAAGGAAGAGGTGCAAAATAGGATTATTGGAAAAGTGGTCTTCTCACACGACCTAGCCGAAGCATACCGTTCCCATTTTTTAAAAGGTGAAGCAGCTCTCGCCCCGGAGGTAAAGGAGAATCTGATTAAGGATATTTTAAATGAAATAGACCTTCAGGAAATGCAGAATGCCCTTTTTAATTACGGGAATCTCAATAAGAATGTTGATTTTCTGATTTTCAATGGTGAAAATCACAATGTTCCAAAATTCAATCTTTTTAAGCGGTGGTTGAAGGAAGCAAGAACTATGGAAGTGAAGGCTATAGAACCTTTAGAAGCTCTTGAGTCGTTGGAAGATGTAATTCAGTTCCCATTAGATGAGATTAAGCCGATTAAAAGTATTTCTACTAATGTCATAGATGTAACAAGGGTGACCCTCCAGAATGGAATTGAAGTTTTATTTAAGCCTTCAAATCCAGCTTCTCAACGTCAGAAAGGTCTTGTGACCATAGATGCTTTTCGCCCTAATGAAATTCCAATCTCCCATAGAAAAGAATATTTGGCTGCCAGTATTGTTCCAGAATACATGGGATATGCAGGTGCAGGGTCTTTTTCAAAATTTGAATTAGGAAGGTTCCTTAAAGAAAAAGGTATGAGATTGTTGTTCTTCTCTGATGCTAACTACCAGAGGATTCATGGTAGGAGCAAAGAAAAGGACATTGATGAACTCTTTAACCTTTTATTTCTTTACAGCTATCAGCCGAGGAGAAGTACAGAAGGTTTTGTCGCTTTAAAGGCAGATTACAACCAGCCCCTTAAAGCTTATGTACCCAATAGTGGTTCTAGGTCTGTTCTGGAGGACAAGATGGAATCTTTATGGTATCCTAAAGTTCCTGTGTTAGGAATTTCTGATTTAGAAAATTTGAAATTAGATGATGTTTTTAACGCTTATAAAAGGTGGTTTTCGGACTTTTCGGATTACACCTTCATTATAACGGGAGATTTCAACACTGAACAAATATTTCCAATCATTAGTAAAAAATTATCTGTCTTTCCAGTAGGTAATAGAAGACCAACGGATAATGGTCTTCATAGCTTTCCTTTAAAAAGGATAAACGAGACGATTAGGTTAAAGAATATTGATCAGGCTTTTGTACGTCTTTATTTCCCGACTACTGCTGGTAGGGATGTAAAGACTCAAATCGAAGTTCAACTCCTTACAAAGGCTCTATATGAAAGAGTCTGGAATCGCTTGCGGCAGGGCAGTTATTCGCCAACTACTGGTGGAGATTGGATGGATATTAAGAATGGTGTTTTTTCCTTCAGTATAAATTTCGATAGCGAATTGGGTAATGAGGAAAAGATGATTCAAAATGCCATTGAAGAATTTCGAAAACTGCGTGAATTTGGGGTGGACCAGTCATGGTTAGACGCTGCCATCTCTGATGAAGCGGCAGCTTTTGACAGTGGTTTAAGTAAGTTTGGTATTTTTAATTTTTGGCGGGATTATCTTAAGGAAAAATTGGTCAACCATGAAGATCTAGAACAGGAAGTCCTTCAATACACGACCATGATGAAGCACTTTATTACCTTAGAAGATATAAATACTGCCGCCAAGAAATATTTAAGTGAAGAAAATTTGCAACAATTTATTTTTATTCCCGAATTTTATGATGAGGCAAAAGTTGAGATAGATTAAAACAACAAGATTTTACATACTTTTTCTGAGATAAAATAATATTTTGTTAAAGTTGTGGCCTTGATTTAAACCAGAATAGTAAATTCTTAAAATGGCTATACACCATTTTAATACTTAGTGTTTTACTCATGGAGGAAATCTGAATCAAAAAAAAATCTGAACATTGTGCAGTAGAATTTGTTCAATCTGTGACACCTGCTCATACTCAGTAAATGGTGAAGAAACATCTTACCGATTTCGACAGGTTTGAACTTGTAATAGGAAAGAACTTGTGGAGTATAAAATTTTAAAGAACATCGAGGTAAAACCTCGATGTTCTAATTTACACCAACTTAATCAAGAACTTTAAAAGGTCTTGGACTAGTCGATTTCAGAGGATTTCCGCCTGGCGCATCGTGAACCACATATATTTCACTGGGATCACTGGAATAATACATTCTACAGGTGTTCGAGCCGGTTTCACAACCTACATCTACCTGTTCCCAGCCTTCATCGGTTTGAATAAATCCGATTGCGGATGAAGCATTTGATTCAACATTTGCAAACGACATTCCAATGGCAAAAATCATTGCGATCATTGGTAATAAAAATTTAGTTTTCATAACATTAAAATTTAAAAATGATGCCTACTCTAATTACAGGTTTTCGGCTTCCCCTGATTTTGTTGCAACAAAATATTTTAGGATTTTATATAAGATTGGCTTGTTGTAGGATCCAGGTTCGATCTTCGCCGCCTATGAGAGAGGGCAATTCCGACTGCGGCCATTAGTAACATTCCGGTATTAAAACAAAGCTGTTTATGCCATGACCATGAGCTGAATATTCCTGCACAGGAACAGGGAATGGATGCTGCAAAATTTAAAACAACCAGAATGTATAGGGTAAAAAGTAGCATGATTATAAATGAACCTATAAAAGCTATTATCTTCACTTTGTTAAAAAAGAAAAGAACAGAAACCGTTATTAGTGTGGCAGGTACTGCCCAGGCAATATATGGTGCAAAATCTCCTACAAATGGAAATTGCTCGAGCTGGTTTTTAAAAGTATTCAGTTGCTGCAGCTTATTCACGGCTGCATAGGTAAACAGCAGAATAAAGAAGAGGCTTAGCCCCTCAACAATTACCTTTTTAAAGTCTTTCCTTAACAACATTCTTCAGCTTCTTTGATTATGGTACTGTAAAGTTCGGAAGCTATTTTTACCAATAACCACTGAATGCTTTGGATAAGACAACTATTTAAATATCAGAATGTCGTAATTGTTGAGGGGAAATCTTATATGCATGTTTAAAAGCGTAAGAGAAGTGAGGATAGCTGCTAAAACCACAGGTGTAGGCGATATTCTTTAATGGAAGAGAGGTGTTTTGTGCCAGCTCTTTAGCTAATTTAAGTCTTTCTTCCCTTAGAAATTGGGCTGGGGTGATCCCAAAGACTGCTTTAAAATCATTTTTAAGCTTTGAGGCGGTAACAAAATATTTTTTAGTGAGGTGCTCCATATTCATTGTGTCATTACCCAGGTTTTCAAGAATGTAATCTCTCACTTCATGAGTTTGCCTCAGGTCAGAATTCTGATGAAATATTTTGGGAGAACGGTATTCTTCTTTTTCTAAAATAAAGGACAGGGCTGGATCAAGTTTTGTTGACGCCTCATCCAGCAATACAGGGAGAAAGGTGGAAACTGAAAATCGCAAATCTACATTTTCAGGATATAACGCAGCAACAAAACAGTTACTGTGAATTGATAAACCTTTGCCGGTTTTGAAATTAAGGCTGAGACTGAACCTTTTAAATAGTTTTTCTTGAAACTGAGGGGTTATTTCTTCCCAGACCTGGAGGGATAGGGAATCCAGAAGCTCCCGGAAATGTGTATACTCAAGATTTTCTGGTGCCAGCTGCAGGAGTTCGGGTACTTCTTTGGAAAAATTTACAATCCTGAGCTCTTTATCAAGATAGAAATCCATTTTAGTGAGGTAGATGTAAGTCCTCCTGGGATTAACAAACCCGTGATAGCTGAAGATTTCCTGTAAATCCTGGGAGAGCATGTTTCCCAGTTCTGACATAGCTTCAATTTCGTCATCATACCTGCTTCTTTTAATTCTGTAGGAGAAATTTCCCTTGGCCAGGGCAATAAGCATGTAGAAGAGTTTTTGCCACCTGTTGGAATCCTTGTTGGTTTTCATACGCATGGGGTTTTATCATATGAGGGGCTTTTTTAACTCAGGTAGGAATGGAGGAATTTACGTGCAGCCATTTCACTGGTGAAGATTTCTGAAGGCACAACGGGTTTATTTATTTCCTTAAAAAAATGGAGCATTGCAAGTGACACTTTAGGAGAGGCTATGTAAGCTATCGCAAGGGTGAGAACAGAACCTTTAATGGCCAGGTAATCCCGGGCAGGTTTTGTAGAACTCGCTATTCCCTCTGCATAACAAAGAATGGGGTAAAGTTTTCCTTTTTGAAATGTTACTCTGTCTGCCACGATAAGTCGGGCAGCCTCTATATCCATGAAGATATCGGGCTTATATCTGATATACAGAATCCTGTTTTCAATCCAGAATTCTGCAAAGGCGTTTTCCATATATTCTTTGTGCACTATCATTAGCCGGATATTTAGTACAGTAGAAGAACAATCCAATATGTGCCAATTAAAAACAATTAAATTAAAAAGTAATTTAAATATGCGATTTACGAAAAATGAAAAACACTTATTAAAATCGATTTAATTTAAGTTGTAAAATACTGATGTTGTATAGCTTAAATAAACATTTTATAGTTTGGAATGAAATTACGAAAACTGAACTGTAATAAAAAACTTGAGTTATGGCAAAGATCAAACACAACAATTTTTTGGACTCTGTTGATGAGGTTATCTCCAATGCAACTGAGGCAGGTGTTATTCATTTAAACGCAGAAGGAGATCATCTTAACGGGAGGAAAATTAAAATTAGGGGAAAGGAATCCTTTCATTTTGGCACCACCGGGTATCTCGGTCTGGAGCAGGATGTGCGACTCAAGAAGGCAGCCGTGGATGCAATCATGAAATACGGCACCCAATTCCCTCTCTCGAAAACCTATATTTCTCATCCGTTGTATTCACTCCTGGAGGAGAAAATGACGGCTGTTTATAATCATCCTGTAATTATCACCAAGAACAGCACGCTTGGTCATATGGCGGTTATACCTACCGCTGTAAGGGATGAAGACGCTGTGATACTTGATCACCAGGTACACTGGAGTGTTCAAAACGCTGCACAAATTTTAAAAACCAGAGGCATACCTGTAACCCTCATTCGTCATAACAATCTCGAAATGCTGGAAACCAAAATAAGGGAAGTTTCTGATAAGGTTGAAAAAATATGGTACATGGCTGATGGGGTTTATTCGATGTATGGGGATTTTGCGCCTGTAGAGGAGCTAATGGGTTTATGTAAAAAATATCCCCAGTTACACCTTTATTTTGATGACGTACATGGGATGAGCTGGAAAGGACTTAATGGTGCAGGTTATGTCATGAGTGAACTTAATGAACTCCCGGAAAATGTACTACTGGTAGGAACCTTAAGCAAGACTTTTGGAGCGAGTGGGGCAGTGGTTGCTTGCTCAGATAAATCATTGTTCAGGAAAATAAAGAATTTTGGAGGTCCTTTAACATTCTCGGCACAGCTGGAACCGGCCTCTGTGGCAGCCGCCATTGCCTCAGCCGAAATCCACCTTTCGGATGAAATTTATGATTTACAGTCAGATCTTCAGGAAAAGATCAGGTACTTCAACCAGCATCTTTCCCAAAATGTACTGCCACTTATTTCTGTCAATGAATCGCCTGTATTTTATATCGGTACAGGATTGCCGGCAACGGGATATAATTTCGTAAACCGCCTGATAAACGAGGGCTTCTTTGTTAATCTGGGACTCTACCCCGCAGTACCTGTAAAAAATACAGGGGTAAGAATCACGATTTCACGGCACAATGAGTTGGCAGATATTAAGGCCCTCTCAGAAGCTATGGCATATCATTATCCATTGGCTCTTGAAGAAACAGGGAATAATTTCGAAAGGGTGGGAAAAGCATTTCGATTAGAAATTAGCACTCCTAAAACGACTGCCCAGGAATCTGGATCTTTTGAAGTGCAGTATGAAAAAACCATTTCCAGAATACCTAAGGAGGAATGGAATAAATGTATGGGGGGCAAGGGCACATTTGATTGGGATGGTCAGCTTTTCCTCGAGAAAGTTTTTGATGAAGGTGAAAAGCGGGAACATCAGTGGTCATTTCATTATTTTATTATCCGGAATGAATACAAAAATCCTGTGCTTAGCACCTTATTAAGCAATTCGCTGTGGAAGGATGATATGACTGCTCCCGCTTCTGTTTCCATAAAGCTCGAGGAAACCCGGGAAAGAGATCCCTATTTTATGACTTCCCCGGTACTTTCCCTTGGTTCCACCTTTACAGAGGGGGAACATTTGTTTATTAATCGAAAACATCCCCGGTGGGAAGAAGCATTGAAGATTCTTTTACAGGAGATTGAAAAGCTGTCGGACGAGGTTAGGGCTGAAATGGTGGTTCTGCGGGATTTTGAGAAAGATGATACGCTGGCAAGTATTTTCAATGATGAAGGATTTATTCCAGCGGAAATGCCTGAATCCTGTGTTCTGGAAGATCTGGACTGGAATGATGAGCAGGATTACCTGGAACGTTTAAGCTCCAGGTCCAGGAGACATTTTAGAAAGGAAGTTCAGCCGTATGAAGATAAATTCGATATCAGGATTGTCCAAAATCCTCCTCCTGGTGAAATTGATGAATTTTATCAATTGTATAAAAATGTAAAGCAGAATAACTACGGCATCAATACTTTCACCTATCCGAAAAAGTTATTCTTTAGCATGGCAGAAAGTCCCAACTGGGAATTTATCGTCTTAAAACTTTCTTCCTCGTTACCTGAAGGGGTGGAGCCTCCAGTTGTGGGCGTGATGTTCTGCTATAAAAACCTCGGTATTACTTATGTTCCATCTCTTGTGGGAATGGATTATAAATACGCAACTGAATTTCAGGTGTATCGGCAGTTATTATATCAAACAATTAAAAGGGCCAAAGATCTTGGGTTTCAAAGAATAGACTTCGGCTTAAGTGCCTCTTTTGAAAAACGAAAATTCGGAGCCACGGTGAAAAGAAAATTTTCTTATGTGCAAATGGAAGACAATTATAAGATGGAAAGTATGGGTATGATGAGAAATGAATCCTAAAGACTCACCTGTAAATTCATTCTCAAAGGACCAACTGTGTATCCATTAACATTAGCAATTTGAAAGTCAACTTACCCTACTATTATTTAATGGTTCAAGGCAATAATAAAATGTTTGATGAGATTATACATAACTTTCACAACCAACTAAGTACGCAGGTCATGGAAATTCCCCAGCCTCTGAAAAAGGCTGATGCGGGTATTGATTTGTGTAACACCACTTTGTCAGTTTTAAAAGATCATATAGAAAAGGAGGATTTTGAGAATGTTCCTGATGAAATAGAATTTTTTAAAAATATAAAACCCTGCCCGATGAGTTACCTTATTTACTTTACGGAAATGAGGTCCTGCGAATTGAGAAAGCCTAAGGCCGGTGATAATTTTCAAATTAGGTTCTATGAAAAAGAATTGAGAAAAATCAATAAGTTTTTTCATAAGAACAATGACTTTGTGCACTATATGGAGCAGGGGCACTCGTATATGGATCATCAGCTTTTTACAAGAAATCACCGCAAGAACTTCCCTTTTACACCAATGATCAATTACTACCAGTACCCCGAATTTTCTACCTCTCATGATATGTTGTGGTCTAAAGTTCAGGCGATGTACCGCTTTATCCATTACGTAAGAGAATCAATTCAGGAATTGAAACCCGGTGGTAAAGATTTTATAGTAGAGAAGAAGCATAAAATTGTATTGTGGTCAGGATCTAAAACTGCTTTAGTCGAATTAATTTATGCCCTATACGCTACCGGTGACCTGAATCATGGTACCGCTGATCTTGCTACTATCATTTCCTCCTTTGAAGATTTCTTCAATATCCGGCTGGATAATACCTATAAAACCTACTCTGAAATTAAAGCAAGAAAAGGAATAAGAACTAAATACCTGCAGAACCTCGTGCTTCAATTGGAACAAAAAATGTCGCGGGATGATAAATTATAATATTAGAACTTAGGAAGATAATCTTATTATTGTTTTGATAAACAGGCTTATAAATAATAAATTAAAATTCATTTATGTTTTAACGTTACTCTTTCTTATATCATTCTGTAATTTTATAATTTTGGAAAAAATCCTACAATAAGGAATTATTCCATAAAATGCTGAAGAGATCAATTTTACACCTGGATTTGGATACCTTCTTTGTATCAGTAGAACGCCTGCTCAATTCTGAGTTACAGGATAAACCTCTTTTAGTGGGGGGACTGGGGGACAGGGGCGTAGTGGCAGCCTGTAGCTATGAAACCCGAAAATTCGGAGTACACTCCGGCATGTCCATGAAGGTAGCACGGCAGCTATGTCCACAGGCTACTGTTATAAAAGGGGATTCCAGTGTGTACACCAAACACTCTCATGTAGTTACTGAAATTATTAAGAGCAAAGTCCCTGCATTTGAGAAAGCAAGTATAGATGAGTTTTATGCAGATCTCACCGGGATGGAAAAATTCTTCGGCACCTATAAATTTGCAGGAGAGCTTCGACAAACTATCATGAGAGAAAGTGGATTACCTATTTCTTTGGGATTATCCCAGAATAAAGTGGTATCCAAAGTAGCAACTGGGGAGGCCAAACCCAATAATCAGATGATGATCCTGCAGGGAAATGAAAAATCTTTCCTTGCTCCTTTATCAGTGAGAAAGATTCCTATGATTGGAGAGAAGACATTTCAAAAGCTCTTAAATCTGGGGGTGCGGGATATTCAGATGATCCAGGAGATGCCGGTGGAGATGTTGGAAAGTGTATTGGGCAAGAACGGACGAACTATTTGGAAGAGAGCCAATGGCATAGATGATTCCCCCATTATTCCTTTTCATGAAAGAAAATCCATATCTGCAGAGCGCACTTTTCATAAAGATACCATCAATATGGTACAACTCCGGGCCACCCTGGTAGCTATGACAGAGAATCTGGCTTTTCAACTCAGGCGTGGCAATAAACTTACGTCCAACCTGAGTGTGAAAATCAGGTACTCGGATTTTCACACCTATACCAAACAGGCGAAAATATCTTATACCAGTGCCGATCATCTAATCATCCCTAAGGTTCTGGAACTTTTCAACCAGCTCTATAACCGCAGGCTATTGATAAGACTAATAGGAGTCAAATTTACCGGTCTTGTGGGGGGACACTATCAAATCAACCTGTTTGATGATTCGGAGGAAATGTTGAGCCTCTATAATTCAATGGATAGGATCCGCGAGCGTTTTGGAGATCACAGTGTCATTCGTGCAGCCACCATAGGTGGTACAAGCGTGGGAAGAATGAATAATCCTTTCAATGGGGAACCTCCAATATTACATGCGCATCGGCAACAATAACAACAAAGAATTTCATAGATGTTTCTTAACTGCCATACCTGGTTTTCTTTGCGCTACGGAACATTTTCTGTAGAAGATCTTTGTGTTCTGGCAAAAAAGAATGGAATGGAAGCCATTGCTGTAACCGACATCAACAATACTTCCGCCTGTATGAATTTTGTTAAGGAAGCCTCTGCCTTTGGATTAAAACCCCTCATAGGTATTGATTTCAGGGATGGTGTTTCCCAGCAATATGTGGGTATTGCAAGAAACAATATCGGGTTTAGACAGCTCAATGAACATCTTTCTACTCACTTGCATCAACATCGGGTATTTGAAGACAATGCACCTGAATTATCTGACTGCTTTATCATTTATCCGTTTGATAAAGTGGTTAAGACTAATAAAAAGGATTTCCGGGAAAATGAATTTATCGGTGTTTCCGTAGAAACTCTCCGACAACTAAAATTCTCAACCTACCTCCGGTTTACACACAAACTCATCCTTTTGCAAACGGTTAGCTTCCGAAATAAAAGAGATTTTAATGCTCACCGTCTTCTGCGTGCCATTGATAATAATACTCTTTTGAGCAAACTACCCAGGGAAGAGGAGGGTTCAATTAATCAGCAAATGATCTCTTTAGAGGAAATTCAAAGAGAATTTGAAGATTATCCATTCATTCTGAAAAACACCCGTAACCTGGTCGAAAGCTGTGACATTAAGTTCGGTTTTGGGAAAGACAGAATCAACCGAAATTTAAAGGTCTATGGAAGAAGCAAAGAGGAAGATGAAAACCTCCTTAAAAAACTATGTAAGGAAAATTTGTCAAAGCGATATCCCGAGACCTCTCAGATAGTATGTGAAAGGGTTGAAAAGGAGCTAACAGCGATTATTAAACTTGGGTTTGTTTCTTATTTCCTGATCAATTATGATATCATTCAATACGCCAGATCCAAAAATTACCCTTACATAGGTCGTGGAAGCGGGGCAAATTCCATTGTAGCTTATATAATTGGTATTACCAATGTCGACCCAATAGAACTGGATCTATATTTTGAACGTTTCCTGAACGAAAGCAGAAAATCTCCCCCTGATTTTGACATTGATTTTTCCTGGAAAGATCGCCAGGATGTAACTGATTACATTTTTAGGCGTCATAAGAATACGGCCTTGATGGGAACCTACGTAACCTTTAAGAGACGTGCAGTGGTAAGGGAAATAGGAAAGGTGTTTGGGCTACCAAAAGAAAACATCGACAAATTATCTGCTGGATTTTTTGATTTTGATCAATTAGATCAACTGGAAAAGCTGGTTATTAGATATAGTGGATTAATTGCCGGTTTTCCGAATTATCTTAGTGTACATTCCGGTGGTATCCTTATCCTGAATGATTCTGTTTATAATTACAGCGGTACTTTTATGCCGCCAAAGGGTTTTGCAACGGTTCAGATCGATATGAATATCAGTGAAGAAGTTGGTATTCACAAATTTGATATTCTGGCACAACGTGGACTTTCAAAAATTACAGATGCTATTGAAATTATTAAGCAGAACCAACCTGAAGCTCATATTGAAGATATTGATAATATAGCAGTTTTTAAAAATGATCCAGAAATAAATAATCTACTCAGGACAGGGGATTGCATGGGAGTTTTTTACATTGAGTCTCCTGCTATGCGTGGTTTATTTCAAAAGCTACAAACTCAAAGCTATTTAGAACTCGTTGCTGCAAGCTCTATAATTAGACCTGGTGTTTCTAACGGCGGGATGAAAGAGGAATATATTCAAAGGCACAGGAATCCGCAAAGAAGGCAGCAGGCACATCCTGTACTTTACGAAATTCTGGCTGAAACCTACGGAGTAATGGTCTATCAGGAAGATGTACTGAAAGTTGCCCACTATTTTGCAGGTCTTTCTTTTGAAGAAGCAGACGTGCTAAGGCGGGGAATGAGTGGAAAAAAAACCTCTAAAGGGCAAATTGATAAAATTGAACAAAAATTTCGGGACAATTGTAGGACACGGGGATACGATCTTACTCTTGTAAATGAGGTTTGGGATCAAATTGCTTCTTTTGCGGGTTATGCCTTTCCCAAAGGTCATTCTGCCTCTTATGCTGTGGAGAGCTATCAGAGTTTATATCTAAAGCGCTATTTCCCGTTGGAGTTTATGGTGGCAGCACTCAATAACGGTGGAGGTTTTTATGATGTGGAAACTTATATCCAGGAAATCAGAAAGTGTGGAGGAATTGTTCATGCGCCCTGTATCAATAACAGTGATCACCCTAACGTAATACGTGGCTGTGATATTTTCCTTGGGTTTGCTTACATAAAAGAGCTGGAGCTAAAGGTAATACAACGCATCCTGGAGAATCGCCAGTTTTTTGGCAGCTTTAGATCTTTGGATGATTTTATCGATCGGGTAGAGATTTCCATTGATCAGTTGAGTTTGTTACTTAAAATCAATGCCTTCAGGTTTACAGGATTGGATAAGCACCACCTGCTGTGGAAAGCTCATTTTAAGCTGAACCATAACAAAACAAATTCAATCCAGCCGTTGCTTTTTCGGACCCCACATAAAGATTTTGATCTGCCCGAATTCAGTTTTGATTTTTTGGTGGAGGCATATGACCAAATGGAGCTACTGGGTTTTCCTCTTTGCAGCCATTTTGATCTTTTAAAAAATAACCTGAAATCCGCCGTGAAAGCAAAAGATCTGAAAAATTATATTGGTAAGGAAATCTCTATTTATGGAAACCTGATAACCGCAAAAAGAACTCCCACAGTAAATAATAAATACATGTATTTCGGGACTTTTTTTGATCAACATAATGACATTTTTGACACGGTTTCTTTTCCAGGAGTAGCCGAAAAATTCCCGCTGCGCAGCAAAGGGATCTTTTTATGTTACGGAAAAGTGGTGGAGGAGTTTGGATATATCGCAGTTAGCATACAATGGATCACCCGGCAAGAGACCGCTGGAGATCCCAGAAGAACTGAAAGAAGCCGGGTATTGAAGTAGTAAATTTTGTAAACACAGAGTTGTTTCTTTATCCTCTTTAAGGACTTCTTCCCAGATTACTTTTTTATTTTCACCTGCAAATTCACTTTTCTCATAATAAGGGTGCCGGAATAAACAAAGCACTACCTCTCTATTCATATTGCTCTTTTTATCATTAGCACTGCGAGGATAAAATAATGCCTCTTTTTCGTACTACGAAATGCTGGGAAAAAGCTTTGGAGGATTTAAAAACGCCAATTCTTGAGTGCATTTTAGTGATTTTATTCTTTCAAAACTGCTCAAAACTCCGCAAAAAAAGGGGATGTTAAACTTTTTCGTAGTACGAAAGCTCTTGTGAAAAAAAGCCAGCAGGGCATATCAATTTAGCATAATGAAATTGTAACCAGCATTTTAAATGCTAAAAAAAGAATTATTATGCCAACATCTATTATTACCACAGAAGATCTTCAGGAGTTCAAAAAGGAGCTTCTGCAAGAAATCCAGTCAATGCTTACTGAGCAAAAGAATCAGAATCCAAAGAAGTGGTTAAAATCCAACGAAGTTTTAAAGCTATTAAAGATTAGTCCCGGAACTCTTCAAAACCTGAAATTCAATGGAACGCTACCCTATACCAAACTTGGGGGCATTATTTATTTCGATTCTGATGAAATTCAGAGACTAATGGTAGAGAAGAAGGTCCTTCATTAACTAATAGGAAGTGCTATGAATTACATTAAGCTCCTTAATGCGGCCTTCGAAAAATTCTACTTTGACGATCGCCTCAACCCGGCTCATATTACCCTATACCTGGCCCTGTTCCAGGAATGGAACTGCAGTAGGTTTGCTCTTGAAATTTCTGTGAATCGCAGAGACCTCATGCGTGCTGCAAAAATAGGTTCTAAATCTACCTATCACCGCTGTATCGTTAATCTTCACCATTGGGGTTATCTTATTTATTTTCCATCTAAGAGTGCATTTAAGGGTAGTAGAATCAGGATGTGCGTACTGGAAAAACAGGAAACAAAAGCAGAAGAAGATTATGACTCTTTTCTTGACGGTATTGCGAGGCAGTACAGTGCCAAAAATGCTCCCGAACAATCCCGTTACAGTCCTGTTAATGAACATCTGTCAAAACCATCCAGTCCCAATAATAAACTTGTGGTGGGATCAAATATAAACCGTTCTAAACCTGAAAAGATAAACAAACGACCAAACGACAGGAAAGAGGTTTTGTTATACTTCATTGAGAAAGGCCTTTCATCCGGGGAAGGAAAAAAGTTTTTTGATTATTACCAGGAAAAAGAGTGGAGAACAGGTGATGGAGAAGAGGTACGTGACTGGCAGGCCCTGGCACTCAGTTGGATTAAAAATACATTCAGGTATACTGGTAAGAAATTATCTAAAAAAGACAGTCTCCAAACCGCTAATATTAAGGATTATGATCAACCCCTCTAAAATAGTTGAAGGTGGGGTTGAATATAGCCTTGGCACCTTCACCGGAACGGAAATGATTTATGATTTCCCAAAGATCCTTGTTTACCTTGAAGCTAAAGGGAGGTTACTGTTTGGACAGAAATTCAAAATCATTGATGAAGATCATCAAACCTGGTACAAACTGGCTAATTATTTTATCAAAGACCAGGAGAAATGTCATAAATACAACATTGATATTCATAAAGGGATTCTACTCTCAGGTCCTGTGGGTTGTGGTAAAACCAGTATGATGCGCCTTTTGAAACACCTTGTCCCTCACCAACGTCCGTATGAAGTCATTCCGGCTCGAAATATTGTTTTCAGTTTCAACCTCATTGGCTATAAAATAATTGAAGACTATGGTAAATCTGGTCTGTTCTGTTTTGATGACCTGGGAATTGAACCGGAAGGAAAATTTTTCGGAAACGATTGTAATGTTATGGGGGAACTGCTCCTCAGTCGTCATGATTTATTTCTGAATCACAAACTAAAAACTCACCTCACTACCAACTTAAATGCTACTGAATTGGAAGAGAGGTATGGGAGCAGGCTGAGAAGCAGAATGCGGCAGGCATATAACCTGATCGCCTTTCCAAAAAATGCAAAAGACAAACGAATCTAAATATTATGTGATGAAGTTAGCGAGCTTTAATACCCAGAATTTATTCTTCCGTCATAAGGAATTGTTGAACAGGAGTAAGACTCACAATTTTGCAAATTGGCTACAGGAAATGGATGAATTAATGATAAAATTTAGAAAGACAGGATATGACCTGGACAGACTGCGGGATCTTTCTTTTCTTGTAGGTTTTGAGCATATAGACCAGTCCGGGTATGTAGTTATGCGTAGAAAAGGAGGAAATTATTATATCAAAGGTGTTCGTTTTTCCAAAGAGATGCACGCCGCACCTTACAATAACTGGAACGGTTGGATAGAAGTTGAGAATCATCCTTTGTCAACTGTTCAGACTGAGAATAAGGCACGGGTTGTTTCTGCCATAAATCCCGATCTGCTCATCCTTCAGGAGGTGGAAAGTTGCGAAGCACTAAGATTGTTTAATAAAACCCTTCTTCCACAATTTCAATGTTTTCCTTTTTACAATTACTTGTTCATTTCCGGTAATACAAATATTGGGCAAGATATGGCTTTGCTGACAAGAACTGGATATACCATGGGCAGCTCCAGAAGTCATCATTCCGTACCAGGAGAAAATAATGAACCGCTCTTTGAAAGGAACCTGCTGGAATATGAAGTTTTCTCTCCGGCTGGAGAAAGGATAACTATTATTTCTGCACATCTCACTGAGGACAACTTTAAAAAGGAAGAAAGTGATAGAAAAAGAGCTGAGCAGGCTCTTTATATTGCATCACAATATGAGCGACTGTTGACAGAGGGACAACAAAACGTCGTGGTTTGTGGGACGCTTAATGCACCATCCTATTGTTATTCCCTCTCTTCTCTGTTGCGGGATACCAGCCTTCAGGAAATAAGCAGGCATCCCAGGTTTTCTGTGGTCGCTGACCAGGGGAAAGATTCAGGGTACTACAGTCTGGGAGCCTACGGAAAAGGAATTAACTTAAAACAAAAGGATTACCTGTTGCTTTCCCCGGCACTGTTCAAAAGAATCTTATCTGCAGGAATGAGCCGAAGGGGAGTTTGGCCTCAACGTATGGCTCAATGGCCAATTTTCCCTCAAATAAGATGTGTGGAAGATGCGGCAAGCGAACATCCCGCACTCTGGGTAGAACTGGATATTTAGAAATTTAACGCCTGTTGTTTTCCGGGCTCATTTACAGGAGTAGCTGTCAAAGCTACTTCATAAGGGAAGGCAAATTTTGAAAGGTCAGCGCCATCTAGCCATTTCCCATGATCCTGTTTAGCCAGTACAACAGGCATTCTTTGCTTGTTGTTGTGAATTTTGCTCATAAGCTCGTTGGCTTCTGTAGTAAGAATGGAATAGGTGTGCTGGAGGTTATTTGTTCCCGGCTCTTTCCAATAGGAATAGATGCCGGCAAAAGCAAAAACCGGCTGCTCTTTAGATGTTAATAGATATTTTTGTTTGGTACCCCCTTTTGAATCCAGCCATTGCCACTCATAATAGCCGTCAGCAATTACTAAACAGCGGTGGTGTACTGCTTTTTGAAAGGATGGCTTTTCCTGAGCAGTTTCTATCTTTGCATTTAAAGTTTTCTTCTGTATTTCTGAACTTTTAGCCCAAAATGGAATTAACCCCCACCTGGAAAAAGTAATTTCCTGCGGGTTCTCATCGGTAATTACAGGAGTTTCATGATGTGAAAATCCGTTTATTTCTTCCTGGGGTATATAGGATTCGGGATCAATAAACACTGCTTGAAAGCTGTGTTCAATCTCCTGAAGTTTTGAATTTAGTTTGGTTCGGTAACACATGAGCATCAAGTTCCTAAATCAGATTCAGAATCCTTCTTCCAGTTCTTCCCTGAGGTCTTCAAGATAAGCTAATTCCAGTTCTGAATTAAAATAAAGATCCTGGTCTTCAGGGCTCCTTTTTATTATATCCAGTAATTCCTCAATTCTGTTGTAAATTTTTGTGAGTGTCATATCATATCATTCTTTCCACTTTTTGTATTAAGTGACTCCTTAAAAGTTTAACAAAAGTTATGCCGTCTACTTTTAAGTTTATCTAATTCTTGTGTTTGAACATGGGGTAAGATCACTTCATTCTTTTGATTTACAACTTGATAGCGTTATTCGGTCTTTTTTGTTGATTCCATAAAATTGAATTTTTTGGGTGTTAATTGTTTCGAGCTTTCATCCTCCAGTCTTTTTCCTGTTATAGATTCATTCTCGGTTTAATTCTAAAAAATCTTTCCGATGAAAAAAACTATCTACACCAGTCTTTGCTTTCTCATTTTAACAATACCTGCCTTTGCCCAGATAGGAGGTATAGAGAATTCTGTCGCCGAAATTGCGGATACAGTTAGAGCAGTATTTCCCATTATTCTAGGGGTAATTTTTCTTGTGGGTTTTCTGTTTAATGCAGGACACTTCTTCGGGGAAAATGCCGACCTGAAAAAGGGAATTACCCGCGTATTGGTCTTCGTCTTAATTGCAGGTGCAGTAGTGGGCATCTTCAGTTACCTTATTGGAATTGTAGTCTGATGAAGCGCTATGAAATTTACCGACATATCCGGGGGAAGGCCATTATCTACGGCCTTCCTGTCGGGTTGTTCGCCATAATGCTGCTTTCTGTGATCAGTTCGCTCCTGGTGATCATTTTTTCCTTTGGTATTGGTGTTATTCTTTCAGCTGTGCTGTGGAATTTAGGCCTCTACGCCTTTTTGGGTAGGTTTAACCGAAATTCCCAACTGCTCATTTATCAGGGTGTTTTTCCAAAAATGATCTCCAATAAAAAAATTACTGACCTAAACTATGAAGATTGATCTTTCCACATATCATCCCATTATAGAAGTTAGGCAGAACCTGGTTTTAGCAAATAACGGTAACCTGGTGCTCTGTTTTAAAACAGAACTTCCTGAAATATACTCTCTGTCTGAAAAAGATTTTGATGACCTGCACGGGATCTGGTTTCAGGCTCTGCGTACTCTTAAGAATGGTTTTGTGGTCCATAAGCAGGATGTGTACCGAAAGAGAAAGTACTCCGGAGAAAAGCTACAGGAGGAAAGCTTCCTGGGAAAAGCAACTCGTTATTACTTTGAGGGTCGGGAATACCTGGAGCATGAAAGCTATATGTTTTTTTGCTGGCCAAAAAATAAAACCCTTAATCATAAAAGGTTTATCAATCCTTTTAAAAAGATAACCCCAAAAGCCCTGATGGAATTAGAGGATGGACTGCAGGAGTTCACAAGAGCGGTGAATGACACGGTTTCTTTTCTCAACAACAGTAAGAAACTACAGCTCATTCCGCTGGGAGAGGAAGAAATCCTGCAGCTTTCCACTTCTTTTTTCAACGGCTACAATGAAGGATTTGATACGGATATTCTTCTTGATAAATCACAGTTACAAATTGGAAGAAACTTCTTTGAAGTTCTGGCAGTGAACAATGAGTTGTGTTTTGGTGAAGCTGTGCAATCCTCAAAAACCAACGAAAGGTATACGGCAGATGACTTTGTTTTTCACCAGGGTTTTGTAGATCGTCTTGGTTTGGATTTAGATGAAGATCATATCCTGAACCAGGTTTTTTACATGGATGATAAATCCAGGTGGCGCAGGCTTTTGGAAAGGAGAATTGAAGAACTCAAAAAGAGCAGCAATTTCGGAAGCCAAAACAAATTGGTACTGGATAGAATTCGCCACATTCTGGATCGAATTAATGAGGATGACAGTTCGAGGGTAATAAGAGGACATTTCAACGTGATTTTTTGGAATGAAGAATATAAGAACCTCCTTCGAATTGCCTCGGAAATAAAAACCCGGTTTAAAGAATTGGATATTACACCTTACTATCCACTGGGAGAGGAAAGAAAGAACTTCTTTCTGAATAGCTTCTTCTGCTTCTCCTCAAATTTTTCAAATGAAGATCTCTTTGTGACTGATCTAAAACACGCTCTCTGTCTGCTTGTCAACAACACCAATTACAAAAGCGATAAACAGGGGATCATATTTAATGATAGGCAACACAATATTCCGGTAATTAAGGATGTGTGGGATGAGGACAAGAAAAGGATAAAGGCCAGGAATTTTGCCATTTTCGCCCCTACAGGAGAAGGTAAATCTTTTCTGGCCAATAACATTCTCAGGCAGTTTTTTGAAGATGGGGTACGGCTTGTAATAATTGACCTGGGAGGTTCTTATAATAAATTTGCCATGCTTTACCCCCAGGATCATCTTATCCTAAGATATGAGCAGGGGAAAAACCTTGGTATTAACCCGTTTTTCATCAATGGCACCAGGGATCTGGGACCACAGCATCTTGAAGATCTCACCATATTTCTTCTGGAATTGTTTGCCACCGGAGAGCTGCTCGACAAGGCGCGGGAGGTTGCCATGAAGAAAATTCTGAAACATTACTACCATAGCGTAGCCCGGGGACATTCCATGGAAAGTTTTTATGATTTTATTGAAGCAAAACAGAAGACACTTCTGAAGGATCTACAGATTCACCGCGATTATTTTGATCTGGAAAACTTCCTGCACATCATGTCTGAATATGTGAAAGGTGGACTTTACAGTTTTCTTTTCGAGATAAGCGAAGATCAAAGCTTTAGACTGGAAGAAAAGCGGCTCATTGTCTTCGAATTGGATGAGATAAAGGATAATAAAGAAATCCTGTCTGTCATGCTAAAGCTCATCAAGTCTGCAATTCAACGCACCATCTGGCAAAACAGGAATGAGAAAGGTATAATTCTGTTCGATGAATTCGCAAAACAATTAAAATTCGGGAATGTACTGGAGAGCGTGGAATTTTATTACCAGGCGATCAGGAAACAAAACGGGGCTATCGGTATCATCCTGCAATCCATCAATCAGTTACCTGAAAATGCAACTTCAGCCAGTATTTTAGAAAATACCCAGGTCATTTACAGCTTACACAATGAGAAAGGATATGACCAGCTTCAGAAAAGGTTAAACCTCTCATCCCACGACCTGAACCAGCTTAAATCCATTAAAAATAATCTTTCCGGGGAGCAAAAGTATACAGAAATGTTTATCAAGATCGGTAGACAGAGTAACATCTTCAGGCTCGAAGTTCCTCCCGAGGTATATGCTGCTTACCTCACAGACGGGCAGGAGAATAGCCGCCTTATGCAGCTTTATGAACAAACAGGTTCCATGGAAAAAGCAATTGGATTATTCATCAAAAAACCATAAGATCATGAAAGCAAAAATTATCCTTTTTTTTATGTTGGCTCTGTGCAGTCAGGGCCACTCACAGGGAATGCCGGTGTATGACAACACCAACTTTATCTCCCTGGCCAAGTCCCTTGTAGAATCTGCTAAACAAACTTCCCAGCTTTTAAAGACGGTTGAATTTCTAAACGAGCAGAAACAACGCATCGAGCAGGTAAATAGTGTCATAAAACAAGTCAGGGCTGTTAAGGAAATCATCAGGAATAATCAGGAGTTAGTAAAGATTGTACAATATGACCTTGAGGAGGTTCTCAATTCTCCGTTCATTCAACCTGAGGAGATTGAGCGGGTAACGGTTTCCTTTCATAGCTTAATGGACATTGCCAAGCAGGATATGGAGTTCATGCAACAATTGTTGACCAGCAACCTTCTAAAAATGACAGATGCTGAACGTCTTGCCATCCTGGAAGCCCAAAAAGAAAGATCCCGGGAAATGATTGCCGAAGTGAGACTCCGCACCAAAAGATTCAAAACCATTATTTCCTTCAGGGAAATGCAATCAAAGATCAATAACCGGACGATTAATTTTTGAAAATGTAAGAATGTTTTTGACAATAGGGCTTGAGTACGTCGATGCGGTGTTTAGCACCATCAAGGAAAGCAGTTTTTCCCAGTACACCATCATGGGCATGAAATCGCTGGCCATCCTTCTGTTTCTGGTTAATATAATTAAAAAGTATAATGAAGGTGCAGTAAGTAATGATGGGTATACCTGGGGATTAAGCCCCACGGAATTATTAAAAAACTTTGTGGTAGTTCTGGTGGTAATATTCTCTACTCAGGTACTGGATTTCTTTGACAGCCTTCTGGTAAGTATCGAAATGGAGTACCGGAATACGGCTCCGGCACTTCTTCCCCTTCAGCTACAGGAGATGGAGATTGAGGAGGATATCAATTTTGTTGAGGCAGGAACAAAAGCCTTGAGCATGCTCTATGAATACCTGGTGACGCCATTTTATCCCATGAAGGTGGTGGCTTTTATCATTAGTATCTTTTTATGGATCATGGACCTTTTTATATATCCTCTCTTCCTGGCCGAGCGCTACTTTCTCCTGGGGCTCATGCAGGCATTTTTTCCACTGGTGATCAGTTTATCGGTTTTTGAAAGATTCAGGGAGATCGGCTACAGGTTCTTTCGCCTCTATGCTGCTGTATATATGATTGTTCCGGCATTTTTTCTTGTCAATGTTTTTGTAAACCTCCTTTATGAAGAAATCAATACGAATTTTTGGGGAAACCTCCTGGGTACCGGTACAGAAGCCGGGGTTTTTGCTCCCATTGTTCAGCTGGGATCTGTAGGCTTTATTGTCTTTCTCAAATTTAAGCTCTACCGAAGAGCGATTTCATTCACCTTCAGGCTTTTTGCCTCGTAATTCCATTCTAAAGATGAAAACACCATATAAAAATATTTATTCGGTTTTAAAAATCAACCGTTTTATTGTGATGTCGGTAGTCTCCCTGGCATTCTTAAGCAGTGCTTTATCGCTGTGGTCGGTTTTTAATTTGAATCAGAAGATGCTTAACAGCATGTTTGCCGTAAATACCGATGGGAGTGTAATTCCACTTAAACTCTCAAGTGCCAAAGAAAACCTGGAGGTAGAGGCTCTCGCCCACCTTGAAATGTTTCATCAGTATTTTTACGGAATAGATGCCAGTAATTATGAAAACCATCTGGAAAAGGCACTATGGCTGGGGAATAGCTCAGTTGATAATATCTATCGGCAAAAGAAAGCTGATGGTTTATACAACCGATTAATTCAATATTCCCTTGTACAGAAGGTTCAAAGTGTAAAGTCAGATCTTGATCTTAATCAGGAACCTTATGAATTTAGAACTACCACCATTTTTGAGATTAATAGGGGAAAAGTTCTGGATGAATATGAACTCATTACCACAGGAAAACTAATTCATGTTGACCGACATTTTCCTCGCAATTCGCATGGACTATTAATAACAGATTTTTTTGAACACAGCTTAAAGAAATTATCCGATGAAACCAGATAAAAAGAAGATAGTATTTGTGTGCATAATTATTATTGTATTGCTTTTTATTGGTAGCTACAGTATGCTCATTTCTATGGATCAGGAGGTGTCTGAAAGTTTGCAGCAACCTTTAATTCCTCATTTGGAAGAAGAGCAGGAGACTTATTCTTCAAAAATTGAAGCAGTGGATGCTATTAAAGAGGAACGGGAGAGAAATATTCCAAATGTTTATACCGAAAGGTATCTGGACTCCCTGGATGCATACACTCCCGCAATTGAGCAGGAGCAGCGGGAATGGGTGATCGATAGTACGGTTTTGATTGGAATTGTAAGGCAAAACAATAATCAGAATGTACCTGAGGTCTTGAATGATGATAAAACCATTTCTGAAGATACAGCCTTATCCCGGAAGATCAGGTTGGAAGATTTATCTGCAGGCCATGCCAATTTCTTTCTTAGTGCAGTAACCGCCAAAGTAACTGATGACCCTGGCAGTGATTTACAGGTTGAATTTCAGGCTGAAGTAAACGGAACACAGGTTCTAAGGTCTGGAGACAGGCTGGAACTTATTTCAATTGAGGATTTCCACATTGGGGAAAAAATTATTCCAAAAAATTCCCTGCTGTACGGTTTTGTCAGACTTCATGTGAACAGGATACATATTGAAATTACTCATGTAGAAGGCACCCCAATAAAGCTGAAGGCATTTGATCATCAGGACAGCAACGAAGGTATATACATAAAGAATAGTTTTAGGGCGGAGGCGGGAAAGGAGGTGCTTGATGATCTCGTTCAGGGTGTAAACATTTCGGGGTTTCCTCAAATAGGAGGGGTGAAAAACTTGTTTAGGAAAAGCAATCGCAATCTAAAGGTGACAATACTCGATCAATATCAACTTCTATTAAAAACAGAAAAATGAAAACACTATTTGTAATATTAGTAAGTCTTTTTGCTCTTAGTGTAAAGGGACAAAGCAGGGACACAATTTTTGCCAATGAACATCATAACGTGGCGCTATTCTTTCCGGAAAAGATTCGTCAGGCAGTAGTGGGAGCAGAGAATTTTGTGTTTAGCTATAATCAGGAACATCCCCAGTATTTCGGTCTATTGAAGGGTTCCACAGGGAAAAGCACAAATCTTTTGGCCGTTACTTTGGATGGCCAAATCTATTCTTACATTTTGAAGTACGCAACGGAATTGCCAAAAATAACTTACTTCATAGGCACAGGAGAATCCGTAGGCAATGAACAACCAGCTACCATTACAGAAGAAAAGACTCCAGTTCGATCAAAGAATTCTAAAGATAGTATTCAGAGAGTCAATTATCTTGAGAAACTTTCAGCCTATTATTGTTCCATTTCTAAAGGAAACCTGAAGCACAAAAAGACAGATGGCATTGTTTTGAAGGTGAAGGATGTATTCTATAATCAAAAGGATGTATTTGTTATTTTCGAAATAGTGAATAAATCAACTATCGAGTTTGAACCTGAATTTTTGAAACTTTTCTTATCCACTGGAAATAGACGACGAAACGCTTCTTACCAGAAACTTCTTCAGCAGCCACTCTACACATATAAATTTCCGGAGATTGTTTTGCCGGGACAACGTAAAAGGTTTGTATATGTTTTTCCTAAATTCACTATTGGTGATAAGGATGAAATGGTCGTGGAATTAAGGGAAACAATGGGCAACAGGTTAGTAAGACTGAAGTTCAAAAAGTAGCCTTATAAAAAATTCCAAATAAGGCTTTCCGTATATGGTTGTACTCTGTTAATACTATATTAGCATCATCTACTGGTTCTTAAAAGGGATTGAGTATAGCGAAGGTTTGAAAAAAGCTATTTTTCCATATAATCCTGCCAGGTAACAAGGATGAATTTTTTCTTCCCATTCTCTATTTTGGTAAGAAAACCATATTCGTATATGAAAAGATATACATCCCCTTTTTTGTTTTTCCAGTAGTGAGTGAAGAAATTAGGATCAAAGCCTTTATCAAACAGAATTTGAGCACGAACTGTAGCTTTCCCTGATTTATTAAACAGCTTCAATATTTTTCTATTCGTCTTTAGTTGCTGGTCAACTTTTGAAAAGAAACCAGCATCTCCCTTACGCTTTTTTTCATAATGCCAGGCACTTTTACAATAAGGATCACAGAATTTTTTATCTGTTCGTCCTTCCAGCTTTCGGTTACAAGCTAAACAAGTGGTCTGGCTCCTCATTTCATCATCCGGTTTAGTCGTATAATATACGGATATTAAACGTTTTAATAATTTTCCTGATCTACTTTTATTTCTAAAATAACATCATGGATAGGAAGTTTGTAACTCTAAAAAATTTAATGATAGGGCAGGATAAATGTATTGGTCTTAAATTCTTTGCCGACAAAGTAGTACAGGCTCTGGTAAATAATTTACCAGGGGTGAAATGGAGTGAGGAGTTTAGCATGAATTATATTCTAAATACTCCTTCAAATCTGGACCTTGTTTTTACAACTTTTAGGGGAGTAGCCTGGATTGATTGTAATCACTTTTACGCTAGAAGTAATTTTGGCAAGGAATTACAGCCGGTAGATATTAAAACACTTCAAAAAAGGAAGCCGGTACCTGGGAAAGAGTTATGTCCCGAAGCCTATCTGCAAAAACTCCAGTTAAAGCGCTATGCCGAAAGTACGATTAAAACTTATGTCTCTTGCTTTGAGACCTTCATGAATCATTACAGTGATAGAAACGTTCAGGATCTTAATGAAAATGATATACGTCAATACCTTCAAAAACTAATAAGAGAAGGAGCCTCTCATTCCTATATTAATCAAGCCATTAATGCCATTAAATTTTATTACGAGATTGTTCTGGAAATGCCAAACCGATTTTATGCAGTAGAAAGACCCAGGGCAGAGGAGAAGCTGCCCGAGGTTTTGGCCAAAGGGGAGGTGCTAAAAATAATTAATAATACAAACAATATCAAGCATCGTTGTATAGTGAGTCTGTTGTATTCGGCGGGGCTTAGAAGAGGCGAAGTACTCAATCTACGAATGGATGACATAGATAGCAAGAGGATGGTAATTAAAGTAAGGTCGGGCAAGGGTAATAAAGACCGCTATACCATACTTTCTGAAAAAATTTTATATGATCTCAGAAAATATTTTCTCGAATGGCGACCAAATGAGTATTTATTTGAAGGTCCAAAAGGTGAAAAATATTCTGCTGAAAGCATTGTTAAAATAGTAAAAGAAGCTTCTAAAAGAGCAGGAATTCGTAAACGAGTAACTCCGCACATGTTGAGACATTCATTTGCTACTCATTTATTAGAGAGTGGAACAGATTTACGTTATATCCAGGTGCTTTTAGGACATAAAAGCACGAAAACCACTGAAATATACACTCATGTGGCCACAAATATTTTTTTCAAAATTAAAAATCCGCTAGATTAGCCAATAAAGTACAATAAAGACAAAGTATATATAAATGTACTGGTGCTTTTATTCGTACGTTGTACAAAATGCCGCGGACTGAAAATATAAGAGCGAATTTTCAGAAGTGAAATTCAAAAAAAAAAGAAGAATTGAAAATGCCATTTTTGAGAGGTAAGTAAAATTAACTTTTAAATTAAAGATCAGCGGATTTTCACTCTAACGGATTTAATTAAAAAAAACGAATTTCATCAAATTATTCAGCGGAATTACCACTCAGACCGAGGAACCTTGTTCTCAGATAAACAAGAAATATTGAATTTCAATTGAATGATTGGTCTTACTCAGTCGTAATCAGATAAAAATCAAAATTTGAAGAAGTCGAAAATTATTATCTCAACCAGGAGAATAAAAAATAATATAAAAACGGCTTACTCATATGTGCGGCACATTTGTACAACAATGCTAACAAAAATGGCTTTTTTGAAGGATAATTTCCTACTTTTAATTCCATAAGAAAGAAATTGTTACGCCGGAAAAGTGGAACTTCCCTACTCGCCACTTTCGTTAACCGGGACGTTGTACAAAATGCCGCGGACTGAAAATATAAGAGCGAATTTTCAGAAGTGAAATTCAAAAAAAAAGAAGAATTGAAAATGCCATTTTTGAGAGGTAAGTAAAATTAACTTTTAAATTAAAGATCAGCGGATTTTCACTCTAACGGATTTAATTAAAAAAAACGAATTTCATCAAATTATTCAGCGGAATTACCACTCAGACCGAGGAACCTTGTTCTCAGATAAACAAGAAATATTGAATTTTAATTGAATGATTGGTCTTACTCAGTCGTAATCAGATAAAAATCAAAATTTGAAGAAGTCGAAAATTATTATCTCAACCAGGAGAATAAAAAATAATATAAAAACGGCTTACTCATATGTGCGGCACATTTGTACAACAATGGTTAACAAAAATGGCTTTTTTGAAGGATAATTTCCTACTTTTAATTCCATAAGAAAGAAATCGTTACGCCGGACAAGTGGAACTTCCCTACTCGCCACTTTCGTTAACCGGGACGTTGTAAGCAATTTAACGCAACGAAAAAAACTTTTGACATCAACAAATAAATAGAGAGTTATGAAAAAAATAATTTTAGGATTTTTGACAATCGGAATTTTGTTATCGTGCAATAAAGATGATGATAGCGAAATCAATATCAATGAACAAAATTTCCTAATTTTTGGACATTTTTATGGAGAATGCGTTGGAGAAGATTGTGTCGAAACCTTTAAACTAACTGACAAATCACTTTTCGAAGATACAGTTGATGACTACAACGGACAAAATATGGAATTTGTTGAATTAGATAATGATTTGTTCGAACAAGTCAAAAACCTAACCAATTTCTTTCCAAATCAACTTCTGAATCAAAATGAAACTGTTTTTGGATGTCCAGATTGTGCTGACGGAGGTGGACTATTTATCCAATACTCAGAAAATGGAAATATAAAAAGTTGGAGAATTGACCAAGTCAAAAGTAATATCCCAGATTATCTACATAATTTTATAGACAAAGTGAACGAAAAAATAACTTTAATAAACGAATAAAAACTGCTTACAATAACTAAGCGTTCGTGTGGCCGGTACGGCCCAACATGAACGCCCTGTTGACTGAACCGGTTCTTTGCTGGTTGTCCTATATGGGTTTTAGTCTATTTTTTAGAGGTGTGATTTGGGAAGGTGGAAGGTTGAGCTATTTTTCAGTCCCGGTAAATTTTGGAAGTAAATGGAGATTTTACTCTCCACTTATGTTTTCTATTCTGGTTGATTCGATTTTTTCAGTTGTTTTGTTCCCTTTTGACAATAGATCTCCTGTTACACCGTAAAGCAGCGTTGATCGGGAGGGCTATTTCTTGTGTGTTTTAATTTCTTTCAGCCATTGAACCGGAGGTCCGCGTGCAGTAAAAGTGGTAAGCGTAATGAGATTTCCTTTTTTACAGGTCGGGCAAACCCGGTGTTGTAAGGGTTTTTTTTTCTTTAAATGGGCAGGGCCTAAAGTTTCCTGTAATTCCGGAAGGCTGTTCCTTTTGTGATAGGAGCTTAAGATTCCATAATGGCGGATCCGAACAAAGCCTTTTGGAAGAACGTGTAGAGCAAAACGCCTGATGAACTCTGCATCTGGCAACTGGAGCATTGACTTTTTTCCGCCGTGTCGATAATCCTTGACAGTAAAAGTGACCTTATTGTCCTGTAGCTGTTTTATACGGTGGTTGCTTATGGCGATTTTATGGGTATAGCGACCAAGATATTCCACTACCTGTGGAGGACCTAAAAACGGACGTTTACAATATACTACCCATTCATTTTTAAACAGGCTTTCATAGAAGCTTGTGGATTGGGGTTCCAGTTCCTTCCGAAGGGCAGCCACAAAGCGAGCCCTGAAGACTTTACTCATAGCCTTCACCGGGAACAGATATTTGCCATTGTTCGTGGCCGGTTTCCATTTGCCTGATTTTGTAATCCCTCCACCGGGTATAATACAATGCAGATGGGGGTGCAGGGAGAGGTTTTGTCCCCAGGTGTGCAGGATTGCGATCATCCCAGGATTGGCTCCAAGGAACTTTGGGTTTGATGCAAAGCCTTTGATTACCTGCCAGGCTGTTTTGAACAACAGGCTATACATCTGTTTTGGCTCATACAGGCATAAGTGGTTAAGCTCACAAGGAAGGGTAAAGACCACGTGGAAGTAAGGCACTTTGAGGAGCTCTTCTTCCCGTGCCCTGATCCATTCTTCCCTTTTGTGCCCCTGGCACTTTGGACAATGCCGGTTGCGGCAACTGTTGTAGCTAAGGTGTAAACGTTGGCAGAAAGGATTGAGACAGCGGTCGATGTGACCACCCAGAGCAGCAGTACGGCATTTTCGCACCGCATGCAGGGTTCTGAGCTGCCAGCTGTTGGCACAATGATCAGCTAAGACCTCCTGGTTACGCTCTAACACCTGAGCTACTTCGTAAGTAGCAGATGCCATTACTATTTGTTGTACAGCCTGTCTAGCGGACTGAACGGCTTTTGCCTACCCAATTGTGCCACGTGAAGATAGGTTAAGGTGGTTTGGATATCTGCATGCCCCAAAAGATCCTTTACGCTCATGATATCCAGTCCCATTTCCAATAGGTGTGTCGCATAGCTATGACGAAGGCTGTGAGTGGTGATCTCTTTTTGGATACCGCTATGTTTGCGTGCCTCCCGTACGATCCATTGAACTCCTCGTGTGGACAAGGCAGTGGGATTATTTTCCCTGTCATAGCCATTGAAGCACCAGGTCGAAGGATTCTCTGCTGTAATGTACTTTTTCAGGCCACGGATCTGCAGCTTTGATAGAGGGACATATCGGTCTTTACGTCCTTTGCCCTGACGGATGTGGAGCATTTTTCGATCAAAATCCAGATCCCTGAGCTGAAGGTTGCGCAGTTCGAAACAACGAAGGCCACAGCCATAAAGCATAGCAAGGACCAGGCGGTGTTTAAGAAGTTTTGGTGCTTTTAGAAGTTGCTTTACCTCACTACGGCTCAGTACCACCGGAAGCTTGTTGGGTCGTTCGATGGACGGAAGAATCACCTGCATCTCTTGCATTCCACACATACGATAAGCATACCTAAGGCCGTAAATGGTATGTTTAAAGAAACTGTCGGATAGTGTTTTATGCTGTGATTTTAAAACGTGCAGGTAATCCAGAATTTGTTCCTCATCAAGATCAAGAGGACTGCACTTAAAATGAAGGGTTAGGTGCGCAAGGCAGCGGGAATAGTTGGTAAGGGTACTTTGACTTTTACCGGCCAGTTCAACAGACCGTTTTAATTTGCGGTACAATTCATTAAACTCAGGTACAGAATTACAGGCCCTATCAATGAGAGTGCTACTTTTTTTTCATAACTTTCAATGTTTATTATTAGATACTTAAAGGTAGTGAATAGTGATCGAAAGGTTTCTTGAAGCTACCTTTAGGTTTAGTTCAACAATGGCTATAAGTAATTGCTTGTTCTCGCCTACTTCTGAAAATCCTCGCGGATTTTCAGTTTGGTGTGTATTTGCAAAGTTTCGTGCCAACCCACGCAACTACTCATAGCCGAGACCGTTATGTGCAAGCAGAATATACTTCAAGAATGATATCAAAATTCTTCTCTAAACTTCATCAAAAGCTAAAGTCGAAAGCTTGACTAAAAAAAATCTTAAAAAAGTGTGATTTTTGAAACCGGTGTACGAATTATTAAGAAAAGACGAATATTTCTTAATAAACGGAACTAAAATGGAAAACAAAAACATCAGATTAATCATTTTTTTGGTTACAGCTTTGATAATACTATCAACCGGATGTAGCATTTCAATAACAAGAAATTATTATAGTGAAAAACCAAAAACGCCAATAAAGACGGACAGTACAACCTATGTAGTGAAGTTAGGTTCTCAAATATCCAAACCTAATTATGTACAGAAATAAGACAGATAACTTTCTTGATGTAATTGAGAACAATAAAGGCATTCTTTATAAAGTAGCAAACTCATATTGTCGGAACATTGAAGATAGAAAAGACCTTGTTCAAGAAATTATATTGCAATTGTGGAAATCCTATGACAACTACAATGAAGCTTTCAAATACTCAACTTGGATGTACAGAATTTCCTTGAACGTAGCCATTTCATTCTACAGAAAAGAAAATAGCCGAAAACGAATTTCAAATCCGTTAACAACTGATATTCTCAATTTTTCCGATATAGAAATATCAGAAGAAAAAGAAACCGACTTGGGCATCCTAAACCAAATAATTTCAGAATTGAATGATTTGAACAAAGCTGTAATGTTACTTTATCTGGAAGAAAAGAATTACAAGGAAATTTCAGAAATAATCGGAATTACAGAAACCAATGTCGCAACAAAAATCGGTAGGATTAAAAGCAAATTAAAAAAAGAATTTACACAATTTAAAAATCAATAAAATGGAAAATATAGAACTTATCAATATTTGGCAAACACAAAATGCAAAAATAGAACAGACATTAGCGATTAACAAACTACTTTTAAAAGAGACCATTGCACGAAAAGCAGAATCATCCTTACAAGGCTTGGTTAAATTGAAAACAGCAGGAATAGTTGCTTTTGTATTGTATCTTCTCATTTTGGGATATGCCTTATTTTATGCTATTACAAATTATTCATCGGCAAGCAATTACTTTATTGTTTCCGTTTCGGCAATCGCTTTGATAAACATAAAAGGGTTTGCAGACTATATTAAACATCTTGCTTGGACAAAACATATAAATTACGATGGAAACGTTATGGAAATTCAAAAACAATTATCAAGACTTCAACTTTCCATAATTGACCACTCTAAAATTATGTGTTTACAATTTCCTTTTTTTACAACATTCTACTTGAGTAACAATTGGTTTCCACAAGACGTAGGTTTTACTTACATTATTTTTCAAATTATTCTAACGGGTAGCTTTACTTACTTTTCTTATTGGTTGTTCAAAAACCATAAACCCAAAAATTTAAATAAAAAGTGGTTTAGAAATTTAATTGCAGGTTCGGGAGGAAAGTCTGTTGAAAAAGCTATCGAATTTTACAGAGAAATGGAAGCGTTTGAAAAAGAAAACTAAATGAACGGAATAAATGCCAGCACATAACATCGGTAACCGTTGCACAAGCGAGTAATTTTTTGAGTTACCGATTTAAATAAGCCGCTTTAAGCGGTTTTTCTTTTATAGATTCGGTTGGCTGTGAGCAAAATTCAGGTTCCTTAAAATTGAACTGTGAGATTCCTGTAGTAGGTTTTTGGTGAAAACAGCAAGGCAAGCTGTCCTGCCCGGATTTCATTCTTTTATGGGTGAATTTCAGGTATTTCTTTAGGTTATAAGCGATGGCGGCCAGGTGCATGCACTTATTGGCCTGTTTGATTCCAATGGTATTCACCTTCCGAAGCCCCAGGAACTCCTTTAGCGTACCAAAAACAGGTTCTACAGTGCTTTGGCGTTTGCCTTTCATGTAGCGGCCACGCCTGCTCTTTACCCGTTTAATATTCCTTTCGTACTCCTCTCTATAAGCGGTAATGTTGATCCTTTTTTCATGGCTCTTACCAATACAGGCCTGCTTTATGGGACAGCCTTTACAATCGGCACGTGTGGTAAAATAATTGTCTTTTAGATTGCCATTTTCCATCTTCTGCTTTCGGAAGGTCACTTTCTTACCTTGTGGGCACAGCCAGTAATTCCCTTCTTTGATATATTCAAATCTTTCAGGTCCGCCTTTATAGGTTCCGTGCGGAGGGATATAAGTGGTAAGGCCTTTTTTCTCGAAGTATGCATAATTCTCTCCACTGCTGTAACCGGCATCTGCCAGTACATTTTCCCATATCAAACCTTCACGACGCAGGCGCCTGTTGAGCCTTGTGGCAGTATCCTGCAGGTATTTAGTATCTTTTTTATCTGCGTGATAAGCCCGAACATCAGTAATGACGTGTGCTTCAATATCTACTGCCAGGTTGCACAGGTAGTTCAGTTTTCTGGCCTTCCCGGGTTTTACACTAATCCGGGCATCGGGATCGGTGGGGCTGTAATGTGTTTTGTTGCTGGTATACCTGCTGCCTTTGTTTTTGGCACCGGGGCGCATGTCCTGGTCCTGACTCCATTTTTTGTTCCGGCTCTTTATTTCCTGGAGTTCTTTCTTACTTGCTGTGATCTTCTGCTGTTCTTCAGAAGCTTTATTCTCTTTAGCCTTTCGGTCTCTGCTGCTTTGTACCCGCACTTTAGAAAGATGCTCCTCGAGGTCTTCTGCCGGGACTTTGATCTCCAGGCTGTCCATAGAAGCATTGGCCTTTACAGGGGCCGAATCAATTGCCTGTGTATGGCCGCTTACCAGTCCTGCATCAATACAAAGCTTTAAAACTTTGGTGAAGACTTCCTCGAAAATATCTTCAGGGAAAAGCTGGCGGGTACGGCTTATCGTACTGTGCCAGGGCAATTCTTCGTCTACATCATAGCCTAAAAAATAGAGGATATCCAACCGCATTGCGCAGTGGTTCATCACCCCACGATCCGTAGTGATGTTCTCCAGGTATCCCACCAGGCAGATCTTGAAAAAGACCACCGGATCGATGCTTTTCTGCCCGCTATCTCCATAAAACTTCTGGGTAAGGGGATAAAGAAACTCCAGGTTCAGGGCTTCTTTTAAACGTCTGTAAAAATTTTCTTTTGGAATCCGGTCACTAAGACGGAAGGAAGTGAAGAGTTTTTCCTGATAATTTTTCTTGCCTTGCATATCAGAAAATTAGCATTTTCTGGTATCTTGTGCAACAGGCACAACACATAAAAACAATGCGGAAATCAGTCTCAAATCGAAACTTCCTGCTCACTTGCAACGCCCGATTGTCCTGCGGACAATCAAGCTCGCCAGCTCGCACTGTTTTTATATGAGACCGTTGTACACAAGCTAATGAAAACAAAGTTACACATATTCAAAACTGTTGCTAAACACTTAAGTTTTACAAAAGCTGCCGAGCAATTATATATTTCACAACCTGCCATATCCAAAGCAATTAAAAATTTAGAACAAGAATATGAAACAACATTTTTTGTTAGAAAAAGGAACTCCATTGAATTAACAATAGAAGGAAAATCGTTCCTCATATATGTAAATAAAATTTTAGCTATCTATTCTGAAATGGACGAGCAATTTCTACATAAAAATGAAACCTTTCCTGAATTAATAAATTTTGGAGTAAGTACAACCTTATCCAATTATGTCATCCCTAAAGTAATTGCGAAGTTTAGAATGCAATTCCCTCAAACAAAGTTTGATATAATTAGTGATAATTCAGAAAATATTGAAAATTTAATTTTAAATGAGGAAATCGATTTTGGAATTACAGAAGGGAATTTTTCTAACCCAAAACTAAACTTTGAAAAATTTATAAAGGACGAAATTGTTTTAGTAACAAATGTTAATAATTCTTTATTTAAAAAAGGAAGTATTGATATAAAAACGCTACAAAAAATTCCAATAATTGAACGTGAAAAAGGCTCTGGAACTAGAGAAGTAATAGACAGTTTTTTAGTTGAAAATAAAATCCCAAAACTAAATTGTGTAGTAACATTGAACAGTACAGAAGCTATTAAAAATTATTTAAACAACTCTAACGATTTTGCACTTCTTTCAATCAATGCTATTAATGATGATTTAATAAATAACAACTTCAAGGTAATTGACATAAAAGGCTTGAGTATTGAAAGATGGTTTTATTTTGTAAAAAGAACAGGTTACCTTTCAAGTTCTTTGGAAAAATTTGAAAAATTTATTCGACTTAATCATAACCTTTAGTTATCTATGATAACAAATTAATTTGCTTATAGGTTATTAATTCAATCTACTTTTGTATCAAATAACACGAACTGATATGAAAGATATATTTTCAAAAACTGTTTACTTCCTTATAATTATTATTGCACTTTTAGGTATAATAAACAGTCCCACAGCATTGTTACTTGGTTTTGTATATACCATTATTTTCAATAATCCTTTTAAAGAATCCAGCCATAAAGCAATCCATTATTTTTTAAAAATTTCGGTTGTTGGGTTAGGATTTGGAATGTTTATCAAAGAAACTTTAGAAACAAGTAAAGAGGGATTAAGTTTAACTGTTTATTCAATACTTTTAACTGTAACGCTAGGTTTGCTGATAACAAGACTTCTAAAATTAGATTTAAAACTTGGTCATCTAATCACTTATGGAACAGCAATTTGTGGCGGAAGTGCCATTGCTGCAATTTCTCCGGTTATTAAAGCTAAAAGTAAAACGATAAGTATTGCTTTAGGTATTGTTTTTCTACTAAATTCTATTGCGTTGTTCGTGTTTCCAGCAATTGGACATTTTTTAAATTTAACGCAAGAAAAATTCGGTTTATGGTGTGCAATTGCTATACACGATACAAGTTCAGTAGTTGGAGCTGCACTAGGTTATGGAGACGAAGCATTGCGTATTGCAACAACAGTAAAACTATCTAGAACCTTGTGGATTATCCCTTTATCCATTTTTTCAATGTTTTTATTCAAAACAAAGGGAGAAAGAATAAAAATCCCTTACTTTATTGTTTTATTTATTATTGCAATAATAATTAATAGCTACCATATTTTACCTGAAACAGCTACTAACTTTATTGTATTGATGGCTAAACGTTTATTAATAATAACTTTATTTTTAGTAGGCTCAACCATTTCTATAAAAGATTTGAAATCTATTGGAATGAAACCTATTGTGTTAGCACTGATATTGTGGATTTTTATTTCAATTTTTTCATTAATTTATATTTTGAGTTAAAGCCAGTGTACATTTTGTATTTTAAATGTCAGTACTAAACCGAAAAGTTTCCGTTTATTTATACGCAACTTTTCATATAATTAAACGTTAGCGGTTATTAGAGATAAACAAATTATTTAATTTATTAAAAATAAAATGAGAAAACAATGAGAAGTCAAAAATTAAGGATTTTAGCATTGTGTTCAATAGTGTTAACAGCAGGTGCCTGTAAGCAAAACACAAAAAAAGAAAATAACAGTAATAATATTCAGACAGCCAAGGTTAACCAAATTGAGATTAAGGCAGAAATTGAAAAATGGAAAGCAGAACTAGTAGAAAACAAACAAATTGGAAACCCTTGTAATTACGAAAGCCTTGATTCTGTAAATATTCAAAAATGGGCAAAAGATAATCCGGGGCAAATCGATGGATTACCCTCAGATGATAAGGAAATTAAATCAGTACGTTCTGATTTCAATAATGATAATAAAGCAGACCTTTTATTATACTTTCAAGGAGAAAACTGCACAGGGCATAATGGAGGGACAAAAGCGTATGCAAAAATCATTTACTCAGATGGAACGATTAAGTCTGATTTGATGACTGAAATAATTAATACCATTCAATCGGAATATAACCAAAAGAGAAAAACGAACAATAATTTAAAAGAAATAACTAATGATTATTTAGAAACAACCGCTACTATTAATGGATACCATAATGGAATAATAGGAGAATTTAGTTTGTATACAAAAAATGATGCACATTGCTGCCCATCCTACAAAGGAAGCTATACATATAAGCTTAAAAAGAAAAGTATGGAAATAGAAATTTCAAAAAATCATGAATAAAACAACCGCTAATAATAACTAAGCGTTCGTGTGGCCGGTACGGCCCAACATGAACGCCCTGTTGACTGAACCGGTTCTTTGCTGGTTGTCCTATATGGGTTTTAGTCTAATTTTTAGAGGTGTGATTTGGGAAGGTGGAAGGTTGAGCTATTTTTCTGTCCTGGTAAATTTTGGAAGTAAATGGAGATTTTACTCTCCACTTATGTTTTCTATTCCGGTTGATTCGATTTTTTCAGTTGTTTTGTTCCCTTTTGACAATAGATCTCCTGTTACACCGTAAAGCAGCGTTGATCGGGAGGGCTATTTCTTGTGTGTTTTAATTGGTCTCAGGTTAGGGTCTTAAACCCTGCAATTTTATTGCAGAACTTTAGTAGTGCGAAAAAATCTATAATTTCGTAAAATGAGTAGCACTCAGAGAAAAGGATCTCATACAGTGAGCAGATTAACCTGTCATCTTGTTTGGGTTACAAAGTACAGATATAAGGTTTTGCAAGGCGATATTCAAAAGCGTTGTAGGGAGCTTCTGATTCAAATATGTGAAGCTGAAGGAATAGAGATTCTTAAAGGAGTGGTCAGTTCTGATCATGTTCATATGCACGTAGAATATGCTCCCAAGACAAATGTTAGTTACATAGTGAAACAATTGAAAGGCAGATCTTCACGCAAGCTGCAACAAGAATTTCCACAGCTAAAAGAGCGGTATTGGGGGCAACACTTTTGGGCAAGCGGATATGGAGTTTGGAGCACGGGCAATGTCACTGACAAGATGGTCAATGACTATTTGGGGCACCATCGCCGAGACAGTTCTGATAATTCCAATTTCATATTGGAATAAACTTGGGGACTTTCAGTCCCCAGTTAGAAAAACCTCTGCACTTTCAGTGCAGAGTGGTTTAGTTCTTTCAGCCATTGAACCGGAGGTCCGCGTGCAGTAAAAGTGGTAAGCGTAATGAGATTTCCTTTTTTACAGGTCGGGCAAACCCGGTGTTGTAAGGGTTCTTTTTTCTTTAAATGGGCAGGGCCTAAAGTTTCCTGTAATTCCGGAAGGCTGTTCCTTTGTTTTTGGCACCGGGGCGCATGTCCTGGTCCTGACTCCATTTTTTGTTCCGGCTCTTTATTTCCTGGAGTTCTTTCTTACTTGCTGTGATCTTCTGCTGTTCTTCAGAAGCTTTATTCTCTTTAGCCTTTCGGTCTCTGCTGCTTTGTACCCGCACTTTAGAAAGATGCTCCTCGAGGTCTTCTGCCGGGACTTTGATCTCCAGGCTGTCCATAGAAGCATTGGCCTTTACAGGGGCCGAATCAATTGCCTGTGTATGGCCGCTTACCAGTCCTGCATCAATACAAAGCTTTAAAACTTTGGTAAAGACTTCCTCAAAAATATCTTCAGGGAAAAGCTGGCGGGTACGGCTTATCGTACTGTGCCAGGGCAATTCTTCGTCTACATCATAGCCTAAAAAATAGAGGATGTCCAACCGCATTGCGCAGTGGTTCATCACCCCACGATCAGTAGTGATATTCTCCAGATATCCCACCAGGCAGAACTTGAAGAAAACCGCCGGATCAATACTTTTCTGCCCACTATCTCCGTAAAACTTTTGGGTGAGCGGGTAAAGAAACTCCAGGTTCAGAGCTTCTTTCAAACGTCTATAAAAATTTTCTTTCGGAATCCGGTCACTGAGACGGAAGTGAAGAGCTTTTCCTGATAATTTTTCTTGCCTTGCATATCAGAAAATTAGCATTTTCTGGTATCTTGTGCAACAAACACAATGTATAAAAACAATGCTATTTTAGAGTCGAATTGAAAGTCTGTGCGTACTTGCTGCGTCTGATTTTCCTGCGGAAAATCATCGCCGGCAATCGCCGCACTGTTTTTATACGGGACGTTGGCAACAATTTGACCAACTCCCCTTGATTAAAAGATCAAACTTCCTAAAATTTAGTATTAAGCTAACTTCACGTTAATCTATTGACCTACTTTATTTGAATAAAGATAAAAACGTTCTTGAATCGTTTTTAACAAATATAGCAACACTAAAATCATCCTAAAGAGATAATATTTTATTGTAAAACGATATTTTTTATATATTTGCAATAATAAACTATATTTTTTATATGCAAAAATCAATTATTATTTCCAAAGTTTTATACTACATTTCAAGGATATTGGGTGGATTTTATTTAATTACTGGTCTTTATGGAGTATTCAGCTGGGTAACAAACACCCATTTGCTTATAAACGATAAGCAAACCATTATCACCTACCCTTTTACAGAAACATCTTTTTTAATTTTAGACAGCAACACAACGTATTTAATCTTTTCGTTTTTAATTCCTGTTTTAGGGTATGGTTTGTTTTTTTGGCTACTATCTAATGTCTTTAAGGTATTTTACCAAGACAAATTATTTACAGCCGAAAATATTGTGCATTTGCGACGTTTTTATCTTATTAATATATTTCTACCAACTGTACTCACTATATTCACTTCGTTTTTTATGCCTATAGAACACGAAATCTTTCTGATTATTATCCTGCATCTTGTTCTTGGTGTTTTTGTGTTTTTTATGTCAGAAATATTTAACCAAGGATTGCATTTACAAAACGAACAAGACTTATACATTTAAACTATGCCCATTGTTATAAATATAGACGTCATGCTTGCCAAACGAAAGATGAAGAGTAAAGAGTTGGTTAAAGAAATTGGCATTACACCTGCAAATTTATCCATACTAAAAAATGGAAAAGCTAAAGGCATTCGCTTTGAAACTCTAGAAAAAATATGCAAAGCCTTGGACTGTAAACCTGGAGACATTATAGACTATATAGACTAGCACTCCCTTAAATATTTTTTATGAATACATTGAATATCAACAATGTGTCCCTTGTGTATAACAACGGACATCAGGCACTTTATGCCATAAATTTAAATATAACAAACGGTGTTTTTGGTTTGCTTGGGCCTAATGGCGCAGGGAAATCTTCGCTTATGAAAACCATTGTAGGCTTACAAAAACCAACGGAAGGATACATTAGTTTTGACAATACAGATATTGTAAAAAACCCATTAGAAATACAAAAGCAGTTAGGTTTTTTACCACAATATTTTGGTGTGTATCCTAAAGTTTCGGCTTATAATTTATTACAACATTTGGCTAAACTAAAAGGTATTCATAACAAGAAAGAGCGCCACGATCAAATTATGAATCTTCTTGATAAAGTAAATTTAGTTGACGCCAAAAACAAAGAAGTACATACGTTTTCTGGTGGTATGAAACAGCGTTTTGGCGTAGCTCAAGCGTTATTGGGAGACCCTAAAATTGTGATTGTAGACGAACCTACAGCAGGTTTAGATCCTGAAGAACGTAATAGATTTAATGCATTGTTGAGCGAAATAGGCGAAGATATTATCATTTTATTATCGACGCACTTGGTAGAAGATGTACGAAATCTTTGTTCGGATATGGCGATTATAAAACAAGGCGCTATTATGGCAAAAGGTGGCCCAAATGAGTTTATTGAAGCATTACAAGGAAAAATATGGCAAAAAGCAACAACCAAAAACGAGCTACTTGATCTTGAGCCAAACCACAACATAATCAGTAAGCAATTTATTGAAAAGGTCATGCATGTAACCGTGTATGCCGATGCTTGCCCAACTGGGTTTAAAGCTGTAACACCGAATTTAGAGCACGCTTATTTCACATATTTAAACAGGACAACATGAAAACGGTTTTACTAAACGATATGTATGGCGCACTAAAACACATAGCAACGCAATTTGCTTTGTTGTCGTATTTAGTGCTTGGTTTTTTTACAGGCTATAAGTTTCATATTAATGTAGGCGATGGCATTGCAGCCAATGCACCCTACTCTGTTGGGTTTATGACTGGTTTGTTCAGCCTTATTATTATTTTGATTGCAACACTACTAGCCTTTTCTGGCTTGTTTAAGGAACGTGATGCTAACTTTGATTTAATTGTTTTTACCACACCTATAAAGAAACGCGACTTTGCATTAGCACGCTTTTTATCCTTCTTTTTACTTACTGCAATCAGTTTTTTTATTGTAATGCTTGGATATGTTATTGGGTTGCATGTGCAAACAGATTCTGAAATGCTTGCAGGCTTTTATCTGTGGCATTATGTATATCCTTATTTGATTTTTGGCGTGGTAAATAGCTTATTGGTATGCAGCATCCTGTTTTTTTTTGCCAAAAAATTTCAGAATAAACTATTGGTCGCTATTGCAGGATTGATGTTATACATCACCTATATGATTGTGCTCATGTTTTCAAACGCGCCTTTTATGGCACAATCGTTACCGCAGTCTTTATGGGCTCAAAAAGTATCTGCTATAACTGATATTTTTGGGTTGTCGGCTTATTTTTATGATGCCAAGGACTTTAGTGTTTTTGAAAGAAACCACAACATCGTGTCGTTTAGTAATATACTACTGATAAACCGTTTGGGTGTCGTGTTACTGTCTTTATTTATTATTAAATTAGGCATTAATGCGTTCTCATTTTTGCCAGTTTTCAAACAAAAGTTAACAAAAAAACAGGCTGAAAGAACGCCTAAAAAAAACAAACTACTAGATGTTCCGTTTGCGAAAGTAGGCACGTTGTTTACTTCAAAAACAAAACAACATGCGCTGCGTTCTTTTGTGAAAATTGATTTTATTTATTTATTTAAAAGTATTCCTCTTATTTCTGTTTCTGCTTTACTGTTATTTTATGTAGGTGTAGAAATGTATGGCGATATAGATATGGGTATTAGGTTGCCGCATCAGTATGCTAGCTCTGGTTTACTAGCTAAAACCATTAACGAAACATTTTATTTTATAGGCGCACTTGTTGTGGTTTACTTTACAAACGATGTGTTTTGGCGTGCAAATGCTAGTGGGTTTTCAATTATTCAAAATACGACTTATTATGCTAAAGAGCGACTATTAGGACACGGTATAAGTATGGTGCTTTTAATCATTTTTCTTACCGGTTTAATGCTCTTGGAAGCGATTATCTTTCAGCTTATTTTTAAATACCCTTTTATTGATTGGCAAGCATATTTAGGTGTGTTTGTTTTTAATACGTTGCCACTTATACTCTTTGCGTTACTGCTTCTTTTTATTAATAACATAAGCAAGAGTAAATCGGTGGCATTGGGTATATCTATCTTGTTATTCTTATTGTTTGTGACTCCTATTTCAAAAAACATGATTACGAATCCGTTGTTTCGTTTTTTATCTGGTTACAAAGGTGCTTATAGCGATTTTATAGGTTACGGTACTTATATAATGCCGTTTATTTATAGAGTGATTTTTGGATTTGCTCTTGTGGGACTTGTATTTGCTTTATACGGTTTGATAAAAACTAAAGCTAAAAGACACCGTTTGCTTATTGCTATGGTTGGTTGTGCATGTATAGGCATAGCGAGTGGTTATTTGTTTTTAGATGGTTATGTTTTCAAAGATCAAGACGCTGACATATTAGCGCGCGTTGCTTACGAAAAGCATTATCGAGCATACCAAAACCTTCCGCAGCCAACCATAAAAAAGGTTAATACAGAAATAGATTTGTTTCCTGAAGACCAAGCTTATGAGATAAAAGGCACGTATTGGTTGGTAAACCAGCACGAACACACTATAGATTCTGTACTGATACGTGTGCCTGAAGACTTTGAGATACAATCGCTTTTATTTACCTATAAAAATGACAGCATAATGCTAGACAGGGCTATTTCAGAAATACCATTAAAACAGGCATTACAAGCCCAAGACTCGGCAAAACTCACCTTTCATTTGGCTTACAAATGGGAAGCTGTAAATGGTCATAATCCTTTTAATGCGATTGTAAAGGATGGCTCTTTTATGCGAATAAGTCGTTATTATCCTCAATTTGGGTATGATGCTAGTCAGGAAATTTCAGACAAGACAATTAGAAATCAACATGCTTTGGGCGAAGCCACAGCCATGAAATCATTTGATGCGGTAAAGACTCATGTAGACGATTTTATTTCTTTGGACATGCAAATTTCAACCGATAATAATCAAATTGCTGTAGGTACTGGTGCATTAAAATTGCAGTGGCAAGATGCTAATAGAAACTACTATACCTATCAGGCCGATGCTATACCGTTTAGGTTTGCGGTTTCATCAGCTGCTTATGAGGTTAAAAAAGCACAACATAATGATGTTTCTATTGAGGTTTTATATCATCCTTTGCATGAAAACAATGTAGATCACCTTATTGAGAACACAAAGCTGTCATTAGAATATTGTACTAAATATTTTGGGCCTTATCCGTTTTCGTCTATTCAATTTGCCGAAGTGTCATCGTTTACACAAGGTTTTGCAGGCACCGCTTACCCTGGTGTTATATTTATGACAGAGCATATGACGTTTCATGCTAACCTATCGGGCAACCACAATCAAGATGTTATTAATGAATTGGCTGGGCATGAAGTAGCGCATTTTTGGTGGGGAACCAACCAGATTGATCCTGATTATCGTGAAGGTTATGCCATGCTGACTGAAAGCTTGGCAATGTATACCGAAATGATGTTATATAAAAACATGTACGGCAAAGCAAAAATGCTAGAACGTGTGGCCATACATAAACAAATATATGAAGCTGAAAAGGGTTTTACTGATGACTTATCGTTATTGAAAGCCACAAAAGACAATGCATTTATATCCTATTCTAAAGGAGCTATTGTTTTTGTAGAATTAAGTGAGTTACTTGGTGAAGAACGGTTAAATTTAGCATTACAATCCTTTTTTACTAAACATAAATATCCAAATTTAAAACCTACTTCAACTGATTTATTGAAAGAAATTTTGAAGGTAAGTGATGAAAATCTTAATAAAAAAATTATAGCTATGTTTGAGTAAAAACTGTTGCCAATAACTAAGCGTTCGTGTGGCCGGTACGGCCCAACATGAACGCCCTGTTGACTGAACCGGTTCTTTGCTGGTTGTCCTATATGGGGTTTAGTCTATTTTTTAGAGGTGTGATTTGGGTAGGTGGAAGGTTGAGCTATTTTTCTGTCCCGGTAAATTTGAGAAGTAAATGGAGATTTACTCTCCACTTATGTTTTCTATTCTGGTTGATTCGATTTTTTCAGTTGTTTTGTTCCCTTTTGACAATAGATCTCCTGTTACACCTTAAAGCAGCGTTGATCGGGAGGGCTATTTCTTCTGTGTTTTAATTTTTTTCAGCCATTGAACCGGAGGTCCGCGTGCAGTAAAAGTGGTAAGCGTAATGAGATTTCCTTTTTTACAGGTCGGGCAAACCCGGTGTTGTAAGGGTTCTTTTTTCTTTAAATGGGCAGGGCCTAAAGTTTCCTGTAATTCCGGAAGGCTGTTCCTTTTGTGATAGGAGCTTAAGATTCCGTAATGGCGGATCCGAACAAAGCCTCTGGGAAGCACGTGCATTGCAAATCGTCTAATGAACTCTTCGTCTGGTAGGTACGTGTTAGATTTCCTTCCCCCGTGTCGGTAATCTTTGACAGAAAAGGTGACCTTTTTATTATCGAGGTTCTTGATTCGATGGTTGCTTATGGCGATTTTATGGGTATAGCGACCAAGATATTCCACTACCTGTGGAGGACCTAAAAACGGACGTTTACAATATACTACCCATTCATTTTTAAACAGGCTTTCATAGAAGCTTGTGGATTGGGGTTCCAGTTCCTTCCGAAGGGCAGCCACAAAGCGAGCCCTGAAGACTTTACTCATAGCCTTCACCGGGAACAGATATTTGCCATTGTTCCTGGCCGGTTTCCATTTGCCTGATTTTGTAATCCCTATAACCGGTGATTGTGAATATCATCCGGCAGAAATGGACTATTTTTCAGACGAGGAGAATCCTTGGCAAGAAGTTATTGATAAAATCGAGAATAATTGAGGCGATTACATTCGAATCGAACCAATGCATTCCATCCACTCTTATGCTGTAATGGAATCTTTTGCGGACCAGCTCGAAGTGGACGGTTTAAAAAAAAAGTTGCTTGCTGCTCTAAACCGACCAAAACCTTTCCGGAATTTTAATTATCTGATCCATCAATCAGATTTTAGGCAGGAATGGTTTGACTTCAGACAAGACAAAAATGTTGAGTGGGTTAGGGAACAGATATCTGACCGTATTGATATGTGAATGCCATTGGTTATCAACCAGCCAGTAATTTATCCTTCCAATTGGAAGTCCATTCTCCTCTCCTGATCTGATAAATCTGTTATTTCGAATTAACCTTTAGGTTTATAATTGATGTACTCAGTCAAAGGGAATTTTGTTTCATTTCTTAAAATAGTTATACCTAAAGAGTGCATTTAATTTTAATTTTTCATGTGTTTTATTTTTTAATTCCCTGAATATTATAATTACGGATTCATTGCTCTATTTGTTCAGGATTTCATCTTGGACCTCCTGAAATATTCTGTTATAATTACCTCTTATTTCTTCTTCTGAAAATTCACTGAATTTTCCAGGTAACTCCTTCAGTATTCCAGGAGGCGCAAATCGGATTTTCTTCTCTTTTCCATCGGCAAAACTCACAAATTCTCCGGCTCTCAATCGGAAGAAGGCATCAAATCGGATTTTTGTAGTATCCCTATGGCTCCTCGTGATACGGGTATCAAAATTGAGATTTCCTCCCTGGTGGATGCTGATGCTTTCCTTCTGTATAATTTCAAAGAACTGTTCGTAGTATTTCGCGGTATCGGGATCATTTACTTTTCCGAAGAATTGGTACGACAGATTGCTCAGGATTGCTTTGCTGGCTTTTTCTCCGTAAAGCAGGTCATTCTGAATCTTGTCCTGCATTACATAAATAGTGGAGATGTTATAACTACGAAGGGTTGCCGGCACACGATGCATATGGAGTAGACGCAGGGTAGGGGCTTCCTCCATAAGAAGAAAGGAGGCATCTCGCTCCCGAATGCTCATCTGCTTCGTTATAGTATGTATGGTAGTCGCTATGACAGGGGAGTAGGCGGTTTCATATTTTGGATTATTGACTATGGAAACTATTGCAGGATTTTCAGGATTATTAATGTCTAAAGGGACTTCATCTTTTGATAGGGCCATGAAGATTCTTTGGGTACAGATCTTTTTCAAAGCATTGGCAAGACTGCTCTTAACAGCTGCTGTCTGCCGCTCTGATGCGATCCCACTTATGAAAGCATCTGCCATTGACCTCGAAGTGATATTACCACTGAGAAAGCTAACCAGTTCTGCAGTATCCATGCTCTGGTAAACTGCTATAAGATGGGGAAGTGTGCAGTACTCAGGATAATCAGATTTTAATTTCCAGATCATTCCCCCAATTAGTCCTTCCACGGCATCATTGAAGAATTTTGTGGTGCCTGAGGCGAGAAGTTCTTTTTGTTCCAGAAGGTTTTCCAGGAGTACCCTCGCTACCTCATTCACGCTTTCTTCATCGATCATGTATCTGGGAGCAATAGGATTGACCCTGTGGTATATCCGGTCAAAGGAGATGATGTAAAAGGGAAGCTTTCCCGATTTAAAAAGGGGATAAGCAATCTCTGTAAGTTCAAAATTCTTGTAATCGTGTAACAAACCGCTGAAGGAATATTTTCTGAAATGCTTCAGTAGATTATATACCACACTTTCTGTCTTGCCGCTTCCTGCAGCTCCAATTATGGAAACTCCTCTCCTGATGTTTTCTAATACCAGATTCCCGTCCTCCAGTGGTAGTTTTGCTCTGTACTTTTTTACTCCTGAAACCTGCTCTTGTGGTAAGACAAAACAATACAGGCTCAAATTCAAAACTGATGCCGGCAAGAATAATTTCAGTAAAAGCTCCAAATAGATTGCTAAGTCGGCAGGGTGGGGGAGTAAGCTCCAGCTGAAAAACACAAGAAGAAACTGGTTGAAAAAAACACCTTTTTTGAACTGTTTTAAGTGAAGAATAAACAGGCTGCAAATGCTTGCGTAAATGACCATCCATAATATGTATAAACCTGGAATCATCAGTAATGAATGGAAGATGACCTCACAGCTAACCCAATAGCTTTTCTGAATTTTTTGATCGCCAATTGTACCTGGGCTGGTGTGAACCCCGTAGCGGGCAGTGTCATACCTGCAGTTCTGAGTAAATTGAAAGCCAACTGCCTCTCATTTACTGGTAATCTCATAAGCTTTGAATAATACAGCCCGGGATTTTTTTGCAGCTCTTTCCTGGAAGTATATTTTTCTACATAATTTCTTTGGTACTGGAACATTCTGTCAAAGGTCCTTTCAGCACTTTGAAAAAACTGATTTCGGTCAAATCCTCTTCTTACCGTCCTGCCGTGCATCTCAACGGTTGAAGATCTGTATTTGCTCCCGGGTGAAAGGCTGTAACGATTGGTAGCATCTTTCCGGCTGACAATAACATGTACATGGGTTTGAAGCCCCGGCTTTAACATACCTTCTTTAATGGGTTTTCCACCTATTGTGTGTGGTATTTCCTTAATAAGTCGGCTGATTTCCTTCCTTACTTTTTGACTATCTCCATCCATGTCTCCTCTCCTGATTTTCACAAGGTCATGTTCCAGTTTGACTATTTGTTTCATGTAGGGAGAATTCTCCCTGATCTCTTTATCATAATGATGGTAACTGCGCTGGTATTCTATTTTTGCGAAAAATTTTAGATTTTCTATACTCACTGGTTTTCCCTCAATTTCCCGGTTAAAAGCTTTAGCGTAATTTTTCATGACCTCTAAGGTGTATTCTCTTAGAGACGTGGAGTTATTCTGGATATGCCTGAGTTCATATTGACTGGGATTAATGGTTAGGGAATAATACCTGGGTTCTGTTTTTCTAAGTTTAGCCGAATTGGCATCTATTTCCCCAATTACCTGTTGCTCTGAAATTTGATTCCCGGTTTGGTTAAAGAAGTAATTCATTTTCTCAAGGGGTTGGTCCCGATTCTCCTTTTCCAGATAGGTGACAAAGTCAGCAACACTACTGGTGAAATTGCCTCCTATTTTTTGGGGTGTGATGGTAAGGTACATTTCAATAAGCGTTTAATTTCCTTCTCATTCTTTCTAACTCTTCTCCTTCCATTTCAAGCACGTACTTGTCGGGACCGAATGTCCTTTTGACAAGGATTACCTTACTGAGTATATATTCAAGATCCTTTTTTATTTCTTCCTTGGCTCTGTCCACGAAAATATTTCCCTCTCTGGCGGGTTTTATAGGGGAAGAGATCTCTTGTACAGGGGGCAATGGGATACGGCTGGAAGAAATGGAAGTTGCCTGAGCAGGATCAAAAAGTAACTGTAACATCGCAAGAGTAGGCTGGGTTTGGGTTTTTTCTATTTCCTTTATAATTGCCACTATAGCATTAAGTCGCTTTTGTATTTTTTCATCCAATGCTGGCAAATCTATTTTAGCTTTGTGACTGGGGGAGATCTGGTACTTGTGAAAATATTCCAGCATAAGCTCCAGTACTTCTGTATTTGATCCTCCTGTCTCCTTTGAGAAAGTGCGGAACCTTTTAGCCGTTTCTACCTTGATACTAATAGTGGAAAATGTGCTCATTTCTTGATCCAGATTCAGTAAATGTGATATATCAAAATAATATCTCCGGGACTTGAGTAGTCATTTTCAAAGGAACTTTAAGATATAAATCGTTTTACTTTAATCGGATCTCTAAGAAAAGGCTGTTATCATTTCACAAATGATAATTGATAGATTGAGAGTCTAATGTGGTGCTTGTGAAAAAATTCTTTTAGCTGGTCTAATGCCGCTCAGCACATTTCCGCTCCATTCCGCAGAAAAAGCTTCATTTCGGGAAAAGAGCTTCACTTAAAACTTCCTGGACATCATCCCCAATTTCTTCTTTTCACTACGCCGGAAATTAATTTCTTCTGAAGGCTGCGTTGCACTACATAATTGGGGATGAAGTCCGCTCAAAATGGATTTTCATATCAAGGCTTTGGTGCCACTTCCAGATGTTTTGTTCTTCTCCTATAGCCTTTTGAATACTCCCGAGCCTGCGCTGTACCTAACCTTTTTTGTAAGCAAAGTAACAACATTCGGAAGTTGACGGACTGCATAAGCCAGTCGTGCCTCCTTTTTATAAGTCCTTATCAATTCCGAATGTTTAAAAATCATACAGCAACAAAAAAGGTAACAGCGAAGGCTCTATGGGAAGTAAATCAAAAACAGGAATTATGAAATCAAACAGCAACATCAAAAAGGAAGCGGCACCAAAGAAAAACAAAAAGGAAAACGCTCCGGATATAAAAAGTAAATCCATTATTAATCTTTAAATAATCAATGTTATGAGAACAATTAGAAACAAAGTGCAGCTCATCGGGAACGTAGGAAATTCACCCGAAACCCAAACCCTTGAAAATGGCAAAAAAGTGGCTTCTTTTTCAGTGGCCACCAATGAATCTTATCGTAATGCACAGGGTGATAAGGTTGAACAAACTCAGTGGCACCAAATTATTTGTTGGGGTAATACCGCTGAAATAGTGGAGAAGTATGTTTCCAAAGGAAGAGAGATTGCCGTAGAAGGAAAACTTTCCAACCGATCTTATGAGACCTCGGACGGCTCAAAAAGATATGTATCTGAAATCATCGCCAGTGAAATTCTTTTGCTCGGCAGTTCTTCCTCCAAGGCTTAAAAATTAAAAGAGGGTGCATATGTCCGTTTGCACCCTCTTTTTTATCAAATTAACACCTAATCATATGAAAACTAAAGTAAATGAAATTTCTCTGAAATACCTCGGTAACGTGAGGATGAAGGAGTCACCAAAAATATCTTCTTCACATGATGCTTTTGAGAAGTTCTATTACCAATGGAACTTAAACCACATTGCTATGCAGGAATGTTTTAAACTGATGCTCCTCAACAATGGAAACCGGGTGAAAGGTATAGTTGAAATATCCACCGGGGGTATTACCGGCACTCTGGTAGACCTTAGAATCCTATTTGCGGTAGCCCTTAAATCCCTCACCACTGCAATTATCGTAGCTCACAATCATCCTTCAGGAACTCTTTTGCCCAGCCAGAATGATAAAGCCCTAACCCGGAAGATCAAAGAAGCAGGTTTGCTTCTCGATATAAAGCTCCTGGATCACCTGATTATTACTCCGGAAGGTAAGTACTTTTCATTTGCCGATGAAGGACTATTATAAAAAAATCGGATATTTAAAAAGGCCGGAGATGATCCGGCTTTTTTTGTGTTTATTGACCATTTTTAACTGCTCCAGTTGATGAATGCTTTTTTTCAGGAGCAGCAACTTAATTGGCTGGTAAAAAGGGATAGCAAGAGGATAACACGCTAAAGCGATGTTATTTAATTAAAAAAATCTTTATAGTGCTGATATACAAATGGTTTAATTCGTTATATAATATTGTCTTACCTAGAACCTTAGAGTAGGGGATACAGTAAAATTTTCTGAGCCCTTATGTGTACTGGTTTTGATTAATTAAACGATAATTAAAATCCTGATTATACAGTTTTTAAAAGAGAATTTGGAGTTTAACCTGGTGGTAAAACCTTCAGCCAACTTCTGGTGAAAATTCCATCTACATTTCTAAGTCTTTTTTGGATATTTTTAGTAATGACCATTGAATATTTCTGTTCCATCGTAATGTAATTCCCACGAAAACTAATCTTTGGTTTTATTGGTAGCCTTTACTTGTTCCTGTTCTTTAGCTGCCAATTTTATTTTTAGAGCCTTCATGTCATCACTTATTTTCCTGTCTACAATTTTAGCATAGTGCTGGGTGGTTCTAAGATCTTTATGACCAAGCATTTTACTAACAGATTCAATAGGGACTCCATTGGTTAGAGTAATAGTAGTTGCGAAGGTATGGCGGGCCAGGTGAGTGGTGAGTGGTTTTTTAATACCGCACATCATCGCAATTTCCTTTAAAAATGCATTTGATTTTTGGTTGCTTAGGACAGGGAGGATGCAATTTCCCTTCTGCACTTCCGGGTGGTCTTGATATCGTTCAATAATTTCTTCAGCAACAGGTAATAGTGGGATACTGCTAAGAGATTTTGTTTTTGTTCTTTTAATGCGGATCCATTTCCCGCCGTCTATACCTTTGGTGATATCAGCGCTGCTTAGTTTTTTTACATCAGAATATGCTAGTCCGGTGTAACAGCTAAAAACAAACATGTCCCGCACCAGCTTTAGGCGATCGAGGTGAAGATCTTTTTCCACGAGTTTTTGCACTTCTTCTTCATTCAAAAATTCCCTTTCTACCGTTTCAAATTGAACTTTGTAATTATAAAATGGATCCCGATCCATCCATTGATTGGCTAAAGCAATACGAATTATTTTTTTAAAATTGTTCACGTATTTCAAGGCCGAATTGTGATTGCACTCCCGCTTAGTCTTGAGAAAGTATTCAAATTTAGAAATGAATTGGTGGTTAATATCATTCATAGGATAATCGTGAGCCTTATACTCTTCCTTAATGAATTGCTCAACATGATTGTAACAGGTCCAGTATCGCTTTGCAGTGCTCTTAGAAATGCTTTTACCCGATAGGCGATCCATTTGTTCATTATGCTCTTTAAATACCTCTAGGCTCATTTTCGGCTTCGGTTTGTTTTCGCCTTTAAATTCATCAAGAATATTTTTTAAAGAAATGTCTATATCCTTTTCTACCAGGCGCTGGTGTATGTTTTTGATTTTATTCCTTAGTACATTAATATAATTATTGAGTTCAGTAGCCTCCGGACTTTTTCCTAAAGCTTTTTCAGAATTTGAACTCCACTTCCTGGGATCAACTTTACGGCTAATACTGATGTCGGATCGCTTGTTATTTACGGTAATTCGCATGTAAACATCACTGTCTGTGGTCTTTTTACTTCTGCTTTTTCTAACGAAAAATGTGAGCTGGTACTGAGTGTGCATCTTTTTGGTCTTAAAATTTGGATTTAAAGTACTAAAAAAGCACATACGATTTAGAACTTTAATATTTTGTAAAGACTTGGTATATAGGTGTTTTGGGTGTTTCCAGTGTGCAATTTTTGAAGAATAAATTGGTCACCGAATTGCACACTGAGAATGTGCAATTATTTGACATTAAATGATAATATTAGAAATGAAAAACCCCGTAAATCCTAGGATTCCGGGGTTTTTGATTGAGTTTGATACTCAAAAAGTGGAGTCGGAGGGGTTCGAACCCTCGTCCAAACAAGCAATTCAGAAGCTTTCTACACGTTTAGTTTTCGCTTATTTTTCGATGTACAGCCGGCCGAAAACCACCAACTGCACACTTATCCTCAATTAAGTTTCAAAACTGCATCAAGGTCCTGCAGTCTCTATATTTACTTTGTCGGTGCCTCTGGTGTGAGTGCCGTAAATCAAGGCCCTCACGAGACATCTTGGCTCCCTACCTTGTAGGGACTAGAGTAATCCTACTATGATTCAGATTATGCTGCCAAGGCGTAGTTATTCTCGCCGTTTAAAATGTGTGAAAAATGAGATTTACGAGCTATTTCCCAGCGCTCGACGTGCTTACAACTCAATTAGACTCGCTGTCAAAACCAAGTCGACCCCATTATGTAAAGAACTTCTGCAATAATATTGCATATTTCATGCCAAACCTATTAGTTGTAGGTTGAACATAAGAGTAACAAAAATAGACATTTTGGATTACAAATAGCATGATTCGCTCTTGTTTCTGTTTCCTTTCAAATCTTTCGGGGGTTTATTCTAAGGGGGTAAATACTCCGAGGCTTGCCTCGTTAGTAAATGTTTAAAGTCTGAAAACGTGTTCTCCTATATAATGCTCCGTGGGCTTGCCCCGGAGAAATTTACTGTCAAAAAAATAAGTGGAAGAGGGAAGTGGAGATACAAGATTATTTATTGTTTTTGCCGATTAATAATGCCAGATGTGCTCATATATAATTTAAACTTATGGTCTGTTAAATGATTCATTCCTGCCTCTTGCAGCGCAGCTTTCTATTATCTTTTTCCCACTCCTAATAATTCCTATCTTTGAGAAAATCCAAACATTTTAAAAAGCTATTTCAGTATGATAAAATTTGCCCTTATAAAAGAGCGAAAAACTCCCCCAGATCGTCGTGTGGTATTTTCTCCTGAAGAACTCAGGGAAGCTGTGAAGCAATTTCCTGATATCCAGTTCAAGATAGAAAGTTCAGACATCAGGATCTTTACAGATGAGGAGTACAGGCAGGCAGGTTTTGAAGTAACTGAAGATATTTCTGACTGTGATATCATGCTGGGGGTTAAAGAGGTGCCACTACCTTATTTAATCCCCGATAAAAAATACTTTTTCTTCTCTCATACCATTAAAAAACAGCCCTATAACCGGGATTTATTGCGGGAAATTCTTAAAAAGAATATTGAACTTTATGACCATGAAGTTATTATTAATGAAACTGGCGGCCGGCTCATTGGCTTCGGAAGATATGCAGGGATTGTAGGAGCTTACAATGGATTTAGAGGCATAGGTCTCAAAAATGGCATTTTTGAACTCCCTAAAGCTGAAAGTCTGCCCGACCTCAAAACTATTCAGGATGAACTTGACAAAATTTCTATCCCGCCCCTTAAAATTGTGCTTACAGGCAGTGGGAAAGTGGGGGAGGGAGCTAAGGAGATCCTCGAACATTTAAAAATACCAAAGGTGGGGGTAGAGGAATTCCTCAATTCCGAATATACCCATCCCGTTTACTGCCAGGTTGACGTGCTGGACTATAACAGGCGTAAAGATGGAGCCCAGGGCAGTAACAGGGAATTTTACAACCACCCCGAACTTTATGAAAGTGATTTCAAAAAGTTTGCTAATGCGGCAGATTTTCTAATAGCCGGGCACTTCTACGGGGAAGGCGCCCCGGTCTTTTTTACTGCTGAAGATGCAAAATCCCCAGATTTCAGAATCAAATATATTGCTGACATCTCCTGCGATATTGACGGTCCCATTCCCAGCACTATTCGTCCTTCTACCATCGTCGAACCATTTTACGGTTATAATAAACAGGAAGAAAAAGAGGTTGATTTTAAGGATGAAGATGCGATCCTGGTGATGGCTGTAGATAATTTGCCGTGTGAATTGCCCAGGGATGCCAGTGAAGGTTTTGGGCAAATGTTCCTGGAAAATGTACTCCCCGCTTTTTTTAACGGTGATAAAGACGGAATTTTACAACGGGCGCAAATGACCAAAAATGGCAATTTGACCCCACGGTTTAATTACCTCAAAGATTACGTAAAAAGAGAAGAATCAGAAATATGAAAAAATACACCATGAACTTAATGATCCTGCTGTTTACATCAATCCCGGTAAAAGCCCAGCTACAGGTGATGAGCTATAATATTAAGTATGCCAACGAGAATGATGGAGAGAACAGCTGGTCGAACCGAAAAGATGATCTGGCGGCCCAAATCAGGTTTTATGAGCCGCATATCTTTGGAGTCCAGGAGGCGTTGCAGGGGCAGCTCGAATTTTTAGAAAATGAACTCGATAACCAATACAAATACTTCGGAAAGGGACGTGACGATGGGGCTCAAAAAGGGGAATTTAGTGCCATATTTTTTAAGACTGATGATCTTGAACTTTTGAAGGAGGGAACCTTCTGGCTTTCTTCAACGCCCGAAACTCCCGGAAAAGGTTGGGATGCCGCATATCCAAGGGTGTGTACCTATGGGAAGTTCAGACTGAAGAATTCAGGAAAAGAATTCTGGGTTTTTAATACACATTTTGATCACGTAGGGAAAGAGGCAAGACGGCAGAGCGTTCGCTTAATCCATAACAAGATTTCAGAATTAAATCAAAAGAAGCTTCCGGTAGTATTAATGGGAGACCTCAATTTGGAACCTGACACCGAAGAAGTAAATTACCTGGCTTCTCATTATAAAGATTCTAAAAAAGTCGCAGATCACACTTTTGGACCCGAAGGTACTTTTAATGCGTATAAATTCAATCAACCCGTCACCACACGCATAGATTATATTTTCACCGATGGCGAAGTACAGGTTAAGAAATATGCTGTACTGAGTGATTCAAGGGATTTGCGTTATTTTTCAGATCACCTTCCGGTAATAGTAGATTTGAAATTAAAATAAATTATTCGGTATAAATAATAAAGAGGGCTTTTGAGGGCCCTCTTCGTGTTTGGTCTGATTTTCATTTCTGAAACTTCAGAAGAAGCTTCAAAAATGACATTTTTGACAACTGTTTTCCTATTAAGTCGGATTAATAGGATCGTTTGGTCCTGCACCTGCCGGCCCGTTTTTATCAGGATTTCGGGGAGGATTGGGTTTTGAAGGATTAGATCCCGAATTGTCACCTGGTTTGTCACCTGAAGTATCCCTGGAAGTTTTAGGGGTGCTGGCATTTCCGGCACCGGTTCCTTCTGGCGGAAATTTCCTTTCGGTGTTTCGCACATCAGGGTTGTCACGGTTTGGGTCCCGGGCATCGGCTGCTTCGCTTCTAAACTTCTGAATAATATCTCTAAAATGCTCCCCGGCTGCCTCCCGGCCACCAAGACCGTAACTTAAAGCTACTGCAACGGCTATGGCACCAAGTATTAATCCGAAGGCAAGTTCTACAATTTCATTGGCAATCCCCATGGTTCGTAAGGCGATGGCAATGAAAAGAGCGAGTGATGACCAGCGAATAACGCCTGCAATAAAGTGATTCTTGCTTGAGCGCGTCATCGTGTTATATATAAGGAGAGAAATATAATTTCCTATAGCAAGAATGACAAGACCAAAGAGGATTTGACCCGTGATCTCCAAAATTTGATGAAGTATTTCAGTAAGTCTCGAAAGCCCTAAGATCTCTACAGCGGTAATAATTCCGAAGAAAACCAGGAAGAAATAAATGAGGTTTGCCACGAGTTTTGAAAGCGATTGTCCTGCTCCTATCATGTTATGGATCTGGATCTTTTCAGCCGTGCGGTCCAGCCCCATACTTCTGAAGAGATCTTCCAGGAAATTGGCGAGATATCTACCACCCCAAACAAATACCAGTAGAATGAGGGCAGCAATCACTATTTCTCCTATAAGTTCTGTAAAGCCATAGAGGATGTCATTGGCGGGTTCGGAAATGGCATCCAGGCGCAGCGTGTTGAAAGCCTGAATGAGAAATGGAATAAAGATGATTATAAATACCAGTTTACGAAGAATATTCACAAGTTGGTCTGTGTCTTTAAAACCGGTTTTATCTATCATCCTGTCTAACAATCCGCCGCCAATGTGAACAAGATTGGCAACAAATTTGGCAAGCACATAACCAATGAATCCAATTAAAAGGGCTCCAATTAAATTGGGAATAAAGAGCAGGAATTCGTTGAGCATATTTTCAAGGGGTGCAAGCACCTCACTTATTCCTAAAACCTCTAAAGCGATTAGGAGAACAATGATCATGATTAAATAATAGAAGATATTCCCAACAAAAACATTGGTGTCATCTATATTATCCCCACCAAAAATTTTTTCATCCCAGGAGGTTTTGCGAAGCAATTTCACCACCATAACCTTAATGCCTTTAGCAATAAGCCAGCCAATGAGAAGTACCAGCAGCGCCCCCAGGAGGTTGGGCAGGAAATAGGCAATGCGGTCTCCTATGTTTTCTAATTGTGTGTCCATAATTTATTGTTTTTTTAAGATAGTTAGTATTTGAAGGTAGATTAAAAAGAGCTTATGCCACAGTTACTTAACAAGAGTTTAAAAAAAATTTTACGGTTGTTGTTAATATTTTTTTACCTAAAATATGAAGAGATAGTAGAGACGAAATTAGGAGTGGTAAGGGCTGAAAGGAAATGCCAGATTTCAGAAAAAATCTCAAAAATTTTTTCAACAGTCTTTAGTTAATAAGAAAGCTGCAGGCCCTCTTTTAAAACTGCTGAATTAAAATAACTTTACTCCTCTTTCAAGTTAAAACAAAAACAAACGGCCATGGTTGAAGAATTATTTAGTACCCAGACTTATACCTATGATGAGGTACTGCAAGCATGTTTAAAATATTTTAAAAATGATGAGCTTGCAGCCACTACCTGGATAAATAAGTATGCAGTAAAAGACAAAAAAGGAAAATTTTTTGAGTTGACTCCCGATGATATGCACAGACGTATGGCGAGGGAATTTGCCCGGATGGAGGCAAAATATGCCGATCGTGTAGCGGGAAAAGAGAACCTTTCTGAATACGGAAAGACAAGAGAATTCTTAAGTGAAGAACGTATTTTTCAGCTTTTCAAGGATTTTAAATACAGCATTCCGCAGGGTAGTGTCATGGCGGCCCTTGGGAATGACCAAATGATAGCTTCTTTGTCTAATTGTGTGGTGGTACCACCTGTTTACGATTCTTACGGCGGAATTTTACATACAGACCAGCAGTTGGTGCAATTGTTTAAAAGGCGTTGCGGGGTAGGTGTTGATCTTTCTGGTTTACGCCCCAATAATGCACAGGTCTCAAATGCAGCCGGAACCACTACCGGAGCAGTTTCTTTTATGGAGCGGTTTTCTAACACCACCAGGGAAGTAGCTCAAAATGGCCGACGCGGAGCTTTGATGCTAACTATTGATGTAGCGCACCCCGATGTTGAAGATTTTATCACCATAAAGCAGGACCTTAAAAAAGTTACCGGAGCCAATATTTCTCTAAGGCTTTCAGATGAATTTATGCAGGCGGTAACCGATGATGCCGATTTTACCCTGCGCTGGCCAATTGACAGCCCTAATCCTAAATACACTAAAAAGGTGAGGGCTAAAGAGCTTTGGGATACCATCATAAGATGTGCGCACAATACTGCCGAACCAGGATTGATCTTTTGGGATAAGCAGCATACCTATTCAACTTCTTCCTTCTATCCCGGGTTTAAAAACAGTTCTACAAATCCATGTTCAGAGATTGCCATGCAGGGAGGGGATTCCTGTAGATTGATCGCCGTTAACCTATATAATTTTGTAGATAATCCTTTTACTGAAAATGCTTCTTTTAACCATGAGAAGTTCTATAAAGTGATCTATGAAACCCAGCGTTTAATGGATGATCTTGTAGATCTTGAATTGGAAGCGGTAGAAAAGATTCTTGCTAAAATTGATAAGGACGAAGAGCCAGATTTTATTAAGAAAAATGAAATAGATACCTGGAAGTTACTTGCTGAAAATGGCAAAAACGGAAGACGTACCGGTTTAGGATTCACTGCCCTTGCCGATGCAGTTGCTGCCCTTGGAGTGAAATTTGATACCGATGAAGCTCTTGAAGTAGTTGACAAGATCATGCAGACAAAACTGAAAGGAGAATTTGACAGTAGTATCGATATGGCGATCACAAGAGAACCATTCAAGGTTTTTGATCCTGCTATCGAAGAGAAGTCAGACTTCGTGCAGATGATGAAGAGAGAATTCCCGGGGCAATATAACCGCATGATGCAGCACGGTAGAAGAAACATTTCTATTAGTACCGTAGCTCCTACAGGAAGTCTTAGTATGCTCGCTCAAACTTCTTCAGGAATTGAGCCAGTTTTCATGTTGTCTTACAAGAGAAGAAGAAAAGTCAATGCTTCAGAAAAGAACGCGAAAGTAGCCTTTGTTGATGATACCGGAGATGCTTTTGAAGAATTTACAGTATATCACCCAAAAGTAAAGACCTGGATGGATGCTTCAGGCAAAGAAGCTATTGAAGAAAGCCCTTACGCAGGTGCCACTGCTTCAGAAATTAACTGGCAAAAGCGTGTAGAAATGCAGGCTTTGGTTCAAAAATATACCACGCATTCTATAAGCTCTACAATCAACCTTGCCAGTGATGTGACTACAGATAAGGTAAGTGATATCTATATTGAATCCTGGAGACAGGGACTAAAGGGAATTACAGTTTATCGCGATGGTTCCCGAAGCGGTATCCTTGTTTCTTCAGATGATAAAAAAGATAAAAAAGCCGATGCAGTTCAAAATGTATTTGCTGAAACCTATGCCCCAAAACGCCCTAAGAAACTTGAATCAAGGATCATTCGTTTCAATAACGAAAGTGAAAAATGGCTTGCAGTTGTCGGGATTCTGAATGATCGTCCTTACGAGATCTTTACCGGTAAAATGGAAGATGTTTTCAACCTGCCAAATTGGGTAGAAAAAGGATATGTGATCAAAAACAGGGATGAAGATGGAAACTCAAGGTACGATTTTCAGTTCTGTGATAAGCACGGCTATAAAGTGACCATTGAAGGATTGTCAAGATCTTTTAATGAAGAATACTGGAACTATGCAAAATTGATTTCCGGAGTGCTTCGTCACGGAATGCCAATCCCATACGTAGTTGACCTTATTAACAACCTTAACCTGCTTGACGAAAGCATCAATACCTGGAAAGCAGGAGTTGTACGTGCCCTTAAGCAGTTTGTCCCCGATGGTACACCTGCCGCCGACAAAGAATGTGGCGAGTGTGGAGATCCTGACGGAATCATTTTTTCTGAAGGTTGCCTGGTTTGCAAGAGCTGTGGCTACTCTAAATGCGGGTAAGAATTTAATTTTGTCCCCCGGTAAATAGGAAAACCCCGCTTCTGAAAAGGAGCGGGGTTTTGGTTTTTAACCCCGGACAACACTTTCAGGTTCTGAACCTTAGTAAGGGTTATATTAATTCCCTTTACATCCTTAGATCTCCTTACCTTGATAAAAAAATATTAACTTTTACGTATATTTCATACTTATAGAATATATTTACTATAAATTTTTTTGACATGGGAACTTTCACCTCCTCGCTGCCTCAGGACCTTCTGGATAGACTAAATTCCGAAGCGAAAAAACGTGGAGTGGCAAAAAATAGCCTCATTGAAAAGGCATTGCGAATATATTTGGACCAATTGAACCGGGCGGAGTATGCACGTTCTTATTCTAAAGCAGGCAAAGACGAAGAAATAATGGCTATTGCTGAGGAAGGGATGGTGACTTATCTTAAGGACCTTGAAGATCATTTAACAGAATGAGACAGGGGGAAATTTGGGAGCTATATCTTGATCCGGTAACTGGAGGCGAACAAGGTGGAAGAAGACCTTGCGTGATAATAAGTGGAAATCTTCTAAACCAATATCTTCAGGTGGTAATTGTATGTCCTTTGACTTCAAAAATTAAAAATTACAAAGGGAACTTAATAATTACACCAGATTTAGAGAATGGTTTAGAAAAAGTATCAGAAGTCATGACATTTCATGTAAGATCGGTTTCCAAAAACCGGCTGGATAAAAGAATTGGAAAGATAAGTTCTAAACAGGTAGATTTTATTAAAACAACTTTAGACGATATATTAAGGTATTAAAAACCGTAACAGCACGGATTAGCATTCTGCGTTGAAAAAAAGACCTCACAGGTTTTTGAAACCTGTGAGGTCTTTAATTATATGGTCTATAATTAATATGAGATGGCGCGGATTTGCAATCCGTGCCGATGTCCTGTACTAATGAATTCAAATTGTGAATATTCTAACCGGGAACTTAAAAAGAATAATAAGAGTGTTCTTAACAAAAAGACCTAACAGGTTTCAAAAACCTGTTAGGTCTGAAGAATATCAAGATGGCGCGGATTTGTAATCCGTGCCGGGCTACTTTCTATTCTAAAAAGAATTTATTGTCTTTCTAATCGCTGTCAGGTTGCTCAACAATCTCTCTAAATACTGAATGTCCAGCATATTGGCCCCGTCACTTTTTGCATTGGCAGGATCAAAATGAGTTTCGATAAAAATTCCGTCGGCACCGGTTGCAATTCCCGCACGGGCAATGGTTTCGATCATGTCGGGCCTTCCGCCTGTTACGCCGCTGCTCTGGTTGGGCTGTTGAAGGGAATGCGTTACATCAAGAACAGTAGGGGCAAACTGGCGCATGGTAGGTATTCCCCGGAAGTCAACGATCATGTCCTGGTAGCCAAACATGGTTCCTCTGTCGGTTACCATCACCTGCTCGTTATTGCAGTCCTGAACTTTGGTAACTGCATGTTTCATACTCTCCGGACTCATAAACTGGCCTTTCTTCAGGTTTACTACTTTTCCTGTTTCAGCAGCTGCAATTAACAGGTCAGTCTGGCGTACCAAAAATGCAGGAATTTGCAGTACATCCACATATTCTGCAGCTAAAGTAGCATCTTCGCGTTCATGAATATCTGTAACCGTGGGAACCCCAAAGGTTTCAGAAACTTTCCGAAGAATTTTCAGGGCTTTTTCATTTCCAATTCCGGTAAAGCTGTCAATGCGGCTGCGGTTTGCCTTTTTGAAGGAACCTTTAAAAATATAAGGAATTTGCAGTTTGTCGGTAATGCCCACAATGGTTTCGGCTATGCGCAAAGCCATATCTTCACCTTCAATGGCACAAGGGCCTGCAAGCAGGAAAAAATTTCCGGAGTCGGTATGTTTTATCTGAGGTATCTTATCAAGTTGCATAGAAAAAATTTTAGTGCAAAGATACCTTTTTTAGAACGTTATGTGGAAATGCCTTTTTTAAGACCCTTTTTTGCTTCCGTCTATTTCTGCGGAAGGATCTTCGCTCTCTTCTTCCTCGAACGGCGGCTGAATTTCATAACCCAAAGCTCTTATTATTTTATTGTTGTCATAATAAAAATGAGCTGCACTTACCTTGTTTCCCTCAAATTTGAGAGCTACATGGTATGGAAAGCTTATAGTTTCTCCATTGGGGTAGCTAAGGGTGTTGGTACCCCAATGCAGTACCCAATTTCCCTTCCTGGCACCTTCGGCTATAGACACTCCCAGCCACACGCCATCTTCGGATAATACAGGAGTGGCAGATTCCCGCCCTTTTTTCCAGTACTTTATGGTCTGGTCAATAGTTAAGCTGTCATAACTGCCAAGGTTGTGAAAAATGGCATTTTCAGTAGCGTCTTGCCTAAGGGTTTCCCAGTTTCCGGTTTCATAGGCTTTTACTATTTCTTTCGCTGTTTTCACCAATTGGTCCTGCATGGGAAAATCAAGACTTGGCTGGCCATCTACCTGCGCCATACCGGGCTGCACATTGGCAACTGCTAAGAGCAGGCTAAGGCATAACAGCAGTATTCTCTTCTTCATTCTTCCTTTCGTTCTCATAGCTTTTGTTTTAGGTGATACCTTTTAATTAATATGCTGAATACTAATTACTTAAATTTACTGAATTATACGCTCAAAAGGAATTTCATATTCTTAAAATATGAGAAAGCTCAGTTTTAGGGCATGTCTGGGGCAAATCCTCAACCTCTTCTACATGCTTAAGATGTATAAAATCTACAACAAGCTGCATAACTTTTTAGTAGACAGTTGTTTATGGTTTTTATAAATAAAAATTTAATTCAAAGCCCAGCTGTTTTAAATGGAAAAAATAAACGTACCTTTGCAGCCTTTAAAAATCAGGCGTTTATATGACAGCTATCAAGAATATCGCGATCATCGCACACGTTGACCACGGAAAAACCACCCTGGTGGACAAAATAATGTACCACTGCAGGCTTTTCAGGGAAAACGAAAATACCGGAGACCTTATCCTGGACAACAATGACCTTGAAAGGGAACGGGGCATCACTATTACTTCCAAAAACGTATCTGTAGTTTACAAGGATACCAAGATCAACATTATTGATACTCCTGGTCACGCCGACTTTGGAGGAGAGGTAGAAAGGGTGTTGAACATGGCCGATGGCGTGCTGCTTTTAGTAGATGCTTTTGAAGGGCCTATGCCACAAACCCGTTTTGTACTTCAAAAAGCAATTGACCTTGGATTGAAGCCATGTGTGGTGATCAATAAAGTTGATAAAGAAAACTGTACGCCCGAAGAAGTTCATGAAAAGGTTTTTGACCTTATGTTTGAACTTGGGGCCGAAGAATGGCAGCTTGATTTTCCTTCAGTATATGGTTCAGCCAAGAATAACTGGATGAGCGACGACTGGAGAAACCAAACCGAAAATATTGAACCGCTTCTTGACATGGTGATCGAACATATTCCTTCTCCAAAAGTTGAGGAAGGTTCTCCACAAATGTTGATCACTTCTCTTGACTTCTCTTCCTTTACCGGAAGGATCGCCATTGGTCGCCTTCAACGTGGGACTTTAAAAGAAGGTATGCCTGTTGCTTTGGTAAAAAGGGACGGCAGCATCAAAAAGACAAGGATTAAAGAATTACACACTTTTGAAGGCCTTGGCCGTAGAAAAGTGGAAGAGGTGCAGGCAGGAGATATTTGTGCTTTGGTAGGTCTTGAAGGATTTGAAATTGGAGATACTGTTGCCGATTTTGAAAATCCTGAAGGTCTTAAAACCATCGCCATTGATGAGCCTACAATGAGCATGCTCTTCACCATTAACGACTCTCCTTTCTTCGGAAAAGACGGAAAGTTTGTTACTTCAAGACACATAAAGGAGCGCCTGATGAAGGAGCTTGAAAAGAACCTTGCCCTTAGGGTGCAGGAGACTGATAGTGCCGATAAATTCATGGTCTTTGGCCGTGGGGTTCTTCACTTATCTGTGCTTATTGAAACCATGCGTCGTGAAGGTTATGAACTTCAAATTGGTCAGCCACAGGTGATCATCAAAGAAATTGATGGTGTGAAGTGTGAGCCAATTGAAGAATTGACTATAGATCTTCCTGAAGATGTTTCAGGAAAAGCAGTAGAGATGGTTACCATGAGAAAAGGGGAGATGTTGAGCATGGAAGGAAAAGGAGACAGGATGACTATCCAGTTCCAGATCCCATCCCGCGGAATCATTGGCCTTAGAAATCAGCTGTTGACTGCAACTGCCGGAGAAGCTATTATGGCACATCGCTACAAGGAATATCAGCCGCTTAAAGGTGGTATTCCTGAGCGCCAGAATGGTTCTTTAGTTTCTATGGAAAAAGGAAAAGCAATTCCTTACTCTATTGATAAACTTCAGGATCGTGGAAAATTCTTCGTTGATCCGGGAGAGGATATTTATGAAGGGCAGGTAATTGGAGAGAACTCACGCCAGGATGATATGGTTGTGAACATCACCAAAACCAAAAAACTTTCAAACGTACGTTCATCGGGAGCCGATGATAAAGCGAAGATCGTTCCTGCAATAAAATTCTCTTTGGAAGAGGCCTTGGAATATATTCAGAAAGATGAATATGTAGAAGTAACACCAAAGCACCTGCGTCTTAGAAAGATCTACCTTACAGAGAATGACCGTAAAAGAAATAAGACTATTTAAGATTAAATAATTTTATATCTTAAGGCCTGTCAAAAATGCGATTTTTGACAGGCCTTATTTTTTTATAGAAATCCTCAATCTAAGCATCATTTAGAAATGGAAATTTTAGGAATATCGTATATAGAATGGATTGGATACCTGGCATCTTTTTTTCTGCTGCTGTCCTTCCTAATGAGAAACCTCACCACGCTTAGGTACATCAACAGCCTTGGATGTTTGTTCTTCGTTGCTTACGGAATTTTACTCGATTCCTGGCCGCTCATCATCACTAATGGTGCTATTGTACTAATCAATATCTATTATCTTTTTATTAAACCGAAGGAAAGTTAGAAGAACGAAGGTAGACTTGCGAAATTAGACTTACGAAGCGATTTTAGAAGTGCGAATTACGAAGGACGAAGGTAGACTTACGAAGTACGATTAGAATTATGAATTTATATGACCTCTCAAAAATGTCATTTTTGGAAGGTGTTTAACTGATATACTGAAGCATTTATAATAAGTAAATAACAAAAATGGTAACTTTAATATAAAATAACAAGTGATGACTTCAGGAGATTTGAGAAATAAGGTAAGAGAATATGTTGACACAGCAGATGTAAGACTTCTAAAAATGCTTGAAGCTATAGCGGAAACATATGAAAATGAGGTGAATGAACCTATTTTTGATGAAGATCAATATCAAATTTTAGATTCACGGAGAGAGGCGCATATAAAAGGCGAAAGTAAGTCCCTTTCCTGGGAAGAAGTAAAGCGAAAAATTCAGTCACTGGAATCTGGTACTATAAAACAACTTTGAATTTTGCACCTTAAACCTTAAACCTTGAACCTTGAACCTTGAGCCTTGAGCCTTTGGATTATACAGTTTTCTGAACCACCTCAAATACTTTTTGCCCGTCGCACTTCAGGGTTTTTGAAGGGTATTTAAGAAGTAATGCATAATCGTGAGTGGCCATAAGTATGGTCTTTCCGTTTTTGGAGATTTGCTGCAGTACTTCCATAACTTCTACAGAGGTCTGCGGATCGAGGTTTCCGGTAGGCTCATCGGCCAGGATAAGTTCGGGGTCATTGAGCAGGGCACGGGCAATGGCGATACGTTGCTGCTCCCCACCAGATAACTGGTACGGATTTTTAAAACCTTTGGTACCCATCCCTACCTTTTTTAGCACCTCTTCGATCTTGGCATCCATGGCGGCTTTGTCTTTCCAGCCGGTAGCTTTAAGTACAAACAACAGGTTGTCATATACATTGCGATCATTCAGCAGTTTAAAATCCTGAAACACCACTCCCAGCTTTCGGCGTAGAAAGGGAATATCTTTTTCTCGCAGGGTGCGCAGATCGTAATCTACAATACTTCCTTCTCCTTCGGTAAGGGGCAGGTCGCCATAAAGGGTTTTCATGAAGCTACTTTTCCCTGTCCCGGTCTTTCCTATGAGGTAAACAAATTCCCCTTTTTCAATCTCGATATTGACTTCAGAAAGAATAAGCGTCTCCCGTTGGTAGATCGCAGCGTCTTTTAGGAACAGAACAGTATTTGACATGAAAAATGACATTTTAGAGAGGTAAAAGTAAGAAAGAGAACGTAAATATGAGCGCTTGAGTTGCTTTTCTTCTGCTGAATTTTTTTCAGCTAAATTTTAGGTTTCATTTAACTATAATGCATAATTTATCTTACAATAAAGGCGTTATTACCTTAGAGTTTCTTATATCTTTGAATCATCAACAAAATAAAATCTACGAATGAAACATTGCAAAATCTGCCTTTTTGTTGTTTTTGTTTTCTTTTCAGTTTCCGGTTTTTCACAACAATCTGCCATTCAAACAAATGCACTGGCCGATTATAACCGCGCCCTGGAATTATACAACAATGGGCAATACCTTGCCGCGCAAACCCTCTTTGATGAAGTACAGGATGAAGTGGACGATGAAAGGGTTAAAGCCAACGCCGCTTATTATATCGCCAATGCTGCGATTCGCCTGAACCAACCCGGGGCCGATGCGCTCATGGAAGATTTTGTGCAACGATATCCTACCAGCACTAAAACAAATGCAGCTTACCTCGATGTTGCCGATTATTATTTTGAAACAGGAAAATACTCTCTTGCCCGCAAGTGGTATGATACTGTAGATCAAAGAAACCTGAGCAAGGCCGAAAAAGAGCGATTTAACTTCAATAACGGGTATGCTTATTTTAGGGCCAAACAATATGATGAGGCCAAAGAGTACCTTAACAGGGTAAAAGATTCGAAAAAGTACGGCAGCCAGGCCAAATACTACCTCGGTTTCATGGCTTATGAAGGCGATGACTATGAGCAGGCAAATGCCCTTTTTGAAGAAGTAGAAGATACCGACCGCTATGAAGAAGACCTGTCTTACTTCCAGGCCGATATGAACTTTAAGCAGGGGAATTTTGAAAAGGCCATTGAACTTGGGCTGGAACAGTTGCCCCGTGCCGATCGCCGCGACAGGTCTGAACTCAATAAGATCATAGGCGAAAGTTACTTCAATCTTGGGCAGTATGATAAAGCTATTCCTTATTTAAAGGAATACCAGGGGGAAAGAGGCAAATGGAATAATACCGATTACTATCAGTTGGGTTACGCTTATTTTCAGCAGGGAGATTATGAAGCCGCAATCTCAGAATTCAATAAGATCATTGACGGTAAAAATGCCGTGGCCCAAAATGCATATTACCACCTGGCTCAATCTTACCTAAAGACCGATAAGAAGCAACAGGCCCTCAATGCGTTTAAAAATGCAAGTGAGATGGATTTCAATCCGGAGATCAAGGCCGATGCTGCTCTAAATTACGCCAAGTTAAGCTACGAGATTGGAAACAGCTATGCCAGCACCCCACAGGTTTTGATGAATTACCTGGAGGCTTACCCCAATTCACCTGCTAAAGAAGAGATCAATGAATTGCTCATCAATTCTTTCATTACTTCCAAAAATTATGAGGAAGCAATGCGCCTGCTTAAAGGAAACCGTAATTTCCAGAATAACGTGGTGTACCAGCAGGTAGCTTTTTACCGCGGACTCGAACTTTATAAAGAAGGAAACTATAGAGAGGCCGAAGAATATTTTGACCTGGCTTTAAGCGAAAGACGCGATCCAAGATTTACTGCCTTGGCCACTTTCTGGAAAGCCGAAAGCGATTTTAACCTTCGCAACTTCCAGGATGCACTGGTGGGTTACCGTGAATTTGCCGGTATGAGCGGCGCACAGGGAGTTTCAGAAAAAGAAAACCTGGACTATAATATTGGTTATGCATACTTCAAACAGCGCGATTACGATCGTGCAGTAGAATATTTTAAGCGTTATTCCAATGATACTTCCCACGATAAGGCAAGAAGGAATGATGCTTTTGTGAGATTGGGAGATAGCTACTTTGTAAACAGTAGCTACTGGCCGGCAATGGAGGCTTATAACTCGGCCATTGCATTGAATGGAAACGAGAATGATTACGCTGCTTTTCAAAAAGCCATCAGCTACGGGTTTGTGCAGCGAAACGAGACTAAAATTACGTCTTTGAATGAATTTCTTCAGAAGTATCCGCGTTCTTCCTATCGCGATGACGCGGCTTACGAACTGGGGAATACTTATGTCGCCATGAACAATACAAGCCAGGGAATGCAGGCTTATGACAGGCTTATAAGAGATGTTCCCGGAAGTACTTTTGTTCCGCAGGCTTTACTGAAACAGGGATTGATCTATTACAACAACGATCAGTCTTCTCAGGCTTTGGAGAAAATGAAAAAAGTGGTAGCCGATTACCCGAATTCTGCTGAAGCAATTCAGGCAGTAAGCACTGCGCGCCTCATATACGTTGACATGGGCAGGACCGATGAGTACGCAAACTGGGTTAAAAACCTGGATTTTGTGGAGGTGACGGATGTAGACCTGGATAATACCACGTTTGAATCGGCAGAGAAACAATATCAAAACAACAATACTTCAGCAGCAATTACTGCACTTGAAAAATATCTTAGTTCTTTCCCTAACGGGATTCATGCTGTGCAGGCCAATTTCTACTTGGGGCAGCTACACTTCCGTGAAGGAAATAAGCAGAAGAGTATTCCGTATTACAAGTATGTGATACAAAGATCGGCTTCAGAATATCTTGAGCAATCTTTGGCAAGGCTTTCTGAAATCTACTTGGAGAACAGGAATTATTCCGAAGCAATACCGCTGTTAAAGCGATTGGAGAGCCAGGCATCGTTTGCTCAAAATACCATTTTTGCCCAGTCAAACCTGATGAAGTCTTACCTGGAAGAAGGTAGTTACAACGAAGCAGTAGCCTATGCCGAAAAGGTATTGTCAAATCCTGATGCCGAGACCGATGCGAAGAATGATGCGCAGGTAATCATAGCCCGTGCCGCCATGCGTACAGGAAATGAAGAGCGTGCAAAACGTGCTTATGCAGAAGTGCAGAAATCGGCCACCGGAGAATTGGCTGCCGAAGCTTTATACTACGACGCTTATTTTAAAAATAAAGCAGGAAACCATCAGGCTTCTAATGACGTGGTACAGCGACTTGCGCGTGATTACTCCGGATATAAATTATATGGTGCTAAGGGGCTGGTGCTCATGGCTAAGAATTTCTACGCTTTGGGTGATGCTTACCAGGCAACTTACATCCTTGATAACGTGATCAATAATTTCGCGCAGTTCCCCGAAGTTGTAAAAGAGGCCAGGCAGGAACTTGCCCGCATTAAAGCAGAGGAAGCTAAAACAAATGCTTCTGTAGAGACCAACAATTAAATATTACATAAAAACCTTCCCATGAAAATTAAATCGTTAGGTGTTTTTATCATATTTCTGGTTTTCACCGGCTTCTCGTATGCCCAGGATCTTGGGAGCGAGATGGTAGAAGTGGTAAAACCCTATACCCCCACAGTAAGTGATGCTTTTAAGATAAAAGAGACTCCAAAGATCTCAGATTCTGTGAACCTGGAGAAGAGGCCTGTACAGTACAGTATATTTTCGGTACCTGTGGCTTCTACTTTTACGCCAGCAAAGGGTAGGGCTACGACGGTAGAACGTCAGCGGCCGCCAAAGTTGTTTGACAATTACATCACGCTTGGCTTTGGAACTTACACCAGTGCCCTCGCTGAGTTTTACAGCAATATTGAGGTTACCCGTACCGATAATTTTGGTATTTTTCTCACCCATAATTCGGCACAGGGAGGCATTGACGGTGTAGAACTTGATGATCATTACTACGATACCGAACTCAATCTTAATTACTCTTCCCGAAAAAGGAACCTTATTTGGAATACAGATTTTGGTGTAGAGCACAGGTTGTTCAACTGGTATGGAGTTCGAAGTGATGAAGTGAGCCAGGAGGTTATAAATAATCTTGAGCCACAGCACAATTATTACAGTGTGTACGCAGGCGGAGAAATTAATTGGGAAAAGTCCTTTTTTGACAGGGCAGAGGCTAAGTACAGGTATTTTGGGGATGATTTTGAATCTACCGAGCACCGCCTTACCTTTAAACCTACTCTTGAGATTCCTATTGGTGGCGAATTGTTTCACACCAATCTGATTTTCGATTATCTCAACGGGTCTTTTGCTCCTTATTTTGATGAGGGGGAAGACCTTAGTTACAGCTATATGAACCTGGGAGTGGCTTCGAGCCTTCTTATTTTGCGCGATGACCTTACCCTTAACCTGGGAGCGGCGATTTACTATAGCTATGATTCAGAGAACAGCGACAGCGGGATTTACGTTTACCCTCAGGTGACTGCCAGCTACCGTGCCGCAGGCGATTATTTTATTGCCTATGCCGGCCTGGAAGGGGAGTTGCGACAAAATTCTTATTACGAGTTTACTAAAGAGAATCCTTTTCTTTCACCTGCAGTTGATATAGCCCCTACAGATCAACAGTACAATGCTTATGTGGGTGCTAAAGGAAAATTGTCAACAAATATAGGCTACAACACGCGCTTAAAATACATGACGGAAGATTACAAGCCTCTCTTTAGATCTAATCCCAATGAAATGACTGAGCCGGGAACTAAACCCGAATATGCTTATGGTAACTCTTTTGGTGTTGTTTATGATCAGGTCAATACCATCTCCCTTTTTGGAGAACTTGATTTTGATGTGAACAGTGACTTTAACCTGCGTGTTAATGGAGAGTTTTTCGTTTACGACACCAGTGATGAGGAAGAAGCATGGAACCTTCCAGCTTTTAGAGCCAATTTGATTGGAGATTACCAGATCACAGAAAAATGGTTTGCAGGTGCAAATGTTTTTTTTGTGGGCGAGCGTAAGGATTTTGAGATATACCAAACCAGTGATGTACTCAATTCCGTAAGAACAGAAATAGTGAGCCTGGATTCTTATTTTGACCTTAACCTTAATTTGGGGTACAGATTTAACGACAGGCTTTCAATATTTGCCCGGGGGCAAAACCTGCTGGGAGATAACTATGAAAGATGGGTAGACTATCCTGTGCTGGGAATGCAGGTTATGGCAGGAGCTACTTATAAGTTTGACTTCGGAAGATAACAAACAGAAAATACACCATATTCAAAAAGCCGGTTTTTACCGGCTTTTTTTATGGAAAGAATCTCAGTAATTTTAGACAATCTTAACAATTAGATAACATTGGAATAAAAAGAGGTTTTATGGAAGTGTATAATTTTGCAGCGCAAAAAAAATGTAAAAAAGACAGTTTTATTCGCATTTTTTAGCAATTTTTGAAAACCCTATAATAATCAAATGGCAAAAACTAAATTTAAGAGGATAAAGAGGAATCGGCCGTACTTGAACGTGCTCGATTTTATGGTACAGGAAAAGACATTTCTTGCCATAGTAATTGTAGGACTTGTTCTGGCGGGTATCCTTACCGGTTACGGCCAGGCAGGGATGTGGCTCGGGTTCTTTTTCGCTGCCTACGCTACCGTAGCCAATGACAGTATACAGTCGCTGGGTACCTTTATTGAAAGTAATAAAAATAGAAAATGGTGGGTGATGTGGATCTTCATCGGGAGTATTTTCCTGGCGGTGGTCACCTTTAGCTGGATCTATTTTGACGGTGATGTGACCTATCAACGCCTCCTCAACCCCGATGGCACTACTAAATATCCGCACCCAGAGAACTTCAGCTTTTTCCAGATAATTGCACCTCTGGTACTTCTTATTCTTACCCGTTTAAGAATGCCGGTTTCTACCACTTTCCTTATTTTAAGTGTGTTTAGCGCCGATACGTCGGGGATCACTTCCGTAATATGGAAATCCTGGACCGGGTACATCATGGCATTCATCCTGTCATTCCTGGTTTGGTACCTGTCGTACAACACCATCAAAAAGTACTTTAAGAGCCGTAAATTCAACCAGAGCTGGAACATAGTGCAGTGGGTAGTGAGCGGTACATTGTGGGGAGTTTGGGTGATGCAGGATGGTGCCAATATCGCTGTGTTCCTGCCAAGACAACTCGATCTCTTTCAATTCATCATCTTTGCATTGACCATCTTTACAGGTCTTGGACTTCTTTTCTACCTGCGGGGAGACAAAATTCAGAAAGTAGTAAGTGAAAAAGCGAGGATTTCGGATGTTAGGGCGGCAACCCTCATTGATGCCACTTATGTGATTTTGCTTATCTATAAATTATTTATTAGTACGGTACCCATGTCTACAACCTGGGTTTTCCTTGGAGTAATTGGCGGTAGAGAAATCGCCGTGAGTTTTGCCCGTACCAAAAAAGGTAAGAAACACCGCAAGAAGGCCGGTAAGATGATCTTTAGAGATTTCGCTTACGCCATGATAGGTTTATTTGTTTCTATTGCCCTTGCTGCTGCAGCCAATGCCGATATTCGTAAGGCCATAGGTGAGGCAATTGTGGGCTGGTTCTAAACTTCATGTGCCCAAAACTTTATAAATGCGCTTCTGTTTGGAGCGCATTTTCTATTTTTACCCTAAATCTCTTCACATGATCAAAAAAGCACTATTTCTAATTCTATGCTTCGGAATGTTCTTCGGCTGTAATGACAACGGGAAACAAGAAGCCGATCTCCTGGTAATCAATGCCAATATTTATACTGTAGACGATCAGTTTTCTACTGCGGAAGCATTCGTAGTCAAAGACGGAAAGTTCCTTGCTGTTGGTACTTCAGCTGAAATGCAGGAGAATTACAATGCCACTGAAGTATTGGATGCCCAGGGAAAGACTATTCTTCCCGGATTAATTGATGCGCACGCACATTTCTACGGACTCGGCAGTTCCATGCAGGCTGTAGATCTTACCGGCACTACCAGCTTTGAAGAAGTAGTTGCACGAATAACAGCATTTCAGGAGGAAAAAAATTCCGATTTTATAGTAGGCCTTGGGTGGGATCAAAATGACTGGGAGATAAAAGAGTTTCCCATAAAAGATACGCTTGATGTTCTTTTTCCAGATACTCCGGTTGCCATCACACGAATTGACGGTCATGCCTTACTCGCCAATCAGGCGGCGCTCAATGCAGCTAATATTACAGCAAACACTCCTGCAGAAGGTGGAGAAATCGAAAAGAAGAACGGCAAACTTACCGGGATCCTTATAGACAATCCCATGGCATTGGTAGAGAACGCAGTTCCCGAAGCCAGTGTTAAAGATCAAACCGCAGCTTTACTGGATGCTCAAAAAGAGGTTTTTCAGTATGGTTTAACTACCGTTAATGATGCAGGATTAGATCGTGCTACCATTGAATTGATAGATAGCCTTCAGCAGGCTGGGGAGTTGGAAGTGCGCATCTACGCAATGATAAGCAATACAAAAGAGAACCTGGATTACTTTCTTGACAGGGAGCCTCTAAAAATGCCCAGGTTAAATGTGCGGTCGGTGAAATTTTATGCCGATGGTGCCCTGGGGTCAAGGGGAGCTGCTTTAAAGGAACCTTATTCCGACAAGCACAACCACTACGGCGCCTTACTTTCTTCGGTGGCCGACTTTAAGAAGACTGCTGGCAGAATTGCAAATTCGCCCTACCAAATGAATACCCATGCCATTGGAGATTCGGCCAATGTTGTGGTGCTAAAGACCTATGATTCTCTGCTTTCAGACGCCGGAGATCGCCGTTGGAAAGTTGAACATTCACAAATAATTGCCCCCGAAGATTTTAAATATTTCAGTAAAAATATAATTCCGTCAGTGCAACCTACCCACGCTACAAGCGATATGTACTGGGCTGGAGAAAGACTGGGCGAAGAGCGGGAAAAAGGTGCTTATGCCTATAAAAAACTGCTCGAAGAAGCCGGTATAATCGCTTTGGGCACAGATTTTCCTGTAGAGCAGGTGAGCCCATTCCTCACCTTCTATGCGGCAGTGGCACGTAAGGATACTAAAAATTATCCTGAAGGAGGTTATATGCCCGAGCAGGCCCTTTCGAGAGAAGAAGCCTTACGCGGAATGACAATTTGGGCAGCTTACAGCAATTTTGAAGAAGATGAAAAGGGATCGATAGAACCTGGAAAGTATGCAGATTTTGTCATTTTAGACAGGGATATCATGAAGGTTTCTGAAGAACAAATCCCCGATATGAAAGCCAGTGCTACTTATCTTGACGGGAAAAAGGTTTATGGAAATTAGAAGACTTTAAAGAAATGCGATTTTAAAAGTACGACTTTAGAAGTACAAAGTAGTAGAAAAAGGACCCCTTAAAAGCACATTTTTGAGGGGTTTGTTGTGAGTTATAACGAACAAAGTAAATGTTGATCTGATGCTACCCGAAATTTTATTTTAAGTGAAAAGTATTTGCATATTTCTCTAAAACGATTATGATCTTGAATTTTACTTTCCTCCATTGGCCTTTAGGTCGAGCTTGCACTGCTCGTCAAAGTCGAGGATATTTTGATCATTTTCAAGAAACCTGAGCGGCGAGGAGCTAAATTCAATGGCCGCGGCCATTAAACACCCGTCAACGCTGCAGTGCGCCCGGGAGCCTTTATCGGGGTCTTCATGTTCACTCTGTGCGGGGCTTCCGTTGTTCACCAGGCCAAAGAGGTGTCCAAATTCGTGGTGCAGGGTCACTGTTTGGATATCGTTTTTGGAGACGCTGCCCGTCATATCACTTAATTCCTGATTGTCAAAAATAACCAGAGAGGTATTGAGGTAAGCTTTTCCTAGAATGCGGAAGTTGGCTTTACTATCCTCACTTTTGTTGTCGGCAAAAAAGATAAATACTCCTAATTTATCATCTTCAGAAAAAACGCTGCGGTGCTGTTTTTCAACCGTTTTAATTTCTTTGATAGAATAGGATCCCATTTGAGGGCTTACAATCGCGCGGGTTTTAAGGCTTATGCCACCCGGCTTGTGGGTATAGCGTTCAAGAAAGTTTGTTAAGCTTTGCAGCACCTGGTCTTCGGGCTTATGGCCCATCACGTAAACCACGTCTAGTTCAATGCGGGTAAAGGTTTCATCGCTTAAAAAATCCCGTGCCGAAGCGCCCAAAACCAGATTATTACTGTACACCGAAGGTTTCTTGTCGGCATCATCAATGCTGCAACCCGTTAAAACGAATAACAACAAGATGCAGGCGGAATGGAAATTTTTCTTCATTCTACTTTTTTACTGTAAGCCTTGCCAGGTAATCATAATGTTCGCCTTCATATATTTTTTCACAGTTAAAGCGGTGCTTGTCAGCTGCTAAAGATAATGATTCAAAATCAAGGTACAACCAGTCAAAACTATTGGAGGTTTCAGCCTTATAGCTCAATCGGTAGGTGAGTTCGCCATAGTAACCGTTTGTAGTATCCACCCAAACGCCTCCGTCTTCATCGGTATCAAAAAGGTAAATAAGGTCTGAAGAATCAATTAAAACCTGGCCATTTTCAGCAAGAAGATTCTTTAGCTGCTCAAAAAAGGCATCCAGGAACTTCATTTTTCCTACGATACCTGTTCCATTCATCAGCAGTAAAATCGTGTCGAATTTTTCTTCGGAAAGTTCTTCAAAAGCAATATTTCTGGCATCCGAAATTCCGCGTTTGCGACACACATCTATAGCTCCGGTTGAAGTATCTATAGCTGTAACTACAAGATTGCGCTCCTGCTGAAGGTACAGGGAATGACTACCCGCCCCGCAGCCTACATCCAGCACCTTTCCCCGGCACAATTTGAGGGCTTGCTGTTCAAGTGGCGGCATTTCTTTATAACTTCTGAAGAGGTAGGGCACCGGAATCACATCATCATCAAAGTCGGGCGAATGCACAACAATATCAGTTTCATCAGCTTTTTCGAAGAAAGCAGTAATTGCTTTTCCGAAGATATCGGGATTATTTTTTGGCTTGTTCACGTGTTGGTTCTGTTTATCTTTGCGGCATGCAGGATGAATTAAATGGGCTTCCGCAAAAGGCCAAAGATAAACATACAGAGAATAAGAAATTTTTTTCGCGTCTTAAAAAGAAGCCACCGCGGCATCTTGACCTGCAAATGCAGGAGCTGCACGAAGAAGAATTTAGCCGCACCGATTGTCTTACCTGCGCTAACTGCTGTAAAACCACCGGACCTCTGTTTACCAATAAAGACATTGAGCGCATCTCAAAGCACCTGCGCCAAAAACCACAGCAGTTCATTGACCAGTACCTGCGCATAGATGAAGATAATGATTACGTGCTGCAGGAAGTACCCTGTGCTTTTTTGGCTCCCGACAATTATTGCCTCATCTACGATGTACGGCCCAAGGCCTGCAGTGAATTCCCTCACACCAACCGGAAAGACTTTCACAAAATCTCAAACCTCACCATTAAAAATGTCGCTATCTGTCCGGCAGCTTTCAGGATTGTGGAGGAGATGAAGAAGAGACTGCCTTAGTTTTTGTTGCGGGTCTTGTTGTTGCGGGTTGCACGTTGTCTTGTTACAAGTTGTATTGTTGCGGAGTATTGTTGCAGGTTGCACGGTTGCAGGTTGCGGGTTCCGAGTTCCGAGTTACTTCCTGTACGTGCCTACAAAATTCTTATCTTTTAATTTTCAATTAAAAGAAGATTATGGCAAATTCATATAAAGAGCTGGAGATTTTTCGCACCTCATTAGCTTTATTTTACAAGGTTCACACATTAAGTTTGAAATTACCTAGACACGAGCTTTATGAATTAGGAAGTCAAATTAGAAGGTCAGCAGATTCAGTAAATACAAATATTGTTGAAGGTTACGGAAGGAGAAGGTACAAAGGAGATTTTCTAAAGTTTCTGGTTTATTCACATGCAAGTAATGATGAAACTATAAATCATTTGGAGAAAATCCTTCATCTTTATCCAGAAATAATGGAAGATCAACATTACCTGAAGAATGATTATAACGACCTGGGTCGCAAAATAAATTCCTTTATAAAATATGTTGAGAAATCCTGGAAAACCTAAGAACAAAGATTAAAAGTTTCTGATTAAATAATTCTGCGGTATAAACCTGAACCACGAATTCCGCAACCCGCAACTCGAAACCTATATACTTCCGGCAGAAAAACTTTCAACTTCTAATAAACCTGAAACCGTGCAACCCACAACCCGTATCCCGCAAAATATTTACTTCCGGTAAAGATTCAACCTCAATAAAACCTGCAACTGTGCAACCTGCAACTTTGATAATTTCAACCCGCAACCCGCAACATATCAAACTTGCAACCCTCAACTTTCAAATCCCGCACCTCGCAACTAATACAACAAATACTTCTCCCTTACTGTTTTAAAATCTTCTAAGCCAGGTTTCCAGGTTTTGCGTATTGCCTCTGCGGTCATACCGTTTTCAATTTGCTTCTGCAGTTCTTTGGTTCCGGCGAGCTTTGTGAAAAATGCGTTGAAAAATTCCTCTTTTTGAGAGCTGTGATTATATGCTTCTATAAGCCATTCAAGGTTAAGATAATCCAGGTGCGCTGCATTTGAGAGATCTCTTCCGTAGCAGGTCTTGTTTAGGTGCTTTGGAGATTTGGCACCTTCATTAGGCTCGGGGACATAAGTGAATGGAAATACATCTTGTGAAAGGTAAGGGGAGCCAAATACTTGGAACTGCTTACTTGTGCCACGACCTGCATTAACGTTGGTTCCTTCAAAAAAACAAATGCTGGGGTACAGGTTAATTGACTTTGCATTAGGAAGGTTTGGAGAAGGTTTTACAGGAAGATCGTAGGACATGCTGTGAACATAATTTTCCATTTCAATCACTTTTAAATCGGTTTGCACGCCGTTCTTCAACCAGTCCTCGCCATTAGTCATTTTTGCGTATTCTCCAATGGTCATTCCGTGTACCACCGGGATGGGATGCATCCCTACAAAACTCTTGTACTGCGGGTCGAGCACCGGCCCGTCAAGGTAATGACCGTTTGGATTTGGACGGTCAAAAATGATCAATGTTATGTCATTTTCGGCAGCGGCTTCCATGACGTAATGCAGGGTAGAAATATAGGTGTAGAAGCGCACTCCCACATCCTGAAGATCAAAAATCAAAACATCAAGGCCTTCCAGCTGTTGTACAGATGGTTTTTTGTTGTCTCCATAAAGGGAAATTACCGGCAGGCCGGTATTTGGATCTTTTCCGTCTTCAACTACTTCGCCAGCATCGGCTGTACCCCGGAATCCATGCTCTGGGGCAAAAACTTTAACCAAATTCACGTCGAGGGCTAAAAGGGTATCTACAAGATGTACATTTCCTGCTTCCGTAGGAATAATACTGGTCTGGTTTCCTACCAACCCAACTTTCTTACCTTCCAAAAATGGCAAATAATAGGTGGTTCTTTCAGCACCCAGCTTCAGCTCTTTTGAAATTTTGGCAGGGGACTCGTTTTTGGCTTCAGCAGAATTAACCGAAGGATTTCCTGAATTGTTTCCGCAGGCGGTGGCGGTAATAACTAGGAATAAAAATGTACTTTTGAAAAATCTAAAACTCATAGCTACTCTTGAATTTGGAATTGTTTATCGCCAGGCGCCTTATTAGTGCGAAGCAGCACAAAAATAGCATATCGGCACCTATAATAAAAATAGCAATTGTTGCAATTGCTATTGGCGTGATAATGATGCTGGTAGCTTTTGCTACAAGCCTGGGACTGCAGCAGAAGATAAGAGAAAAGATGTCGGCTTTTACCGGTCATATCACCATTTCGAGCTATGACAACAACAATTCACAGGTTTCTTTAACGCCTATCTCGACCGACCAGGATTTTTATCCCGAATTTACCAGTGTAGAGGGAATTGATCACATCCAGGCCACGGCCTATCTTGGCGGAGTAATAAGGACTGAAACCGACTTTGAGGGTATCATCGTGAAAGGAGTTGGGCCCGATTTTAACTGGGAATATTTTGAAGATTTCCTGGTAGCAGGCAAAATGCCCAACGTTAGCGAAGGGCTGAATAATGAAGTGCTTATTTCCCGCTACACTGCAAACCGATTGGGTTTGGAAGTGGGAGACAAGGCAGTCACTTATTTTTTAAGGGATGAAACCAGCAGGACGCCATTAATCAGGGCTTTTGAGATCACGGGAATTTATAATTCTGGCTTTCAGGAGTTTGATGAGCTTTATATGTTGGGCGATCTTCGACATGTGCAGCGAATTAACCGCTGGGAAAAAGATGAAGTCGGTAATTTCGAGGTTTTTCTTAAAGATTTTGGTCAGCTGGAAGAGAAAGGGCAGGAGATCTATGAGAATACCGGTTCATTTCTCGATACCCGTACCATTAAGCAGCAGTATTATTCCCTTTTTGAATGGTTATCGCTTTTCGATTTTAACGTCGCGCTTATCATCGGGATCATGATTCTGGTGGCAGGCATTAATATGATCACCGCTCTTTTGGTGCTTATCCTGGAACGCACACAAATGATTGGCATTTTAAAAGCCCTGGGCAGCAGCGACTGGAGTGTCAGAAAGATCTTTTTATACAACGCCGGATATTTAATCCTGCTGGGTCTTTTCTGGGGAAATTTAATAGGTCTGGGGCTGTTATTTGCACAAAAGTACCTCAAGCTTATTCCACTAAACCCCGAGACTTATTATGTGACCGAAGCACCTGTGTACATTGGCTGGGAGTATATTGTAGCAGTTAATTTAGGTACCCTCTTTTTGTGTATGCTAATACTGCTTATTCCATCTTTTATCATTACCAGGATCTCCCCGGTAAAGGCCATGAAGTTCGATTAGGAAGAAGTGTCAAAAATGCCATTTTCGGCATCCCTTTTGCAATCTTTCTAAAGCTGCTTTTTTTCTTACCTTTGCAGCCGAAAATTTGAGATATGGAATACGCTGAAAATATACTAGGTACCATTGGAAATACGCCTCTAGTTAAGATCAATAAGCTTACGGAAGGTATAGATGCTTTGGTGCTGGCAAAATATGAAACTTTTAACCCCGGAAATTCGGTGAAGGACCGTATGGCGGTGAAAATGATTGAAGATGCCGAAGCTGCCGGACTTCTTAAGCCGGGGGGAACCATTATTGAAGGGACTTCGGGAAATACCGGAATGGGGCTTGCTCTTGCCGCTATAGTGAAGGGCTACCGAATGGTTTGTGTGATGGCCGACAAACAGTCTAAGGAGAAAATTGACATTTTACGAGCCGTAGGCAGTGAGGTTGTGGTTTGCCCAACCGATGTAGCGCCCGATGATCCTCAATCTTACTATTCCACTTCTAAACGCCTTTCGGAAGAAACCCCGAATTCCTGGTATGTGAACCAGTACGACAACCTTTCCAATACCAAAGCCCACTACGAGAGTACCGGGCCCGAAATCTGGAGGCAAACCGACGGAAAAGTAACACATTTTGTAGTAGGTGTGGGTACCGGCGGAACTATTTCGGGAGTAGGAAAATACCTGAAAGAGCAAAATCCCAATGTGAAGGTTTGGGGAGTTGATACCTATGGTTCGGTATTCAAAAAATATCATGAGACCGGCGAGTTTGATGAAAAGGAGATTTATCCATATGTTACAGAGGGTATTGGGGAAGATATCCTTCCGAAGAATGTAGATTTTGACATTATTGACGGTTTTACCAAGGTAACCGATAAAGATGCAGCGGTTTATACCCAAAGACTGGCTAAAGAAGAGGGGATGTTCCTTGGGAATAGTGCAGGAGCTGCTATGAAAGGACTGCTTCAGCTAAAAGAACATTTTAAGAAGGATGATGTGGTGGTAATCTTATTTCACGATCACGGCAGCCGCTATGTAGGTAAAATGTTCAATGATGAATGGATGCGAAAAATGGGATATATTGACTAAGAATATGTTCGCTGGAACCTAAAACCAGGACTTACTGATTTAAATAATAGAGAGCTGTCTTAATTTCTTACTTTAGGTAGCTTTTTTTATTGCTGAAGATTTCCTGCCTGCTTCCATTCCCTGAACCAGCCAAAAAGCAAATGCACCTAAAAAGTATAAAATCACATCTATTACATCTGATGTATATCTTGTAGAGTTATCGGGAAGATAAAGCTCAAAATAAACAGAATAAAGTGCCGCGAGAGAGCATGCTGAAAAAAGGGAAATTTTGATACCCTTGTTTCTGCTGAAGCTTCTAATGATAAACAGGCATATACTTAAAACTATGGGCATGCATAAAAGATCATTGAGGTGAGAAGTGAAAAATTCGGGTAAATCAACAGCTAGTTTTATTAAAGCCATATTCAGAAGAAAGGCTGCGAGGCAAATACTGAAAAGCAGATAGATATTTTTCATACCAGGAACAGAGCTGTAACAAAAGCCAGTGCGCCTCCAATAACCATTACTGCCAGCCAAATATTAAATCCTACTTTTTTGAGCAGAGACATGAATTTATTTTCCTTTTTTGGAGGTTTTTCGGCTTTATTATCCGGGTTTTGCTCTCCCGGTGGAGGTGGTGTGGGTTTCATGGGCAAGGTTTTGAGTAAGATAAAATATTTAGCTGAAAATTAATCGAGCAGCAGCCTCTTTAACCGTGAATTAAGAATTTCCTGAAAGTTGTCCTCTCAAAAATGGCATTTTTACTAATCATTTCTGAAAAAGTTCCCGTCAGTATTTGTATTGCTGCTGTTGAATAGTATATTTAGTGACTTAAAACTGAAATTGATGAAACAAATATCCGTAATTTGTTTAATGCTGATGCTGTTTGCGGGATGTAAAGAGAATTCTTCAGAAAATATTACAGTAGTAGAGCAACAGCCATTGCGATACCTGGCTTTGGGAGATTCTTATACTATAGGGGAAAGTGTAGCGCCCGAAATGAGATGGCCTGTGCAGCTTGTAGAAAAATTAAGAGCCGATGGGTTTGAAATTGAAGATCCCAGGATCATTGCCACTACAGGTTGGACCACTCAGGATTTTTTAAAGGCTATAGATGCGCTGCTAAACAATGAAAAATATGATCTTGTTTCGGTGCTCATTGGGGTAAATAATCAGTACCAGGGAAAATCTATAAAAACTTATCGGGAAGACCTGAAGGAAGTTTTTAAAGAAGCCATTTCACATTCGGTTAATGGAGCAGCAGGGGTTTTTGCAGTGAGCATTCCCGATTATGGAGTGACGCCTTTTGGTGCCGAAAATGCTGAAAAAATTGGACGTGAAATAGATGAATTCAATGAAGTTTTTAAGGGAGTAGCTTCAGAATTCAATATAGAGGTCTATGATATTACGTCCATTTCCCGTGAAGCAATAGAACAACCTGAATTAATTGCCGATGATAATCTTCATCCCAGTGGGGAAATGTACCGCCGTTGGGTAGAGAAATTTTATCCGGAGGTAAAGCAAAAGTTGCTTATCGAAAATTAACATTAGTTGTAAGACGAATCTGTCATTTTATTTAGTTGTGTATCAATAAGGTATGCGAATATTGTATACTTTTATTTGATGCGGGAAGATTATCTACACTATTTATGGCAGTTTCAGAAGTTCGATCTACAGGAGATGAAAACTGTAGATGGCGCTGTGGTTAGTGTCATCTCGCCAGGTCTGCACAATGAGCTTTCAGGTCCCGATTTTCTGTACTCAAGGCTTCGAATCAACGATCAGGAATGGGCAGGGAATGTCGAAGTCCATATTCGTTCTTCAGATTGGTACATGCATGGGCATGAAACTGATCCTGCCTATGATAATGTGATTCTTCATATTGTCTGGGTTCATGATGTTGATATCTTCCGAAGGGATAATTCGCTACTTCCGGTGATGGAGTTGCAGTCTCTGGTATTGCCTGAAAGCCTCAATAGCTATAACAGGTTGTGTGCAGAAGATCATGGGAAATGGATCAATTGCGAAAAAGAACTGCCCAATATTGATGATTTTGTAATAGACAATTGGCTGGAGCGGCTATATGTAGAAAGACTGGAGAAAAAATCTTCCCTCATTTCAGAACTCCTCTCAAAAACTGCCGGAGATTGGGAGGCGGTGCTTTTTCAAATGTTGGCGAAAAACTTTGGGCTCAATATTAATGGGGAGGCTTTTCTGAGTATCTCGGGATCTATTCCTTTTTCGGTAGTAAGAAAAGTGAGAGCAAATGCTCTCGAAATGGAAGCATTGCTACTGGGGCAGGCGGGGCTGCTGGAAAAAGATCATGAAGAACCTTATTTTTTAAAGTTAAAAGAGATCTATCTCTATTTGCAGCATAAGTTTAACTTGTGTAGAAAAGGAGTTCTGCCTGTAAAGTATTTTCGTCTCAGGCCCGATAACTTCCCTGAGATTCGCTTGGTGCAGCTCGCAGCAGTATATTGTGAACATGCCGCGCTGTTTTCGAAGCTTCAAAAATGTCAAAATACGCAACAGGTTCATGAACTTTTCGAAGTGCGATTAAATGAATTCTGGAATACGCACTACACTTTTTCTCGCAGGCACACTGCGAGAATAAAGAAACCGGGAAAGAAGTTCCTGGATCTTCTCATCGTGAATACTGTGGTTCCTGTAAAATTTGCCTATCTTAAAAGTGAGGGGAAAGATGCTTTCGAGATAGTGGCTCCCCTTATAGAAGCAGTTACTGCAGAGGAAAATGAAATAGTCAAAAAATTTAAAACCCTAAGGCCATCTATCGTGAAGAATGCATTAAGATCACAGGCATTACTGCAGTTAAAAAAAGAGTACTGTGACAGGAAAGCCTGTTTACATTGTGCAGTAGGCCTGGAAATCTTGCAACAGCAACCACATTTTTAATATATTTGTGATATGCAGAGATGGGTGAACCAAATAAGGAACTTTTTTGAGAGACATGGGTTTTATGTTTCTTCGCGCTTTGCCGATAAACTTGGGATGAGAGCTAAAAACGTAAGGTTGTTCTTTATCTACCTTTCGTTTGCCACTTTTGGGATAGGTTTTGCAGTTTACCTCACATTTGCTTTCCTGCTCAGGTTTAAGGATATGATCTACTCAAAACGCACATCAGTTTTTGATCTTTAGAAAGGCCTAAATTTCTCTTAAGTCTTATGGGTTAACGTTTTCTTTGCATTTTAACTTCATAAAATTTGAAAACGTTAATATTTTTAGCATCTTGCTTCGCCGAAAATTCCATTTAGTATTATTCTAAAATCCTTTTATGAGAAAGTCGATACTTTCATTATTATTCTGTGTATTCTTTTTAACTACTTATGCCCAAAACCTTGATGTTGAAGTCCAGGTTGAAAACCCTTCAAAGGTGATCAATGACGGCTTTGCTGAACTTCAGGTACAAGGGGGGGCGCCTCCTTATCAGTACAAATGGTCCAAAAAGGACACACCTTTGGATGCCCCGCGGGCAGAAGGTCTTATTGAAGGTGTAGATTATACGGTAACCGTTACCGATGCCAACAGCAACAGTGTTACCAAAACAATTAAAGTACCGGCAAAAGCCATTACAGAACATTTCAATGGCACCTTTGCTCCTATTGTAGAAAGTATGGGTAGCGTGCTATTTTGGGATCCATTCTCAGCTATTGGAATTTATGATCCTGTGGTCTATGCTGATATTAAAAGAGTAGCAGCGCCAAATTGGGAAGCCCGTACCGATAGTCGATTTCTCCTTAAAGAATGGCTTAAAGCCGAAGGAGAGCGTGTTGAAGAAGGTGAGCCTATTGCCATTGTGCTGCAGGATGGAGAAGAAGAAAGTACTGCCTACGCAAATGCTACAGGTACCCTCGAGTATTTAGTGAAGGAGGGGGGAATGATCTATAATTCAGAAAATGTTGAAGATGTTATTGAGCAGGGGGCACATTATCTCGCTGCCATAAGATATGATCAGCCTGTGCCATTACTTCATCCTAACGGAGATTTACAGAAAAAAGATATCCCATTCATTGTAATATGGCTCGTTTTAGGAGCATTGTTCTTTACAATAAGAATGGGCTTTATAAATATTAGAGGGTTTAAGCATGCTCTTGATCTTGCTAAAGGAAAATATGACGATCCAAACGCACCCGGACAGGTAACACACTTCCAGGCGCTTGCCACTGCAGTGTCGGGTACGGTAGGATTGGGTAATATTGCCGGGGTGGCTGTTGCTATTTCCCTTGGTGGAGCCGGAGCTACTCTCTGGATGATCCTTGCAGGGCTTCTGGGGATGTCGTCCAAATTTGTGGAGTGTACCCTGGGAGTAAAATACCGCTTTATAAATTCTGAAGGACGCGTTTTTGGAGGTCCTATGAATTATCTAAGGTATGGTCTTGAAAAGAGGAATATGGCCGGATTGGGTAAATTCCTGGCGGTTTTCTTTGCTATTCTTGCTATTGGAGCCTCCTTTGGAGGAGGAAACATGTTCCAGGCCAACCAGTCTTTTGTAATTCTTGCGGGTGAGTTTCCTGCGCTTGTTGGTAACGGCTTTATCTTTGGGGTAGTAGTTGCAATTCTTGTGGGAGTTGTGATCATTGGTGGAATAAGCAGTATTGCCAAAGTAACAGGGAAAATTGTTCCAATTATGGCAGCAGTCTACATTGTAGGAGCTCTGGTTGTCATTGGTGTGAATATTGAAAATATAGGTCCGGCGTTTGCTGCGATCTGGGATGGAGCCTTTAGCCCCAGTGCCTTAAAAGGTGGGGTAATTGGTGTATTGATTGTCGGTTTCCAAAGAGCGGCTTTTTCCAACGAGGCCGGGGTAGGATCTGCCGCAATTGCGCATTCTGCCGCCAAGACAAACAATCCGCCGTCTGAAGGTTTTGTGGCACTTCTTGAGCCTTTTATCGATACAGTTGTAGTGTGTACCCTTACTGCGCTTGTGCTTATTTTTACAGGAATGCACGAGGTTGAAGGAGTAGGAGGAGTTGAATTAACGTCTACCGCTTTTGGTAGTGTGATCTCGTGGTTCCCTTACGTTCTTGCCGCAGCAGTATTCTTGTTCGCTTTTTCAACAATGATCTCCTGGTCTTACTACGGAATGAGAGCCTGGACTTTTCTCTTCGGAAAAAGCAAGAATATGGAATTGCTCTATAAGGCACTTTTCCTTGTGTTTGTAGTAGTGGGAGCATCGGTGAGCCTTGGTGCTGTTCTTGACTTTTCAGATATGATGATCCTTGCTATGTCTTTCCCTAACATTATCGGGCTTTACATCATGTCTGGTGAGGTGAGAAAAGATCTTAGAGAATACTCAAGAAAATTGAAAGCCGGCGAGCTTTTTCACAAGCCTGAAAAAGAGCGGGTGAAAAAAGCCTCTTAAGGCCTAATTTATATAATGAAAAACTGGAAATCCCATTTTGTTTTCACCAGAAGTCAACAGAATGGGATTTTTGTTTTGGTAGCTATCATCATTGCCCTGCAGGGGATCTATTTTTTCTTTCTTTTTTCTTCGGAAGACCTTCCAGACCCTGAAGAAGAAAAAATTGTCACTGAAATGCAACGTGCTGTGGATTCATTGAAGCAGGTTGCGGCTGAAAGAGATGAGGTGACAGTCGCGCCTTTTAATCCCAACTTTATTTCAGATTATAAAGGTTACTTGCTGGGGCTTTCTGTAGCTGAAATAGACCGGCTTCATGAGTTTCGGGAACGTGATCTATGGATCAATTCTGCTGAAGAATTTCAGGAGGTCACGGGAGTTTCAGATTCTTTGCTGAAGATATTGTCGCCCTCATTTCAGTTTCCCACTTTCCGCAGAAATACTTCCGAAGAAAACAGGGTGTCAAAAAAGGCATTTTTGACACCTCTTTCCAAAGCTGATATTAATACCGCTACGGCCGAAGACCTGCAACGGGTTAATGGGATAGGGGAAAAACTTTCTGCCAGGATTGTGAAATACCGTAATTCGCTTGGCGGCTTTAGAGGAGAGGTGCAGCTTAATGATGTCTATGGTTTATCTCCGGAAGTTGTGGAAAGGCTGCTGCTGCACTTTGAGGTGCAGCAATGGCCTGGAGAACGGCTGGATATTAATAAGGTAAGCCTTATGCAGCTCATCGGCATCCCGTACTTGAATTACGAGCAGGCCCGTGCAATTGTGAAGTTTCGGGAAGAGGCAGGAGAAATAAAGAGCCTGGAAGAACTTGGGCAGATTCCGAATTTTCCTCTGGAAAAATTAGGCAGAATTGCCCTATATTTGAGCATTGACCAGAAAAACTAAGTTTTTCGCATTCCCAGAAAATTTTCAGGTTTAAAAAAAAACATTCAGAAATAAACTTTATGAACAGCAGATATTTTACAGAAGAACACGAATTATTCCGCAAAAGCTTTCAGGAATTCCTTCAAAAAGAGGTGGTTCCGCATATCGAAAAATGGGAGGAGACAGGAACTATTGAGCGCTTTATCTGGGAGAAATTTGGAGAAATGGGATATTTCGGCCTCAATTATTCCGAAGAATATGGAGGATTAAATCTCGATATTTTCTATACTGTGATTTTTCTTGAAGAGTTACAAAAGATCAATAGTGGCGGATTTGCAGCGGCTATGTGGGCGCATGCATATCTTGCAATGACGCACCTTGACAAAGAGGGAGATCACCGCATCAAAGAAAAGTATCTGACACCCAGTATTAGCGGAGAAAAGATTGGCTGTCTTTGTATTAGTGAGCCTTCTGGCGGGAGTGATGTTGCCGGAATGAGGACTACTGCGGTTAAAAAAGGGGATAAATATGTCATTAATGGCTCCAAGACTTTTATTACGAATGGAGTCTATTCAGATTATCTTGTTGTAGCTGCAAAGACTGCTCCCGAGCTAAAAGGGAAAGGGATGAGCATTTTTGTGATAGACCGTGAAACTCCCGGTATTTCGGCCACAAAACTGAATAAACTGGGCTGGAGGGCATCAGATACTGCCGAGATTGCTTTTGATAATGTAGAAGTACCAGCTTCAAACCTTATGGGGGAGGAGGGTAAAGGCTTTCCTTACATCATGCAGCACTTTGCTTTTGAAAGGCTGATTATGGGGATCAACTCCCATGCCCGTGCAGAGTTTGCCTTAGACTATACTTTGAAGTATATGAAAGAAAGGGAAGCTTTTGGGAGAACCATAGATAAGTTCCAGGCTCTGCGTCACAGCTATGCCGATATGGCCAGCGAGGTGGAGATGGCAAAAGAATTTAATTATTCTATTGCCGAAAGGATGCACCGCGGGGTTTATGTGGTTAAAGAAGCCAGTATGTCTAAGCTGCTTTCTACAAAAATAGCCGATGAGGTTATTTACAAGTGCCTTCAGTTTTTGGGGGGATATGGCTACATGGAAGATTATCCATTAGCGCGGTTGTTGAGGGATAGCCGCCTGGGGCCTATTGGAGGCGGGACTTCAGAAATTCTTCGCGAGATCATCGCTAAAATGGTGATTGACGGGAAGGAATATAAGCCGGCGGCCCAGTAGTTCAAGGTTTAAAGTTCAGGGTTCAAGGTTTGGAAGTTTTCCAGTTGAAGCTCCAGGTTATCTTAAATCTGATCCTACTGCCCGCCTGGAACTGATTCTTTAAACTTCAAATTGGAGTTTGGTGCTTGGAAATTTTTTTAAAGAAATAAAACAAATTAAAATTGCGAGTTTACAATTAACGATTATCTTTGCAGCTCGAAAATAATTTTTAAAGAAAGGAGGTGACACTATGTTAATTATACCAGTTAAAGACGGAGAGAATATTGATAGAGCGCTGAAGCGTTTCAAGCGTAAATTTGATCGCACAGGAACAATGCGTCAGTTGAGAGATCGTCAGGCATTTACAAAACCGTCGGTAGAACGTAGGGCTCAAGTCCAAAAAGCTGCTTACATTCAGCATCTAAGAGATCAGGAAGAGATCTAGTATCAATTCTTAAGCCTGAGTTCTTAGGTATATAATATTAACTGTTGATAGATAAAGTTTTATAACTTTGTTTGTCAACAGTTTTTTTATGCCCCAAAATATTTACACTTCATTTTTTGATTACCTGGAACTGGAAAAAAAGAATTCGGTTCACACGGTCACGGCATACCGGGCCGATCTTCTTTCTTTTGCCGGTTTTATCGCTGAAACTTACGGGCAGGAGGATCTCAAGCAGGTTAATTACTCCCAGGTGCGTAGCTGGATTGTGCAGCTGGTTGAGCAGGGCATGTCCAATAATAGTATTAACCGAAAGGTATCTTCTTTAAAAGCTTTTTATCGTTTTCTTCAGAAGTCAAAGCAGCTGGAAATTTCTCCTTTAGCAAAACACAGGGCTTTAAAGACTTCACGCAACCTGCAGGTGCCATTTTCTGAAGGAGAAATGGAACAGGTCCTGGGGCAGGTGCAGGCTGAAGGTTTTGAAGAAGTTAGAAATAAACTGATGGTTGAACTTTTCTATTCAACCGGGATAAGGCGAAGTGAGCTCATAAATATAAGGTTGCAGGATTTAGATATGACTACTGGTCTTCTAAAGGTAAAAGGTAAAGGGAATAAAGAGAGGTTTGTGCCGCTTTTACCTGGTGTTGTGAATACATTAAAGGGGTATCTCAATGAGAGGGAAGGTGTCAAAAATGCTGTTTCAGAAGACTTTTTATTTTTGACAGCAGCAGGCGTTAAAACCTATGATTCGCTTGTTTACCGCACAATAAATAATTACTTTAGAGGTATCTCGAGTAAGCTAAAGAAGAGTCCGCATATCCTGCGGCACTCCTTTGCCACTCACTTATTGAACCAGGGTGCTCATTTAAATGCTGTTAAGGAACTTTTGGGGCATTCCAGCCTTGCTGCTACCCAGGTTTATACTCATAACAGCATGGCTGAGCTTAATAAGGTCTACCGCAATGCGCATCCAAGGAACAACAAGAAGGTGTTATAGAATTTGTCTAATTAAAAACTTCAATTTTTATGAAAGTCAATGTGCAATCCGTGAACTTCCACGCCGATCAAAAACTGGTTAACCTTATTCAGCAAAAGCTTGACAAACTTGAAAATCATTTCGACAATGTAATTTATGCCGATGTGTACCTCAAAGTGGAGAAAGCGAGTGATAAGGAAAATAAAATTTCAGAAATTTTACTAAGTATTCCGGGAGATGAAATAATTTGTAAAAAAAGGGGCAGGAGATTTGAAGTAGGTGTAGATGAATGTGTTAGTTCACTTGAGAGGCAGCTTCAAAAGCGCAAGCGCAAATTTAATGTGCAGGTAGCTTAAAATATTTTTCATCAAATGTTTTGAGAACAAATATTAATTTATACATTTGCAGTCCGTTAGAAATAGCGGACTTTTTTTATGAAAAAGAAAAAGTTTTGCCGATGTAGCTCAGCTGGCTAGAGCAGCTGATTTGTAATCAGCAGGTCGTGGGTTCGAGTCCCTCCATCGGCTCTAAAAAGTCAAATTTTATTTGATTTTTAAAGTTCTTGAAATTTTGAAAAAAAAAGCTTTGGTTGCTAAATTAATTTTTTATTAATTTGCGGCTTCTAAAAATAAGCCATTCCAAAGCGATGGTTCTGTGAAATACTGAAAGAATTAATTGGGGAGATACTCAAGCGGCCAACGAGGACAGACTGTAAATCTGTTGTTTTTTAACTTCGCAGGTTCGAATCCTGCTCTCCCCACAAAAATTGAATTCCAGATAACAAATTCCAAACACCAAGTTGGGATTTGGTGCTTGAGGCCTGGAGTTTGAAAATTGCGGGAGTAGCTCAGTTGGTAGAGCGTCAGCCTTCCAAGCTGAATGTCGCCGGTTCGAACCCGGTCTCCCGCTCCAAATCTTTCCTGGTTTAAGATGCTTGTATAAGGGTCTTGATTTTGGAAGAAAAGAGGAGCTTAGAGCTGTAAAGTGAAAGTGACTCATTATAAATTCTTCGGGTGTTGAACTTCGGTTTTATTTCCCGGGAACCAAAGAAGAAAGGTTCTTCTTTTAACGGAGGTTCTCGCGCTATTAGCGTGTTTTTCTGTTAACCGGAAGTAGGGCCTGGATTTTTGAATCCTATAGTCGTCTCCCCAGAAAAGCTTGGTGGAGGCTTTTTTGCCGACGTAGCTCAGGGGTAGAGCGTTTCCTTGGTAAGGAAGAGGTCACGGGTTCAATTCCCGTCGTTGGCTCTGAGGTTTGTGTAAAATTGAACACTAATATATAACTAAGATTAAATAAGTATTAATTATGGCAAAGGAAACTTACGATCGGTCCAAGCCGCACCTGAACATAGGTACTATTGGACACGTAGATCACGGAAAAACAACTTTAACAGCAGCGATTACTAAGGTAATGGCTGATGCCGGTTATTCAGAAGCTAGATCTTTTGATCAAATTGATAACGCACCGGAAGAAAAAGAAAGAGGTATTACAATTAACTCTTCACACGTTGAATATTCAACTGAAAAGCGTCACTACGCTCACGTTGACTGTCCTGGTCACGCCGATTACGTAAAGAACATGGTAACTGGTGCTGCTCAAATGGACGGTGCTATCCTTGTGGTTGCGGCTACAGATGGTCCTATGCCACAAACTCGTGAGCACATCCTTCTAGGGCGCCAGGTAGGTATTCCAAGAATCGTTGTGTTCCTTAATAAAGTTGACCTTGTTGATGATGAGGAGCTACTTGAGTTAGTTGAGATGGAAGTAAGAGATCTTCTTTCTTTCTACGAATATGATGGAGATAATGGTCCTGTAATTTCTGGATCTGCTCTTGGAGCACTTCAGGGTGAGCAGCAGTGGGTTGACACTGTGCTTCAATTGATGGAAGCTGTTGATAACTGGATTGAATTGCCAGAGCGTGATGTTGATAAGCCATTCCTATTGCCTATCGAAGATGTATTCTCTATTACTGGTCGTGGTACTGTTGCTACAGGTCGTATCGAAACTGGTGTTGCTAACACTGGTGATCCAGTAGAGATCATTGGTATGGGAGCTGGAAAACTTACTTCTACAATTACTGGAGTTGAGATGTTCCGTAAGATCCTTGATAGAGGTGAAGCTGGTGACAACGTTGGTATCCTTCTAAGAGGTATTGAAAAGACTCAGATTTCAAGAGGTATGGTAATTACCAAGCCAGGATCTGTAACTCCACACGCTAAATTCAAAGCTGAGGTTTATATCCTTAAGAAAGAAGAAGGTGGACGTCACACTCCATTCCACAACAACTACCGTCCACAGTTCTACGTACGTACAACTGACGTAACAGGAACAATTAACCTTCCTGAAGGAGTTGAGATGGTAATGCCAGGTGATAACCTTACTATTACTGTAGATCTTATCCAGCCAATCGCAATGAATGTTGGTCTACGTTTCGCTATCCGTGAAGGTGGTAGAACAGTAGGTGCTGGTCAGGTTACTGAAATTTTAGACTAATATAGTTTAGTATAAAAGTCAAGGTATTCACTCCGGTGAATATCTTGACTTATATTTACGGGTTTAGCTCAGTTGGTAGAGCACTGGTCTCCAAAACCAGGTGTCGGGAGTTCGAGTCTCTCAACCCGTGCATAAAGAGTGGTCGATATAAACCTCTTTTTTAATAATAGTGATCAATCACATGGCCACCGAGAATTCTTTCCACTACAAGGGGTGATATAACGGGAGCCGGTGCTTAATGACTTATTAAGCTGAAAAAATTAATACCATGGCAGGAATATCAAATTACATTTCGGAGTCCTATAATGAATTAAAGAACCACGTGACCTGGCCAGCATGGGCAGAAGCTCAAAAGTTGACTGTGGTTGTGGTTGTGTTTTCAATAGTGTTTGCATTGTTGATCTGGGGTGTAGATACTGTTTTTAGCGGTGTTATAGAGCAATATTTTGAGTGGATTAAATCATAAATAATATTGCAATGGCAGAGGTGAAAGATAAAAAATGGTATGTAGTTCGTGCCGTAAGCGGACAGGAAAATAAGGTTAAGGAATATATAGAGCGGGAGATCGCTCATGAAGGCCTTGAAGATTTTATTGAAGAAGTTCTTGTTCCAACCGAAAAGGTTATTCAAATAAGGAATGGCAAAAAGGTGAATAAGGAACGTGTTTACTTCCCTGGTTACGTAATGATCCTTGCTAATATTGGGGGAGAGATTCCTCACATTATTAAATCAATCAATGGTGTTATTGGGTTTTTAGGAGAGACAAAAGGAGGAGATCCTGTGCCGCTAAGAAAATCTGAAGTTAACCGAATGTTAGGTAAAGTGGATGAGCTTTCTGTAAAGGCAGACAATGTTGCGATTCCTTTTACTATTGGTGAGACTATCAAAGTAATTGATGGTCCTTTTAACGGTTTTAATGGTACGGTTGAAAAGATCAATGAAGAAAAGCGTAAGCTTGAAGTGATGGTGAAGATTTTTGGAAGAAAAACTCCGCTTGAACTGAGTTACATGCAGGTAGAAAAAGTATAATAACTGTTACACTATATATTTTTGGATAGTTTTAGTATGCTTCCACTAACAAAACTATCATCTTAAAATTAATAAAATGGCAAAAGAAGTAAGTAAGGTTGTTAAGTTACAAGTTCGCGGAGGTGCTGCTAACCCATCACCACCAGTTGGACCAGCTTTAGGTGCTGCCGGAGTTAATATCATGGAGTTCTGTAAGCAATTTAACGGAAGAACCCAGGATAAACAGGGAAAAGTATTGCCTGTTGTTATTACAGTGTACAAAGATAAATCTTTTGATTTTGTAATTAAAACTCCCCCGGCTGCAGTGCAAATTTTGGAAGCTGCGAAAGCTAAGAAGGGTTCTGGTGAGCCAAACCGTAAGAAAATAGCTAGTGTTTCTTGGGATCAGGTAAGAACCATTGCTGAAGATAAGATGCAGGATCTAAATGCATTTACTTTAGAATCTGCAATGAAGATGGTAGCTGGAACAGCAAGATCTATGGGAATTACTGTAAAAGGACAGGCACCTTTTTAATCCAAAAAGAAATTAGAAATGGCAAGATTGACTAAAAAGCAAAAGGAAGCACAATCTAAGATTGAAAAAGGTAAGACTTATTCGGTGGCAGAGGCTTCGGCTTTAATAAAAGATATAACCAATGTGAATTTTGATCCTTCTGTGGATATCGCTGTTCGTTTGAACGTAGATCCACGTAAGGCTAATCAAATGGTGCGTGGCGTAGTAACTTTACCACACGGTACTGGTAAAGACGTTAAAGTATTAGCTCTTGTAACTCCCGATAAGGAAGCAGAAGCTAAAGAAGCTGGCGCAGATTATGTTGGTTTAGATGAATACCTTGATAAGATCAAAGGTGGCTGGACAGATGTTGATGTAATCATCACTATGCCCAGCGTTATGGGTAAACTAGGACCTTTAGGACGTATCCTTGGGCCAAGAGGCTTAATGCCAAACCCAAAAACCGGAACTGTAACTATGGATGTTGCCAAGGCAGTATCTGATGTGAAAGCCGGTAAGATCGATTTCAAAGTAGATAAGACTGGTATTGTTCATGCCGGTATTGGAAAAGCTTCATTCGAAGCTGAGAAAATAGCAGGTAACGCAAGAGAATTATTAACTACCCTGGTTAAATTGAAACCTACGGCTGCTAAAGGTGTGTATATTAAAAGTATCCACATGTCAAGCACAATGAGCCCTAGTGTTGAAATTGATACTAAAAGGTTCACTGAGCAATAATATTATTGGATTATGACAAGAGAAGAAAAATCAAGAGTAATTGAAGATTTAACTGCCCAGTTAGCTGATAATACCACTATTTACCTAGCAGATATTTCAGGCTTAAATGCATTGAATACATCAAACTTGCGTAGAGCTTGTTTTAAAGCGAACGTAAAGCTGGCGGTAGTTAAGAACACACTTTTGGCTAAGGCCATGGAAAGTTCAGGTAAAGATTTTGGAGAACTTCCTTCTATTTTGAAAGGAAATACTTCCATCATGTTTTCTGAAACTGGAAATGCACCAGCTAAAGTAATTAAAGAATTCAGAAAAAAATCTGACCGCCCTTTACTAAAAGGCGCGTTTATTGAAGAGGCTATATTCATTGGAGATGATAAACTGGATACCCTGGTTAACATCAAATCTAAAGAAGAAGTTATTGGAGATATCGTTGGACTGTTACAATCACCTGCCAAAAATGTTATTTCGGCACTTAAATCTGGTGGTGGTAAAATCGCAGGAATTCTTAAGACTCTTTCTGAGAAAGAAGAGTAAGCATAGTACGCACTTTTTAATAAATATAAATTACATTACATTTTAAAAACGATAGAAAATGGCAGATTTAAAAGATTTTGCAGAACAATTAGTTAACTTAACAGTTAAAGAAGTTAATGAATTAGCTGATATTTTGAAAGAGGAATACGGTATCGAGCCTGCTGCTGCGGCTGTTGCTGTTGCTGGTGGTGCTGCTGCTGGTGGTGAAGAAGCCGCTGAAGAGCAGTCTGAGTTTGACGTAATCCTTAAAGCTCCGGGTGGATCTAAACTAGCCGTAGTGAAATTAGTAAAAGAACTTACCGGTCTTGGCTTGAAAGATGCTAAAGAATTGGTAGATGGTGCTCCAAAACCAGTAAAAGAGGGAGTTTCTAAAGACGAAGCTGAAGCATTAAAAGCACAGTTAGAAGAAGCAGGAGCTGAGGTTGAGCTTAAATAAGCTAAACCCACAGACACATATAGGTTTAGACCCGGAGATTAGGTTCTCTGAGGTCTAAACCATTTTGCGTATATAAATATTTCTTGTTTATTTCGCGCCCATTTTATTATAATAACATAATTCCGTCCATTGATGTTAGCAACGCAAACTGAAAGATTGAGTTTCTCTTCTGTTAAGAACAGGCCTGCTTATCCCGACTTTTTGGATATCCAAATTAAGTCATTCCAGGACTTCTTTCAATTAGAAACGAAATCAGAAGAAAGAGGAAATGAAGGTTTATACAATACCTTCATGGAGAACTTTCCCATTACGGACACCCGTAACCAATTCGTACTAGAATTTTTAGACTATTTTGTGGACCCGCCAAGATACTCCCTTCAGGAGTGTATCGAGCGTGGATTGACCTATAGTGTACCGCTTAAAGCACGGTTAAAGCTTTATTGTACAGACCCGGAACATGAGGACTTTGAAACTATTGTTCAGGATGTGTACCTTGGGACGATTCCTTACATGACCCCAAGCGGGACCTTTTGTATCAATGGAGCTGAGCGCGTAGTCGTTTCTCAGTTGCACCGGTCTCCCGGAGTATTCTTTGGACAATCCTTCCATGCAAACGGGACAAAACTTTATTCTGCCCGTGTAATTCCTTTTAAAGGATCCTGGATTGAATTCGCTACCGATATCAATAGCGTAATGTACGCCTATATCGATAGGAAGAAAAAATTACCTGTAACTACACTTTTCCGTGCCATTGGATTTGAGCGCGATAAAGATATTCTTGAAATATTTGACCTTGCTGAAGAGGTTAAAGTTTCTAAAACCGGACTTAAAAAAGTCCTTGGCCGTAAACTGGCCGCACGTGTATTGAACACCTGGTATGAAGATTTTGTTGATGAAGATACTGGAGAGGTTGTTTCAATTGAGCGTAATGAGATTGTATTAGATCGTGATACTGTTCTTGATAAAGACCATATTGAAGAGATATTAGAGACCGGATCAAAAACTATCCTGCTACACAAGGAGGATAACCAAACCGGAGATTACGCTATTATCCACAATACATTACAAAAAGACCCAACCAACTCCGAAAAGGAAGCGGTTGAGCACATATACCGTCAACTTCGTAATGCAGAACCGCCAGATGAGGAAACTGCACGTGGAATTATTGACAAACTGTTCTTCTCAGACCAACGTTACAACCTTGGGGAAGTAGGTCGTTACAGAATGAACAAGAAACTAGGTCTTGATATCGCTATGGATAAGCAGGTGCTTACCCGTGAAGATATCATTACCATTGTAAAATATCTTATTGAACTTATCAATTCAAAGGCAGAAGTTGATGATATTGATCACCTTTCTAACCGTAGGGTAAGAACAGTAGGAGAGCAGCTGTCTCAGCAATTTGGTGTAGGTCTTGCCCGTATGGCACGTACCATTCGTGAAAGAATGAACGTACGTGACAACGAGGTATTTACTCCAATTGACTTGATCAACGCGAAGACCCTGTCTTCTGTGATCAACTCATTCTTTGGTACCAACCAGCTGTCTCAGTTCATGGACCAGACCAACCCGCTTGCAGAGATCACGCATAAGCGTCGTCTTTCGGCTCTTGGGCCTGGTGGTTTATCAAGAGAAAGAGCAGGGTTCGAGGTACGTGACGTTCACTATACGCACTACGGAAGACTTTGCCCTATTGAAACACCAGAGGGACCAAACATTGGTCTTATCTCCTCACTTTCAGCTTATGCTAAAGTGAATTCAATGGGATTCCTTGAAACTCCTTACCGTGAAGTAATCAACGGTAAAGTGAATGTTGCCGATGAGCCAAGGTATCTAAGTGCCGAAGAAGAGGAAGATAAGATGATCGCCCAGGCGAACATCGCAATGAGTGATGATGGTACTATTGAAGCCGATAGAGTTATTGCACGTGAAGAAGGTGACTTCCCTGTTGTAGAGCCATCTCAGGTTCACTACATGGACGTTGCACCAAACCAAATCGCTTCTATCTCTGCTTCGTTAATTCCATTTTTGGAACATGATGATGCGAACCGTGCCTTGATGGGATCTAACATGATGCGCCAGGCAGTACCTCTTTTAAGAGTTGATTCTCCTATTGTTGGTACAGGGCTTGAAAGACAGGTAGCTACAGATTCCCGTGTATTGATCAATGCTGAAGGTGAAGGAACTGTAGAGTACGTTGACGCACAAAAGATCATTATTAAGTACGATAGAACTGAAGAAGAGCGCATGGTAAGCTTTGACTCAGATTCTAAAACTTATGAACTGGTTAAATTTAGAAAGACAAACCAGGGTACTTCTATCAACCTGAAGCCTATTGTAAGAGTAGGAGACAGAGTGAATAAAGGACAGGTGCTTTGTCAGGGGTACGCTACCGAAGCAGGGGAACTTGCTCTTGGACGTAACATGAAAGTTGCCTTCATGCCATGGAAAGGGTATAACTTTGAGGATGCGATTGTGATTTCAGAAAAAGTTGTTAGAGATGACATCTTTACTTCTATTCACATCGATGAGTATTCTCTTGAAGTTAGAGATACCAAACTTGGTAACGAAGAATTGACTAATGATATTCCAAACGTTTCTGAAGAGGCTACAAAAGACCTTGATGAGAATGGAATGATTAGGATTGGAGCCGAAGTGAAACCGGGAGATATTCTTATTGGTAAGATCACTCCAAAAGGAGAAAGCGATCCAACCCCCGAAGAAAAACTTCTTAGAGCAATCTTTGGTGATAAAGCCGGTGATGTAAAAGATGCTTCTCTTAAAGCTTCACCTTCATTGAGAGGTGTGGTAATCGACAAAAAATTGTTTGCCCGCGCTATTAAAGATAAGCGTAAGAGAGCTCAGGATAAAGAAGATGTTGCGGCACTTGAGAAAAAATATGAAGCAAAATTTGCCATTTTAAAGAGTGAACTTGTAGATAAGCTTTTCGCTATCATTGGAGGTAAAACTGCCCAGGGTGTAATGAACGACCTTGGAGAAGAGATCCTTCCAAAAGGTAAGAAGTATACTCAAAAAATGCTTAATTCAGTTGATGATTATGCTCACCTTACACAAGGTACGTGGACTACAGATGATCACCTGAACGCTTTGGTGGCCGATCTTCTTCACAACTACCGTATTAAGGAGAATGATATTCAGGGTAACTTAAGAAGAGAGAAATTCACTATTTCTGTAGGGGATGAACTTCCTTCTGGTATTATCAAACTTGCTAAAGTTTACATCGCTAAGAAACGTAAGCTTAAAGTAGGGGATAAAATGGCAGGACGTCACGGTAACAAAGGTATTGTTGCCCGTATAGTTCGCCAGGAAGATATGCCTTTCCTTGAAGATGGTACACCTGTTGATATCGTATTGAACCCACTTGGGGTACCTTCACGTATGAACATTGGGCAAATCTATGAGACTGTTCTTGGATGGGCCGGACAAAAATTGGGTAGAAAATATGCTACTCCAATCTTTGATGGTGCGACTATAGATCAGATTAATGAATTGACAGATGAAGCGGGAATTCCAAGATTCGGTCATACCTATCTTTATGATGGTGGTACCGGAGATCGTTTTGACCAGCCTGCAACTGTTGGTGTGATCTACATGCTTAAGTTGGGTCACATGATTGATGATAAGATGCACGCACGTTCTATTGGGCCTTACTCATTGATCACGCAGCAGCCGCTTGGAGGTAAAGCTCAGTTTGGTGGACAGCGTTTTGGAGAGATGGAAGTTTGGGCGCTGGAGGCATACGGTGCTTCGGCAACCCTTCGTGAAATCTTAACTGTGAAGTCTGATGATGTAATAGGAAGAGCCAAAACTTATGAAGCCATTGTAAAAGGTGAGCCAATGCCAGAACCGGGACTACCTGAATCTTTCAACGTACTGATGCACGAATTGAAAGGTCTGGGATTAGATATTAGATTAGAAGAATAAAGCTTTGTTGTGCAGGGCGAAAGTCCTGCACAACATTTACAATAATTAGATAGCACCATTTATTATGGCTAGAAATAATGATAAGAATACAGTACAGAGGTTTAACAAGATCTCTATAGGTTTAGCTTCTCCAGAGTCGATTCTTGCCGAATCACGCGGGGAGGTACTAAAGCCTGAAACTATCAATTATCGTACGCACAAACCCGAGAGGGATGGTCTTTTCTGTGAGCGTATCTTTGGTCCTGTAAAGGATTATGAATGTGCCTGCGGAAAATACAAAAGAATCCGTTACAAAGGGATCGTGTGTGATAGATGTGGTGTAGAGGTGACCGAAAAGAAAGTGCGTAGAGATCGCGTGGGGCATATCAACCTTGTGGTTCCTGTTGCACACATCTGGTACTTCCGTTCTTTACCTAACAAAATTGGTTATCTGCTTGGTCTTCCGTCCAAAAAACTGGACATGATCATTTACTACGAGAGATACGTGGTAATTCAGCCGGGTATTGCCAAGAATGAAGATGGATCGCCGTTGAAGAAGATGGATTTTCTAACAGAAGAAGAATACCTCAATATTCTTGATACCCTTCCGCAGGAAAATCTTTACCTGGATGAAAATGATCCAAATAAATTTATCGCTAAAATGGGTGCCGAATGTCTTATTGACATCCTGCAACGCATTGACCTTGATTCTCTTTCATATGAATTAAGACATAAAGCGAATAACGAAACTTCAAAACAACGTAAAACTGAAGCCCTTAAAAGACTTCAGGTTGTTGAAGCACTTCGTGATGCAAATAAAAACCGCGAGAACCGTCCGGAATGGATGATTATGAAAGTAATCCCAATCATTCCGCCAGAATTGCGTCCATTGGTGCCGCTTGATGGAGGACGTTTCGCAACTTCAGATTTGAACGACCTATACCGTCGTGTGATCATACGTAACAACCGTTTGAAGAGATTGATGGAGATCAAAGCTCCTGAAGTGATCTTGCGTAACGAAAAGCGTATGCTTCAGGAATCTGTAGATTCGTTGTTCGACAACACCAGAAAATCTTCAGCAGTAAAAACTGATTCCAACAGGCCGTTGAAATCCCTTTCTGACTCACTTAAAGGTAAGCAAGGACGTTTCCGTCAAAACCTGCTTGGTAAGCGTGTGGATTATTCAGCACGTTCGGTAATTGTTGTTGGACCTGAATTGAAGTTTTACGAATGTGGTCTTCCAAAAGACATGGCAGCCGAGCTTTACAAGCCTTTTGTGATCAGAAAATTGATTGAAAGAGGTATTGTTAAGACAGTAAAATCTGCCAAGAAAATTATAGATAAAAAAGAACCTGTTGTTTGGGATATTCTTGAGAACGTGTTGAAAGGGCACCCTGTGTTGCTTAACCGGGCCCCAACCCTTCACAGACTTGGTATCCAGGCATTCCAGCCTAAACTTATTGAAGGTAAGGCAATACAGTTACACCCATTAGCGTGTACTGCATTCAACGCCGACTTTGATGGGGATCAAATGGCTGTTCACCTTCCGCTAGGGCCAGAGGCTATCCTTGAGGCGCAGCTGTTAATGTTAGGTTCTCACAATATTTTGAACCCGGCTAACGGTTCTCCTGTAACTGTTCCTTCTCAGGATATGGTACTTGGTCTATATTACATGACCAAGTCAAGGAAATCTACCGAAGAAAGACCGGTGAAAGGGGAAGGGCTTACTTTTTACTCTCCCGAAGAGGTGGTTATTGCTTACAACCAGAAAATGGTTGAACTTAATGCCATTATTAAGATAAGAACAAAAGATTTCAATGAGGCCGGTGAACTAGTCTACCAAATCATTGAATCTACTGTTGGAAGAGTGTTATTTAACCAGGCAGTACCCGAGAAAGCCGGGTATATCAATGAAGTACTTACTAAAAAGTCACTTCGTGATATTATTGGAAACATCCTTAAAGTTACAAGTGTTCCCGAAACTGCTGAATTCCTTGATGCTATTAAGGAAATGGGTTATGGATATGCATACCGCGGCGGACTTTCATTTAGTCTTGGGGATATTATTATCCCTGCGGAAAAGCAGAGCATGATTGATGATGCAAACCAACAGGTAGAAGGTATTATTGCCAACTATAACATGGGTCTTATCACCAACAACGAACGTTATAACCAGGTTATTGATATCTGGACTTCTACAAACGCCGGCTTAACGGAATTAGCGATGAAGCGTATTCGTGAAGACCAGCAAGGATTTAACTCTGTGTTTATGATGCTTGACTCTGGTGCGAGGGGATCTAAAGAACAGATCCGTCAGTTAACCGGTATGCGTGGATTGATGGCCAAGCCTAAGAAGTCTACTTCAGGTGGTGGTGAAATTATTGAGAACCCAATTCTTTCTAACTTTAAGGAAGGTCTTTCGATTCTTGAATACTTTATCTCTACTCACGGTGCCCGTAAAGGTCTTGCCGATACGGCCCTTAAAACTGCCGATGCTGGTTACCTTACCCGTCGTTTGGTTGACGTATCTCAGGATGTGATCATTAACGAAGAAGATTGTGGTACTTTAAGAGGTGTAGATGTAGCTCCATTGAAGAAGAATGAAGAGATTGTAGAATCACTTGGAGAGCGTATTCTTGGTAGAACAGCCCTTCACGATGTATACAATCCTTTAACTAACGAATTGCTTGTAGCTTCGGGTGTTGAGATCGATGAAGATATCGTTAAGAAGATCACCGATGCGCCAATTGAAAGCGTAGAAGTGAGATCTGCTCTTACCTGTGAGGCTAAAAAAGGAATTTGTGTGAAATGTTACGGCCGTAACCTTGCTACCAATAAAACGGTACAAAAAGGAGAAGCGGTTGGAGTTGTAGCTGCCCAGTCTATTGGAGAACCTGGTACACAGCTTACCCTTCGTACCTTCCACGTGGGTGGTATTGCAGGGAACATTTCTGAAGAAAATAAATTGATCGCGAAGTTCCCCGGAATTGCAGAGATCGAAGACCTTAAGACTGTAACAGGAGAAGCTCCTGATGGTAGTGTGGCCGAGATCGTAATCTCCAGAACTTCAGAATTGAAACTGAAAGATGAGAAATCTGGAATCGTTCTTAGTACAAGTAACATTCCTTATGGATCACAGATATTCATCAAGAACGGAGACAAGGTTTCTAAAGACGATGTAGTTTGCCAGTGGGATCCTTATAACGGGGTGATCATTTCAGAATTTGCCGGTAAGATCAAGTATGAAAATATCGAGCAAGGGGTAACTTATCAGGTAGAGATAGATGAGCAAACCGGATTCCAGGAAAAAGTAATTTCTGAAAGCCGTAATAAAAAGCTTATCCCAACGCTTCAAATCCTTGGTAAGAAAGACGAAGTAATTCGTTCTTACAACCTTCCGGTGGGAGCCCACCTTATGGTAGATAACGATGAGAAAATTGGTGTAGGTAAGATTCTTGTGAAAATTCCACGTAAATCTTCCAAGTCTGGGGATATTACAGGAGGTCTTCCAAGGGTAACCGAGCTTTTCGAAGCACGTAACCCATCTAACCCTGCTGTGGTAAGTGAGATTGACGGGGTTGTTTCCTTCGGAAAGATCAAACGTGGTAACCGTGAGATCATTATCGAATCTAAACTTGGAGAAGTTAAGAAGTATCTTGTAAAGCTTTCTAACCAGATCCTTGTTCAGGAGAACGATTATGTTCGTGCCGGAATGCCATTATCTGATGGTTCTGTTACTCCTGAAGATATCCTTTCAATTAAAGGGCCAAGCGCTGTACAACAGTATCTTGTGAATGAAGTTCAGGAAGTTTACCGACTACAAGGGGTGAAGATCAACGACAAGCACTTTGAAGTAGTTGTGAGGCAAATGATGCGTAAGGTAAGAATCGTAGATCCGGGAGATACTATCTTCCTTGAAAACCAATTGGTGCACAAGGATGATTTCACCGAAGAAAACGATGAGATCTTTGGAATGAAAGTGGTTGAAGATGCGGGAGATTCAGAAAATCTGAAGCCTGGACAGCTTATTTCGCCAAGAGACCTTAGAGATGAGAACTCAATTCTTAGAAGAGAAGACAAGAATCTTGTTACTGCAAGAGATGTAGTTGCTGCAACTGCAACTCCTGTACTACAGGGAATCACCCGTGCGTCTCTTCAAACCAAATCATTTATTTCTGCAGCATCCTTCCAGGAAACTACGAAGGTATTGAATGAAGCAGCTGTAAGTGGAAAGGTTGATCTACTTGAAGGACTTAAAGAAAATGTTATTGTTGGTCACAGAATCCCTGCTGGTACAGGTCTTCGTGAGTACGAAAACATCATTGTTGGTTCTAAAGAAGAATTTGACCAAATGCTTGAGAAAAAGCAGGAAGTAAATTATAACTAAGAAAAAAGGCCGCTTTCGCGGCCTTTTTTTACTTAAAGAGTAGACCTCACAGGTTTTAAAAACCTGTGAGGTCTTTTTATTTTCCTTACTTTTATAGGTAATAAAAAAAACAACTGATGAGCGACGAAAATAACAATCCAAAAAAGTCTAAAAAAGGGCAAATTAATATAGAACTTGATGAGAAAGTAGCCGAAGGTATCTACTCGAACCTGGCCATTATAAATCATTCGGTTTCAGAATTTGTAGTCGATTTTGTAAGCATCATGCCCGGTACTCCCAAGAGTAAAGTAAAATCCCGGATAATCTTAACACCCCAACACGCGAAACGGTTACTCAAAGCTTTGGCCGACAACGTGAACAGGTTCGAAAAAGCTCATGGGGAAATTAAGGAATACGACCAACCCAATATTCCATTAAATTTCGGGCCTACAGGGCAGGCTTAATCAACTTAAAGATAAGGTGTCAAAAATGACATTTTTGAACTCCAAAAAAACCGAAGTGAATGCTTCGGTTTTTTTAATTGATGTATTTAGTAAAAAACCCTTTAAGCATCTTTAATTCAAAATAATATAAGCAAAAACTTTTTATTTTAAGACTGTTTTATTTGCTGTCAGGTATATTAAAATAGTATTTTTTAACATTATCTTCACATTCGGAATTTTTAATATAATCCCGATGCGTACTTCTGTATTTTTCTCATTGTTCTTCCTTGTTTTTTCTGCTATGCAAGCCCAGCAGGATAGCCTGCAACAGGAAATTCTCGATTACTCAAACACTACATCTCAAATCATTTCTCGCGGAAGAAGTTTGTTGCTTGACAAATTTATGGAACGGGACCTTCAAAAAGTGAGCGAGGTAAGAGATTATCTTGTAAACGAAGTTCAAAATGACGATTATCTTGCGCTATATCCCAGTGAGTACTGGTTATTACTTTATTGGACAACAGACTATGAGGAGCTTTTGCACAGTATAACAAGCTTTGATGATGAAGATTGGGAAAAAATGTCCCGGCAAATTCCACCCACTTATGATAGGTTGTTTGCCAAACTTCGTGAAAGTACTTTAAATTCTGTAGACCAGATAAAAAACAGGTTGAGAGCGGCAGATCTAAAAACTGTAGATCAGGATTTTTTACTGTTGTATCTTGAATATCTTTTAACAAATTCCGAAGAGGTCTTACAGGAACAAAAACGGATCAATTTATTAGCCGATGAGTTTCTTGCCAACCATCCTGATAGCGCCTATGAAAATTACGTTCGGGAAAACATACGCTATGTTTTTATTCCTTCTAAATGGGGTTTTGGTTTTGAATTCTTTTCCGGTTATGGTTTATTTACTGGTAATCTTTCAGAAGACTATCAAAACAGCATCCCAATGGGAGTAGGTTTTGATATTGAGTACAGTAAAATAACTTTATATCTTCGGAATTATATCGGTTTCAGTTTTACCAAAAAAGAGCTGCCTTCCGATACAAAGATCTGGAAAGAAAATTCGCAAGTGAGGGTGTTACTTCCCGAAGCCTCTTTCGGATATGCTATTATCGATAATAACCGTCTCAAAGTTTCCCCTTTTGCAGGCATAGCGTCTACATCTATAAGTCCTACAGAATATGATATTGAAAAACAACCGGAAATTGAAGACGCCGGTCACGATTTTACCACAACCTATACTGCAGGAATAAATGCGGACTTTAAACTTAACTGGGGCACAGGGCTCTTTAGACTAACTGACTCAAAACACAGCTATTGGTTTGTAAGGTTAAGATATGGCTTTTCTGCTCCTCAGTTCAGGGATGGATATTCGGGAAATATGCACTACCTCACGCTTGGTTTGGGTGGATTGGGAAGAGGTTCAAAACGCCAGTTGTAACCAATAATAATTGCAGGGGAGGTGAAGCAGGCAATAAAGTGATGACTTTTAAGGTTATATAATTTGTAGTTTGAAGAAAAATACAAATATGGCCGAAAAAATTACAAATTATAGCGACTTCTATCGCTTCTATCTTACCGGGCATCAAAATAAAACCAGCAGAATTCTGCATTTCACGGGAACTTTCCTTGTTTTTGTAATGCTGTTTTTGGCCATTAGTAATGGCTGGGGGTGGGAATGGATCTTTCTTCCTCTTGTAGGTTATGGTTTTGCCTGGGTAGGCCATGCCTTCTTTGAAAAGAACAAACCTGCGACCTTCAAATACCCTTTTTGGAGCCTTATATCAGACTTTAAATTATTTTTCGACATTCTCTTCGGAAGAAAACATTTCGACTCCCGAAAAGATCAGGCATGAGAAGAATTTATCTTACTATCATGCTGCTGTGCCTGGCTTTCTATGGATTTGGACAGGAAAAATCGCTACTGAAGGGAAAGATCCTGACGCAAGACGGGGAGATCTCCTCTATCAATATCATCAATCTTACTTCGGAATTTGGAACAACAAATAAGGCCGATGGTCGGTTTGAAATTGAAGTCAGCGTTAATGATACGCTCCTCTTTTCTTCGGTTCAGTATGAACCTATAGAAATTGTCGTGACAGAAGAGGTGTCAAAAAGGGCATTTTTGACTGTTCTTCTTGACGAAAAAATTGATGAGCTCGGGGAAGTTAACATCAGTAATATTAGTCTTAGTGGCAATCTCGCAACCGACCTTCAAAATATTCCCACGCTTACCCAGGCCGATATCGGTTTCCCAATGTCTGATGTTTTGCCCCCCACCTCGGTTGAAAGAAAATTAATGACAGCTACCTCGGGTCTTGATGGGCTTCTGAATACGTTAAATGGAAAGATCAAAATGCTGAAAAAGGCCGCAGCCTGGGAAGATCTTTCTCAAATAGTTGATGCCGGCGAAACCGCCCTGCCTGCGTCTTTTTTTGTAGATGTTGGTGTTGCTGAAGATCAAATACGGGATTTCGTTTATTTCTGTGCCAAAGATCCCGACTATGTCTCTTACTTGCGTGAAGATATGCGTCTGGAACTGGTGCAGTTCTATGAAACAAAGGCACCCGAATTTAAAGCAGAAAAACTGCAGGAAGAACAAATAACTTCAGAAGAGTAAGAATGAGATCTTTCTGCTTCCTGGTTTTCTTTATCGTCTATTTTTCCTCTTTTAGTCAGGAAAGATCTCTGTTGAAGGGGAAGATCCTGACACCTGATGCCGAAGTTTCTTCCATTAATATCATCAATTTAACTTCAAAGCAGGGAACAACGAATAGTTCTGAAGGTTTATTTGAAGTAGAAGTCAGTGTCAATGATACGCTCCTGTTTTCTTCGGTCCAATATGAATCCCGGGAGATTATAGTGACCCGGGAGGTGTTAAAAAAGCCATTTTTGACAGTGCTTCTCGTGGAGAAAGTTGATGAGCTTTCCGAAGTAAACATCAGCGATATTAACCTTAGCGGCAATCTTACCACAGATCTAAAAAACATCCCGACACTCACCCAGGCCGATCTTGGTTTTCCTATGAGCGATACGCCGAGGCCCACCTCAATTGAACGAAAGTTGAAAACAGCCTCAAACGTGAGCACCACTTCAAAATATAATCCTCCCGGCAATCTCAACGTAAGTCTCGACGGAATAATAAATCGCTTGAATGGCAAAACTGCAATGCTTCAAAAAGCTGCAGCCAATGAAGATCGTGCTCAAGCGGTAGATGCCGGAGTGTAAGCTCCCCCTAATTAGAACTGCTTGATGATATAAAATTATTGTTTTTGGTTTTATCTGTAGTTGCTATTAGAGAATTAAATTCTGCATATTCTATTGGAGCCATTTTTCCTAATGCATCGTGAGGTCTTTGATTATTGTAATCATCCATCCATACCTGTGTTTGTTCTCGTACCTGATCCAGATCTTCAAAAATGTATTTATTTAAAACTCCTCTTCTATAACTTCCATTGAATCGTTCAATAAAAGCATTCTGTGTAGGTTTTCCTGGTTGGATATATTTGAAGTTGATTCCATGCATCTGACTCCATTCTGAAGCTATTTTAGCAATAAACTCAGGACCATTGTCCATTCTTATTTTCTGAGGTTTTGTTCTTCGATTAATTAGGTGGTTTAATACCCAAATAACTCTATTGCTGGGCAAGGAAAAATCTACTTCTATGTGAAGTGCCTCCCGGTTATAATCATCAATAATAGTAAAGGCCCTAAACCTTCTTTTATTATCCAGGACATCTGTCACAAAATCCATACTCCAGGTATGATTAAGGGTCTCAGGTACTTCTAAGGGTTCTTTTACTCTTGCTGGTAATCTTTTCTTCACTTTACGCCTTAAGCTTAAGCCAAGGTTTTTATAGACACGATAAACTCTTTTATGGTTCCACGGCTTTCCTTCCTTACGCAGTCGCTCATAAGCCATCCAAAAACCTTCCTCACTATACTTCTCTGCCTTTTGCTGTAAGGCTTCTTCTATGGGTTTATCATCTTTAGGGAGAGGTTTATAATAAAACACACTCTTGCTCATTTTTAAAACACGGCACGCCCTGCTTATACCGTAATGAGCAAGTTCTTTAGCTATGGTTCGCTTACGGCAAGGCTTTAGAGCTTTTTTTCGATGATCTCTTTAGCCATCTCATGATCCAAAGAAAGGGTGGCATACATTTGCTTGAGTCGACGATTCTCTTCCTCAAGTTCTTTGAGTCGCTTAAGCTCTTTGCCATTCATTCCGCTAAAACGTTCTCGCCATTTGTAAAAAGCAGCGGTGCTTACACCATATTCACGACTGATCTCGGCAGCTGTTTTACCGTTATCGAATTCTTTGAGGATCTTAGAGATTTGCTGAGGGGAAAATTTACTTTTTTTCATACTGTTTAAAATTAAGAGTTATTATACTTTTAAACAGTTCGGTTTTAAGGGAAGCTTACAGGAGTAGGAGCCTTTCCAACCTCCTTTTTTGAAGACCTTTCAATTCCGGAAAACAGAATTCGGGATTTTGTGCATTACTGCGCCGAAGACGGGAATTACTACCGGCTTTTGTCTGAAACTAAACGCCTTGAACTTGTAGAATTCTTCCAGTTAAAAGCACCCCAATTCCTGAAGGAGCGATTGTAGTTCTTATTGAAAGACTGCATTAAAAAATAATTACCTTCCAAAAATGCCATTTTTGGAAGGTAATTTTAGCTTGTAAATCTAAAATTCCGAAGTAAAGTGGAATTTTATATTGGGATATTTTTGCTGCGCCATTTGTAGTGAAAAAGCGGAGTCGGCAAGAAAAACCAGCTGTCCCTGTTTGTCTATAGCCAGGAATTTTTGTTTTACCCTTTTAAAATCTTTGAATTCTTCACTTTTTGGATCATTTGGTTCTACCCAGCAGGCCTTGTGAACGTTCAGGTTTTCGTAAGTACACTTGGCGCCGTATTCGTGTTCAAGGCGGTATTGGATCACCTCAAACTGCAGTGCCCCAACAGTTCCAATTACTTTACGGCCGTTAAGTTCGAGCGTAAATAACTGTGCCACCCCTTCATCCATAAGCTGGTCAATTCCTTTTTCCAGCTGTTTTGATTTCATAGGATCGGCATTGTTGATATACCGGAAATGTTCTGGCGAGAAGCTTGGAATTCCCTTATATCGCAGCTCTTCCCCTTCAGTTAAGGTATCTCCAATTTTAAAGTTGCCAGTGTCGTGAAGTCCAACAATATCTCCGGGATACGAAACATCTACGATCTCTTTTCTTTCAGCAAAAAAGGCATTGGGGCTTGAGAATTTAAGCTTTTTGTTGTGCCTTACGTGCAGGTAGGGAGTATTTCTCTCAAACTTTCCGGAAACGATCTTAATGAATGCCAGCCTGTCCCGGTGTTTGGGATCCATGTTGGCGTGTATCTTAAATACAAAGCCCGTAAAATTATCTTCGGAAGGTTCCACTTTTCTGATATCGCTGTCTTTTGGCCTTGGAGGAGGCGCGATTGTGATAAAACAATCCAGCAACTCCCGCACTCCAAAGTTATTTAGGGCAGAACCGAAAAATACAGGTTGCAGGTTTCCGGCCAGGTAAGCCTCTTTGTCAAAATCGGGGTAAACACCGTGCACGAGTTCAAGCTCATCCCTTAAAGTACCGGCAGCCTTTTCGCCAATCAGTTTATCAAGTTCGTTAGATTCCAGGTCCGAAATCTCAACGGTTTCTTCAATATCCCTTCTTGGGTCGCCCGTAAACAGGTTTACGTTCTGTTCCCAGATGTTGTAAATACCTTTAAAATCATAACCCATCCCAATCGGGAAACTCAGCGGAGTAACGGTTAGGTTAAGTTTTTGCTCAATCTCGTCAAGCAGTTCAAAAGCATCTTTTCCTTCCCGGTCAAGTTTGTTAATGAACACGATCATGGGAATGTTGCGCATACGGCAAACTTCCACCAGTTTTTCAGTTTGTTCCTCAACCCCTTTTGCAACGTCAATAACAACAATTACGCTGTCTACGGCAGTGAGCGTACGAAAAGTATCTTCAGCAAAATCCTTGTGCCCCGGGGTGTCAAGAATGTTGATCTTAGTTCCCTCATATTCAAAAGCAAGTACAGAAGTGGCTACCGAGATCCCTCTTTGCCGCTCAATTTCCATGAAGTCACTGGTTGCCCCTTTTTTGATCTTGTTCGATTTTACCGCTCCCGCCTCCTGAATGGCTCCACCAAATAGCAGTAGTTTTTCGGTTAATGTGGTTTTACCGGCATCGGGGTGGGAAATGATCCCAAAGGTCCTTCTTCTCTTGATCTCTTCTGAAAACTTCATACTTGTATTTAAGGCTGCAAAGATAATTATTTGATCGTGAAATTAATGCTATAGGCCTTCACTCGTTTTACTTCTTTTCTGAAGTCTGAAAAAATGGATTTCCCGACTGATTTTGTACATTTGAAGCTCAAATTTTGCGATGAAAGAAGAACAAGTGATCCTGGTGAACGAAAAAGATGAGCAAATTGGCCTCATGCCAAAGATGGAAGCTCATGAAAAAGCTTTGCTGCATAGGGCATTTTCGGTCTTTGTCTTTAATGATAAGAATGAGCTCATGATTCAGCAGCGCGCATTGGGTAAATATCATTCTCCCGGCCTTTGGACCAATACCTGTTGCAGCCACCAGAGAGAAGGGGAAACCAATATTGAAGCAGGGAAAAGACGGCTGCAGGAAGAGATGGGGTTTTCAACTGAATTAAAAGACACTATTTCCTTTATTTACAAGGCTCCCTTTGATAACGGTCTTACCGAGCATGAATTTGATCATATCCTGGTGGGCTATTATAACGAGGAGCCAAATTTAAATCCTGAAGAAGCACATGCCTACAAATGGATGTCTCTTGAAGATTTGAAGAAGGATATGAAAGACAATCCCGAAATATATACGGCCTGGTTTAAAATTATTTTTGATAAATACTACAAGCACATCCAGCAATGAGAGTAACGGTAAACAGGAAGGCACATTTTAATGCGGCTCACAGGCTGCATAGAAAAGACTGGGATGATGAGAAGAACCGTCGTGTCTTTGGGAAGTGCAGCAATCCGCACTATCACGGTCATAATTATGAGTTGGTGGTGGCCGTTACGGGGGAGATCAATCAGGAAACAGGTTTTGTTATGGATCTTAAAAATTTGAAAGAATTGATCTATGAGAAGATCGAAGTGCCTTTTGATCATAAGAATCTTAATATTGAAGTTCCGGAATTCAAAGACTTAAACCCCACTGCCGAAAATATTGCTATTGTAATATGGCGTAAGCTGCGATTAGAGCTGGAGCCACATCTCGACCTTGAAGTGACCTTATATGAAACCCCCAGGAATTACGTCACTTACAAAGGAGAATAATTTTTTTATGAAAAACTGTTTTTTGAATTGAGAAATAGTGTAAATTCGCACCTGAAAAATTACGCGAAAGATGGCGAATAGAAGAACATTAAAGAGAGATATGAATTACGTCTTTGGAGACATCATTGAGGCGGCTTATCTGCACCAGATTACCCACCCTGATGAAGATCCTGCTAAATCTGAAAAAGTTGTCGATGAGGCAATATCAGATTTTGACGAATTGATAGGAAAGATGAACCAAAAAGATGTTGAGAATAAAAAACAACATTTTAGAGGAATAGAAAAGGAATTTGAGGTTAAAGCCAAAGTCCTTGTCGAAAAGATAAACGCTTTATAGTAATAAAGCATTCGCCGATGTAGCTCAGCTGGCTAGAGCAGCTGATTTGTAATCAGCAGGTCGTGGGTTCGAGTCCCTCCATCGGCTCTTCATAAAAAAACCTCTCAATTTTTTGAGAGGTTTTTTTATGAAATTATGTGAAGGACGATAAACTCCTGCGCGAAAGAAGTTTTTTATTTCTGAGGATAGAAAAGCTGCATTAAGTTGACTTTTTGGGAGGTGATTTATAAGAGTGATTGTGAAATGCAGCTATTGAAACTACTTTATTTGCCATTCACTTTAGGCCGGGTGCATCCAATTTAATACTTTCTTCAAGTACTGCCATTGGGTAGTATATTAATGAGCTGCAATTACTCACCAGGTTTTAAATGAAGACCTCGCAGGTTTTCAAAACCTGTGAGGTCTTATTACGGCTAGTACGGATTTGTAATTTGGCCCGCCTTTACTTATGCTTTTCAGCTGTAAGTTCGGCTATTTGTACAATTACTTCCACCGCTTTCTGCATACTTTCTACCGGCACATATTCATATTTTCCGTGGAAATTATGACCACCGGCAAAGATATTAGGGCAGGGAAGGCCTTTAAAGCTAAGTTGAGCTCCATCGGTACCACCACGAATTGGTTTGATGATTGGCGTGACATCCGCTTTTTTCATTGCAGCCTCGGCAATATCAACAATATGCATCACCGGTTCTACTTTCTCTCTCATGTTGTAGTACTGGTCTTTTACTTCTACAGTCACACAATCTCTTTCGTATTGGCTGCATATCTCTGCTGCAAGATCTTTGATCATTTCCTTTCGGGCTTCAAAATGCTCCAGGTCATGGTCGCGAATAATGTAATGAAGCGTAGTTTCTTCCACATCCCCTTCAATTGCGTTGAGGTGAAAAAAGCCCTGTCTGTCTTCAGTATGTTCAGGAGTCTCCAGGCGTGGCAGGGAGTTAATAAAATCCATCGCAATATACATGCTGTTTATCATTTTATCCTTGGCATAACCCGGGTGCACGCTTTTTCCGCTTACCTTCACAACGGCACCGGCTGCATTGAAATTTTCGTATTCAAGTTCTCCAACCTGGCTACCGTCCATAGTGTACGCCCATTCTGCACCAAATTTCTCCACATCAAATTTGTGTGCACCGCGACCAATTTCTTCATCGGGCGTAAAACAAACCCGGATCTTGCCATGTGGAATTTCTGGATGTTCAATAAGATACTTCATGGCTTCCATAATCTCGGTAATTCCGGCTTTATCATCGGCGCCCAGCAGGGTGGTACCATCGGTAGTAATGATGGTTTGTCCTTCGTATTGTAAGAGGTCATCAAAATATTCGGGTGATAGAACGATGTTCTTTTCCTTGTTCAGTATAATATCTTTTCCGTCATATTTTTCGATGATCTGCGGATTAACATTGGTTCCCGAAAAGTCGGGCGTGGTATCAAAATGAGCTACAAAACCTATTACAGGCACATCATGTGCAACATTTGAAGGTAAAGTTGCCATTACATAGGCATGTTCATCTATGCTCACTTCCTGCATGCCCATGGTCTCTAACTCGGCCTTTAGCTTATTGGCTAAATCCCACTGTTTCTCTGTACTGGGAGTTGCTTCACTTGTTTCGTCACTTTGAGTATCTATCTTGACATAGCTTAAAAAGCGGTCAATGATTTGCTGCTTATTAGTCATTTTTAAGGTAGTTTTCCCAAAAGTAGCGATATAAAAAGTAGGTTCAAAACCTTTTCTATTTTCATACTTTTTTATGCAGCTTTGTGTTAATTTTGTGCAAAACCCACTTCATGTATCAAAAAATAATCCGGCCCCTGCTTTTCAATATTGATCCCGAGAAGGTGCATTATTTCACCTTTTCTGCTCTTCGGAAATTGTTTCTTCTTCCCGTAAGCCAAAAACTTGTTCGAAAACAATTTGTAGTTGAAGATAAAAGGCTGGAGCGGGAAGTCTTCGGAATTAAATTTCCTAACCCCGTAGGTTTGGCTGCCGGGTTTGATAAAGATGCAAAACTATATAAGGAGCTTTCTAATTTTGGCTTCGGATTTATTGAAATAGGCACTTTAACCCCAAAGCCACAGCCGGGAAATGAGAAAAAAAGGCTTTTCAGGCTAAAAGAAGACAAAGCCATTATCAACAGGATGGGCTTTAATAATGGAGGGGTGACAGAAGCGGTAGAAAGACTGAAAAAGAACAACGGAGTTCTTATTGGCGGAAATATTGGTAAAAATAAAGTCACGGCCAATGAAAAAGCTGTTGATGATTATTTGATCTGCTTTAATGCCCTTTTTGAGCAGGTAGATTATTTTGTGGTCAATGTAAGTTCTCCCAATACACCAAACCTTAGGGAGCTACAGGATAAGGAACCGCTAACTAAGCTACTCAATACCCTGCAACAGGAAAATTTAAAGCGCCCGGTGCAGAAACCAATCCTGCTTAAAATTGCACCCGATCTTACCGATTCCCAGCTCCTCGATATCATAGATATTATAAAAGAAACCGGAATTGCCGGAGTTATAGCCACCAACACCACCATTTCCCGCGAAGGTCTCACTTCAGCAGACAAAGATGAAACTGGTGGATTAAGTGGACAGCCGTTAGCTAAACGTGCAACAGAGGTTATTCGTTTTCTTTCAAAAAAAAGCAATAAAGCCTTTCCAATTATTGGAGTAGGAGGCATCATGTCTCCCGAAGATGCTATTGAAAAACTTGAGGCAGGGGCCGCTTTGGTACAGCTTTACACAGGTTTTATCTATGAAGGGCCGCAGTTAGTGAAGAAGATCAATCAGGCAATTCTAGCACGTTCCTAGTGGCGGGAGAACTCATAGCTTTTCTTGCAGCTGCCGTGCTGCTCACCCTTTCTCCCGGCCCCGATATAATTTATGTATTGGTTCAGGGTATGACCAATGGGAAAAAACACGGGATTGTTACTGCTCTTGGCCTGGTAAGCGGAATTATCGTTCACACCAGCCTTGTTGCTTTTGGGATTTCAGCAATAATTAAGCAGTCCGAAAATTTATTTCTAATGATCAGGCTTTTGGGAGCGGCATATTTGTTCTACCTGGCCTGGAAGGTCTATAAAAGCGATTCGACGATAACCGTCAAAGCGCCGGCTGCCGAACAAAAGAAGAAATTAGCTGCCCTCTTCAAAAGGGGATTTTTAATGAATGTTTTAAACCCAAAAGTTGCCATTTTCTTCCTCGCCTTTTTCCCGGGCTTCCTTTGGGATCCACAAGGCAATACAGTTTACCAGTTCTACGTTCTCGGGTTTCTATTCATGCTTCAGGCTTTCCTTATCTTCGCTGCCGTTGCTATTCTTGCAGGAAAAATTTCTGTCTATCTTCAAAAGCACCCTGCTTCAGCCCAGATTTTTAAATGGTTGCAGGTGGTGGTTTTTGTTGGGATTGGCATGTTTATATTAGTGTAGGGTAAAGAGTAGTAAGTAGTTAGTGCTGAGAAGAAGCTATTAGCCTTTAGCAGTTAACCCTTAGCTTCTTTCTGATAAGATGGCGCGGATTTGTAATCGGTGCCGGGGTAAACATTAAAATAAGGCCCTGAAACAAGTTTATGGCGAAAAAATTCTACTTCCTACTTCAGAATCTCAATTCTCATATCTCAATACTAAATTCTATATTTGACTCATGGGGAAATTAAAAATTATTGAATGTCCGCGAGACGCCATGCAGGGAATAAAGCAGTTCATTCCTACAGAAAAAAAAGTTCAGTACATTCAGTCTTTGTTGCGTTGCGGATTCGACACTATTGACTTCGGAAGTTTTGTTTCTCCAAAAGCGATTCCTCAAATGGCCGATACTGCTGAAGTTTTATCTAAACTCGATCTTTCGAGAACACAAAGTAAGCTGCTGGCCATCGTTGCGAATACGCGGGGCGCCCAGGATGCTGCCCAACATCCTGAAATAGACTATTTAGGCTATCCTTTTTCGATTTCTGAAAACTTCCAGATGCGAAATACCCATAAGACCATAGCCGAATCTGTTGAAACCCTGCAGGAAATCCTCAATATCGCCGATGCTTCGGGTAAAGAAGTGGTGGCATACCTGTCTATGGGTTTTGGAAACCCTTACGGAGATCCGTGGGATGTGGAGATTGTGGGGGAGTGGACAGAAAAACTCTCCGGAATGGGTGTAAAGATCCTCTCGCTCTCAGACACTATTGGTAGTTCCACCCCCGATATTATTACTTATCTGTATTCAAATTTAATTCCGAAGTATCCAAAAATAGAATTTGGGGCACACCTTCATACCACTCCCGCAAAATGGTTTGAGAAGGTAGATGCGGCTTATAAATCGGGTTGCAAAAGATTTGATGGTGCGATACAGGGATTTGGTGGCTGCCCAATGGCAAAAGACGAGCTTACAGGAAACATGCCTACTGAAAAATTATTATCATATTTTACGTCTAAAAAAGATGACACAAATGTTAGGATGATGAGCTTTGAATCCTCTCATAATGAAGCCACCAAAATATTTTCTGCTTATCATTGAAAAAATAGGTTCCAAAAATGGCATTTTTGGCACTTCAGTTTTGGGGCTTCTAAATAATTAATTTTCAGTTCGGTTAATTTGTGGTTAAAAGAATGTATATTTGCACGCAATTAAATCTTAATTGCCATGATCGCACACACCTCCAGGATCCTGGGCGAAGGACTCACTTACGATGACGTACTCTTAGTCCCTGCCTTTTCAGAAATCCTTCCCCGCGAAGTTAATATTCAATCTAAGTTTACCCGCAACATTGGCCTCAATGTGCCTATTGTTTCCGCAGCTATGGATACTGTGACCGAATCACGTATGGCTATTGCCATTGCACGTGAAGGAGGAATTGGTGTTTTGCACAAAAACATGACCGCCGAAGAGCAGGCGCTCAAGGTGCGAAAAGTGAAGAGGGCAGAAAGTGGGATGATCATTGATCCTATCACTCTCCCAATTACAGCAAAGGTGAAAGACGCTAAAGAAAATATGCGTGAGCATAGCATTGGCGGCATTCCCATTGTTGATGAAGATGGAAAATTACTTGGAATAGTGACAAATCGCGATTTGCGGTTTGAAAAAAATAACAACAGGCCAATTTCGGAAGTAATGACTTCTGAGAATTTGGTTACAGTAGCCGAAGGTACTTCCCTTGAAGATGCCGAAGTGATACTGCAGCAAAACAAGATTGAAAAACTGCCAGTTGTTAATTCTGAAGATAAACTTGTTGGCCTTATCACCTTCAGGGATATTACAAAGCTTACCCAAAAACCTATTGCCAATAAAGATTCCTTCGGAAGGCTTCGCGTAGCCGCTGCCATTGGCGTTACAGGTGATGCAGTTGAAAGAGCCGAAGCTTTGGTGAAAGCAGGAGTGGATGCCATTGTTATAGATACGGCTCACGGACACACTAAAGGAGTGGTGACAGTACTTAAGGAGGTGAAAAGGAAGTTCCCCGACCTGGAAGTAGTAGTTGGAAATATTGCTACTGCCGAGGCTGCCAAATATCTTGTAGAAGCCGGAGCCGATGCTGTAAAAGTAGGAATTGGTCCAGGATCAATATGTACTACAAGAGTGGTTGCCGGGGTAGGTTTTCCACAATTCTCGGCCGTACTGGAAGTTGCAGCAGCCATAAAAGGCAGCGGCGTTCCTGTAATTGCTGATGGAGGAATTCGCTATACAGGAGATATTCCAAAAGCTATTGCTGCCGGAGCCGATTGCGTGATGCTGGGCTCACTTTTGGCAGGTACAAAAGAATCGCCGGGAGAAACTATAATCTACGAAGGAAGAAAATTCAAGTCTTATCGCGGAATGGGATCTGTAGAAGCTATGAAACAAGGCTCTAAAGATCGATATTTTCAGGATGTGGAAGATGATATCAAAAAGCTGGTGCCCGAAGGTATAGTAGGAAGGGTGCCTTACAAAGGGGATCTTTATGAAAGTATCCACCAGTTTATAGGAGGCCTGCGTGCCGGAATGGGATATTGCGGGGCAAAAGATGTTGCTGCCCTGCAGGAATCGGCTAAGTTTGTGAAGATAACAGCTTCAGGAATAAACGAAAGCCATCCACATAATGTGACCATCACAAAAGAATCACCTAACTACAGCAGATAGTTCATAGTTCAGGAGTTTGTAGATAAGAGTAGATAGCAAAGCCCAAAAAAAGGAGGGTCTCAAAAATGCCATTTTTGAGACCCTCCTTTTTTTTAGCTGTGTCAATGATTATAGTGATTGACCTTCAGTCATTGCAGCACTTTTAACCACTGACTCCTAAATTTATTGCTTCACGGTAATTCCTAATTTATCAAGAACTTTCATGGTAATATCAAATTCTTCAGCAGAATAGGCCAGGCTATTTCCGCCGGCATGGAAGATCTGTGTGTAATTCTCTTCCTGGATCACCTGTAGCATGGCAGCATTGATCTTCTCATAAAGTGCCTTGGTAAGTTCATTTCTCTTCATCTGCATCATTAGGCTGGCTTTTTGACGAAAACCTTTAATGTCATTTTCAAGACCCATGATCTCTGATTCTTTTGTTTTTCTGTCTTCTTCAGAAAAGGTTGTGCTGTTTGCCTGATAGTCTTTTACCAGGGTTTCGTACTTAGTAACGTTTGATTCAAGTTCTTTTTGAAGATCTTCATTATAGGTTTTGAGTCCTTCGTTGACCTGGGTCATTTCAGGCAATTGGTTCAGGATATAATCGGCATCTATGGTTCCTATTTTTGACTGTGCAAAGGCTGTTAGACTTAGGAAGGTAAAGCTTAAAACTAAAAGATATTTTTTCATGATTCTGTTTTGATTTTCGCAAATATAAAGGAGCAGAGGCATTTATGAAGATTTTAAGAAAATATTTTTTTACTAATCTTCATAAAGCTGTCCACGATGAGGTTTTAGAGCGTCACGAACCGCCGGCATTTCATCGTTAGTCACTACCAAAAAAGCAATGGCATGGGTTTCAGATAATTTTTCGCTACCCAAAATATTTATTGATAAAGCGTTGGTATTAAAGAATTCCTGTAAGTGATGAGCGTGATGTTTGGCGGTAATTTCGGAATCAGGGCCACGAAAATCCCAGATAAGTTTTAGTTTGCGTTCTTTAGACATGTGATGAAATTTGGCTTCTTTGACTTTAGCATAGCGAAAGCCAGGCCAAAAGTAAAATTTTTGTGAAATTCTTTCGTTTTATCTGCAGGTTGGTATACTGTTTGGAATTCGTATTTTTGCGAACTCATAATATTTAAGACTAATTTGACTGTCAAAAAAAGACTTTTCTTCTTACTGTTTTTGGGCTTTTTAACCGGAAGCTGCAACCTGCTCAATGAACCCGAAGAGAAAGAAGTTATTGCACGCGTAAATGATGCATATCTGTACAGGGATGATGTAGCCACTTTAATTTCGGCCAACACTTCTCCTGAAGACAGTACACTTTTGGTAAATAACTTCATTACCCGATGGGCCACTCAAAAATTGCTGCTTGACAGGGCGCGGGTTAATTTGAGTAGTGAACAGCAGGCAGAATTTGATCGCCTGGTGCAGAACTACAAGAACGAACTTTATGCTAAAGCCTATACCGATGCTATCGTGAGCCGGGAACTCGACACCAGTATTTCAAGAGAGGCAGCCGAAGCTTATTACGAAGAAAATGGAGAGAATTTTTTTCTTAATGAGAACCTTGTGAAGGTGAGGTATATCAATATTACCAAGAACAACAAGGACTTTGAAACTATAAAAAAACGGTTTATCAGGTTTAGCCAGGAAGACAGGCAGGCATTGCTGGATATGGCCATTCAGTTCAATTCATATTCACTCAATGATTCTGTTTGGGTTAAAACAAAAGAGGTTTACGATAAAATTCGGCCTTTAACGCCTCAGGACAATCCTGAATTCTTAAAAAACAAAAATTTTATGCAGCTTGAAGACTCATTAGGAGTATATTTGGTCTCTGTTGAGGATGTTAAGCTGCGCAATGAACAGGCGCCCCTGGAGTATTCCTTACCGGGTATAAAGCAGATCCTGCTGAATAAAAGAAAGCTGGATCTCATTAAAAAATTAGAAAAAGATATTACACAAGATGCTATTAAAAATGACGAATTTGAGATCTATAATTAAATCACTGGGCCTATTATCCCTTATCGTGGGCGGGAGCAATGTTCATGCGCAGGAAGTAATAGTTACCGACAGTACCGCAATTGGTATTGAATCGGAAATTCAGCAAAAAATACAGGACAGGAGTGGCCGTTTTAAGGTAGATGGAGTAGCAGCAGTAATTGGTGATTTTGTTGTGCTTGAAAGTGATATTGATAAGATGTACCTTGAGCTTCAAAGCCAGGGCGTTTCTACTAAAGATGTGACCAACTGTAACCTTGCAGGTAGGTTAATGGAGAACAAGCTTTACGCTCACCACGCCATACAGGACAGTATCATAGTTTCTGATGCCGAGATCAATGCCAATATTGATCAGCAATTGGCTTATATGACCCAACAGGTAGGTTCTCTTGAAAAAGTACTCGAGTTCTATAAAAAGGATAGTGAAGCTGATTTTAGAGCTGAACTTTTTGAAATTAACAAGCAGAACAGGCTTGCTTCTGAAATGCAGCGGAAAATTGTTGATGCCGTAGAGATCACTCCTGAAGAGGTGAGGGCATTCTTTACAGAGATTCCCGAAGACGAGCGTCCTGTATTTGGGGATGAGGTTGAAATTGCACAGATTGTAGTGAAGCCGGAAATTCCGCAGGAAGAAAAAGATGAAATTATAGCACGACTGAATGAAATGCGTGCAGATGTACTGGAGAATGGAGCCAGCTTTGCTACAAAAGCGGTTTTGTATTCTCAGGATCCAGGTTCGAGGTCTTCGGGAGGAAAAATTACGCTTACCCGTCAGGATCCTTTTGTAAAAGAATTTAAAGATGCTGCATTTTCCCTTCAGGAAGGGGAGGTGAGCAAACCCTTTAAGACTGAATTTGGTTATCACATTCTTATGGTCGATAAAATTCGTGGGCAGCAGGTAGATGTGCGTCACATCCTTTTAATTCCTGATGTTACCGAAGAGACCAAGCAAAAAGCTTTTGACGAAATCGAAAATGTAAGAGAAAGGATCAGTAATGAGGAAATTTCTTTTGCCGATGCTGCTAAAGAAGTTTCAGATGAAAAAGAAACTCGTGAAAGCGGAGGAAAGTTAGTAAATCCTACCACTGGTGATACTAGGTTTGAACTTGCCAAAATTGATCCGTTGCTATACGAGCAGGTTGTCAATCTTGAGAAGGGAGAGGTTTCGAACATTATCACAGATCAAGACAATACCGGAAGACCTTTTTATAAATTAATCACTGTTACTAACAGGTACAAAGAACATAAGGCAGACTATGCCCAGGACTTTAACAAGATCAAAGAACTTGCACTTAGGGATAAGCAGCTTGAAGCTATTGAAAAATGGCAGGCAGAAAAGATCAAGGAGACGTATGTTAAGGTAAATGGAGAGTATCGAGATTGCGAATATTCCAGCAACTGGCTTAAGAAATAAATGACATTTTTGGCAGGTATGACAGATGTAGAAGCGGTAGAAAATCTGGTTAAACGGCATCAGCAATTAAGGCAGGAAATCGCCAAAAGAATTGTTGGCCAGCAACAAGTAATAGACCAGATCCTTTTATCTGTTTTTTCGGGAGGGCATTCCCTGCTTATTGGAGTTCCAGGCCTTGCCAAGACCCTGATGGTTGATACCATAGCCCAGGCCCTTGGGCTTAATTTTAAAAGAATTCAGTTTACTCCAGATCTTATGCCGAGTGATATTCTGGGCTCGGAGATATTAGATGAGAACCGGCATTTTAAATTTATAAAAGGTCCTGTTTTTGGCAATATCATTCTTGCTGATGAGATTAACAGAACTCCGCCTAAAACCCAGGCAGCCTTACTGGAAGCCATGCAGGAGCGATCGGTAACCGTGGCCGGTCAACATTATAAGTTAGACCTGCCCTATTTTGTGCTCGCAACTCAAAATCCTATTGAGCAGGAGGGTACCTATCCATTACCCGAGGCGCAGCTTGACCGGTTTATGTTCGCCATCAAACTGGAATATCCCTCCTTTGAAGAGGAAATCGAGGTAGTGAAGAATACTACATCAGATGAGGTAAAGGATATAAATCCTCTATTTACCGCTCCTGAAATTGTCAATTTTCAGCATTTGATTCGACGCATACCCGTGGCCGATAATGTTGTGGAATATGCGGTAGACCTTGTGGGGAAAACCCGTCCCGAAGGAAATAGAGCTACCTCTCTTGTAAAGGAATATGTAGATTGGGGCGCCGGACCAAGAGCTTCTCAAAACCTCATTTTAGGAGCCAAAGCTAATGCAGCGGTAAGAGGAAAATTTTCACCCGATATTGAAGATGTGCAGGCAGTGGCCTTTGGAATTCTTAGGCATAGGGTGATTAAAAATTACAAAGCTGAAGCCGAAGGAATTTCGGAAGAGCATATTATCAAGAGTCTGCTCTAAAGTTTTTAGAACTGATATAACTTCTTCGTGTGCATTACTGTTTACTTCCGAAGTATAGTGCACAAATTATTTCCAGTTAATTGGTTCTTCTCCCTGTTATCTTCAGGAGTACTGTTTGCTGATACTATTTATCTTCCATCTATGCGATTCAGGAGCAGCTTCAAAAGACTGTCTCTCTTGTTGTTAAAAAGTGTTGTTGTACACTTGTTTTTGCTGAAAAATTGACCTGATAGAGGGTGCTTATTTTTCAGAAAGGATAAAATAAAGCTTCATATTTACCATATTCTTGTTTTTATGCTAATTTTATAGCATTAGCTTATTTTTATATATAGTTTTTTCATGAACTGCTAAATTATCTTCAGGTAATTTTCAGGTTTGGTTATAATTTTTTAAATCGGGCAGGAATTTGTAATTTTGCAACACTTCAGAATATTAATAAATTCAAGATATGGCATACGATATTGATATGATCAAGAAGGTTTACAGCCAGATGGGCGAGCGCGTTAATGCCGCACGTGAGGCTGTTGGTAAACCTTTAACCCTTTCAGAAAAGATCCTTTATTCTCACTTGTGGGATGGAAAACCGACTCAAAAATTTACCCGAGGTAAAGATTATGTAGAGTTTGCGCCAGACAGGATTGCCTGCCAGGATGCAACTGCTCAAATGGCTTTGCTGCAATTTATGCAGGCTGGGAAAAAGAACGTGGCCGTTCCTACTACAGTACACTGTGATCACCTGATCCAGGCAAAACTTGGGGCGCAGTTTGATTTACCAAGCGCAAAGAAATCCAGTGATGAGGTTTTTGACTTTCTTGAATCTGTTTCAAATAAATATGGGATTGGATTCTGGAAACCGGGAGCGGGAATTATTCACCAGGTAGTACTGGAGAATTATGCCTTCCCTGGAGGAATGATGATTGGTACCGATTCTCATACGGTGAATGCCGGTGGTCTTGGAATGGTTGCTATAGGTGTTGGTGGTGCAGATGCTGTAGATGTTATGGCAGGAATGGCATGGGAACTAAAATTTCCAAAGCTAATTGGAGTTAAGCTTACAGGTAAGCTTTCCGGATGGACTTCATCAAAAGATGTGATCTTAAAAGTAGCTGGCATACTTACTGTGAAAGGTGGTACTGGAGCGATCATCGAGTATTTTGGTGAAGGTGCCGAGTCAATGTCGGCTACCGGAAAAGGAACTATTTGTAACATGGGAGCAGAGGTTGGAGCAACTACTTCTACCTTTGGCTATGATGAATCTATGGCGAGGTACCTTCGTGCGACAAATCGTGCCGATGTTGCAGATGCTGCCAATGAAGTGAAAGAACACCTTACCGGTGATCCTGAAGTTTACGCTAACCCAGAGCAGTATTTTGATGAAGTGATTGAGATCAATCTTTCTGAACTTAAGCCTCATTTAAACGGGCCTTTCACACCAGATCTTGCTACGCCAATTTCAGAAATGGCTGAAAAAGCCAAAGAACATGACTGGCCAATTAATGTAGACTGGGGCTTGATAGGATCATGTACCAACTCTTCTTATGAAGATCTTACCCGTGCTGCTTCTATCGCAAAACAAGCAGTAGATAAGAAAATAAAAGCTAAGTCTGATTTTGGTATTAACCCCGGATCTGAACAGATTCGTTTTACTGCCGAAAGAGATGGTTTGTTACAAATATTTGAAGATCTTGATGCCACTATATTTACTAATGCCTGTGGGCCATGTATTGGGCAGTGGGATAGAAGTGACCGTAAAGGTGAAGAGAAAAATACTATTGTACATTCGTTTAACCGAAACTTCTCAAAAAGGGCAGATGGTAACCCTAATACCCACGCTTTTGTAGGATCACCTGAAATGGTGGCTGCAATCGCAATTTCCGGAAGATTGGATTTTGATCCTTCCAGAGATACACTTCTTAATGAAGATGGGGAATATGTGAAACTTGATGAGCCAACAGGTCTTGAATTGCCTCCAAAAGGTTTTGATGTTGAAGATCCTGGATATCTTGCTCCTACCGAAGATGGTTCGAGTGTAGAGGTTAAAGTTAATCCTAACTCTGAAAGGTTACAGTTACTTGATCCATTCCAGCCTTGGGACGGTAAAAATTTAACTGGAGCAAAACTTCTTATTAAAGCTCACGGAAAGTGTACTACAGACCATATCTCTATGGCGGGACCTTGGTTGCGTTTTAGGGGTCACCTGGACAATATATCAAACAACTGTCTAATTGGTGCTGTAAACGCTTTCAATATGAAAACCAACTTCGTAAAGAACCAGATTACCGGTGAATATGATGGGGTACCTGCAACCCAACGAAAGTATAAAGCTGCGGGAATACCTACAGTGGTAGTGGGAGATCATAATTACGGGGAAGGTTCTTCCAGAGAACATGCTGCTATGGAGCCAAGACATCTTGGAGTTAAGGTGGTGTTGGTGAAATCTTTTGCCCGAATTCACGAGACGAATTTGAAAAAGCAGGGTATGTTAGGGATTACTTTTGCAAATGAAAGTGATTATGATCTTATCCAGGAAGATGACACTTTCAACTTTATCGATCTTGAAAGTTTTGCGCCAGATAAGCAGCTTACAATAGAAGTTGTGCATGCAGATGGCTCTAAGGATACTATTAAGGCAAATCACACCTACAACCTACCTCAAATTGAGTGGTACAAGGAAGGTTCTGCGCTTAACCTTATAAAAAAGCAGAACGCTGCTTAGAAAAAAAGCTTTTAATATATATAAAACTCCCGCACTAGCGGGAGTTTTTTGTTTAGGTTTAAACCAAAAACAGAAAAAGCAATTCTGTTTAGAATTGCTTTTTCCGAGAAAGTAGATGAGAACTCCGGAGGTTTATTTCCGGAGTTTTTTATCAAGTAATTTTTGCCCCCCAGTAAAAATTACTATTTGTTCTCATCTATTTATGGCAGGGATTCCAATTTACTCTTGTGTTTAAAAAGAACATCAAGCGTGGAAGATGGAATATCCTGATTATAAAGTGTTTGGTAATACAATTTAATGTTTTTTTTCTCTTTTTCATAGCAAACCTTCAAATTTAAATTGTTAAAGGTGTTGCGAGCCAAATAATCCAGCTTAAGAAAAACCGGTAAGAAACTTAAGACTGCAGTTCCAACTGCAGAAGCCTGTATAGAATTTTTAATGTTAAAAAGCAGTTTCCGCAGTTCAATTTTCGCCTTTTCCCTTATTTCTATAAGTTTGGCAATATTCTCAGCCATGTCTTTATCTTCCTGTTTTAAGTCGTAGTAAAGGACATAATACATTTGAAGTAGATCGTCGTTGGAGAGATCTAATTTTAAAAGCTGAGAGTATAACTGGAATTGCATCTTCTGGTAAATGAAAAATTACTAAAATAAATGTAGCATTTATTTTGTCTCAAGAAGATGCTAAAAATGTGATTAACAGAATTTTAGGTTTTTTTGTACGAAGTGTTGTAAGAAAAGTGAAAATCCTAAGGAGTTGAAATAAAATGAATTGGAGTAGGAGAAGAAAGTGTAATTTTTTTGAAAAGTGCCCAGAGCGGGACTCGAACCCGCACGCTCTAATGAACACATGGCCCTCAACCATGCCTGTCTACCAGTTCCAGCACCTGGGCTTTCTTTAAGATTTCTTTAACGTAATTTATTCTCCGTGTGAAGAAAATCAATGGTTTTCCCTTTTTGGGTTTTACACTAATTTCTTGAAGAAAGAAGTGACCTGGCTGGGACTCGAACCCAGGACCCTCTCCTTAAAAGGGAGATGCTCTACCAACTGAGCTACCAGGTCAATATTTATAAGAACTTTGTTTTGTGATCTGGCTGGGGCTCGAACCCAGGACCCTCTCCTTAAAAGGGAGATGCTCTACCAACTGAGCTACCAGATCTTGTTACTTGCATTTTTGCCAATGCGGGTGCAAATATACCCACATTAATTTATTTTTCAAGAAGAAATTGACATAAATTTGAAGATCATTTTAAAGTAGAGATTAAACTCCTTATAAATCATATAATTAAGCATGAAAATTATTCTCATAGGCTACATGGGTTCTGGTAAAAGTTCTGTTGGGAAGGCCCTTGCTACTCATTTATCTGTTAAATTCCTGGATCTGGATGCCGAAATATGTGCAGAAGAAAATAAAACTATTCCTGAAATTTTTTCGACCAATGGAGAGATTTATTTTCGCAGAAAGGAAACAGAGGTGCTTAAAAAGCTTCTGGAGAGGGAGGAGAGTTATGTTCTTTCCCTGGGAGGAGGTACCCCCTGTTACGGGAAAAATATGCAATTGATCAAAGATACGGCGTCTGTTACCTCGATATATCTCAAAACAGGTCTGCTTCAGTTGAAGGAAAGGCTAATAGTTGAAAAGGATAGCCGGCCATTAATACAAGACCTTAAAACTCCTGAAGTTCTTGGGGATTATATCCGAAAGCATTTATTTGAGCGCACCTTCTACTACAATCAGAGTGACCTTACGGTTTTAACAGATGGTAAATCTGTAGAGGAGGTAGTGCATACGGTTGTGAAAAGCCTAGACTAGTTCCACTTTATCTTCTCCCGGCTTAAAATGTACTTTTACTGTTTCATGAATGGAAGTTGAGAGAGAGATGCCTTTAAAATCGGCCTTAACCGGATATTTTTTATGGCTCCTGTCAACCAGAACTGCAGTTTTGAAACGTTTAAGCGGAACATCCAGGAAGTGTCTTATTCCGTAGATCAAAGTGGTGCCCGAGTTTAAAACGTCATCTATTAATACAAGGGCTTTATTTTCATAATCCTGAGGTGACAAACTACTGGTGACAGCCTGCAGCGGATTCTTTTTATTCACTTTTACCTCACAGAGCAGTACTTCAAGATCAGAAATTTCCTGTAGTACTGCCTGCAGCTTTTGCGCAAGCTGAAAGCCACTCTTGGCTATCCCCGCCAGGATGATCTGGTCTTCTTCAAGGTTGTTTTCATATATCTGGTAAGCGATCCTTCTTATTTTATGGTTGATCTGCTCATTGTTGAGAATCAAAACAGAATTTTTCTCCATGGGATGTTTTTTTAGATACTAATTGTAAGGTAAAGTTAATTAATCATCGTTATCTTCAGGATCAAACCAGTCATCCAGCTCCCTTCTATCTTTCTTGGTAGGTCGTCCGGTACCCTTTTTTCGGTAGTAGTCCTGAGAATATTTAAGCAGTTCTCTTTTTTCGAGTTCTTCCTGCGGAGTGATATCATTGATGTAGAGGTTGACTAACTTGGCACCCACCCGGCTTTTGGGAATATCCAGGACTTCTATCTGGTAATTAATTTGGTTTTTCCTCACCTGAATTTGATCTGTCGCGAAAACTTCTCTGGAAGGTTTAACAATAGCCTCGTTCATTCGTACCTTTCCCTGTTTACACGCTTCGGTTGCTACACTTCGGGTTTTAAAATACCTCACGCACCATAAAAATTTGTCTACTCTCATCTTTGTGCTGTAAAATTCCTTCTATCTTCAGCAAAAATACAAGAATATTGTATCTTGCGGCCCTAAATTACCTATTGATGAAACTGAATAAATTTTTGTTTTTATATGTGCTTGCCGGTATCTCTTTAATGTCATGTGATAAGGATGATGACAGTCCCGAAGTTGTTCCTCCAAGAGATAGGGGAGAACAGGAGTTGGCAGACCAGGCTGCACTGGATGCCTACCTGGATACTCACTTCTATAACTATGAAGAATTCGAAGCTGCTCCCGAAGGTTTCGACTACAAAATTGAAATTGATACCATTAACGCAGATAATGCCGGTAAAACACCACTCAGTGAGTCGCCGTTGCTCGAGACAAAGAACTTTAACTATGAAGGGGTAAATTATACGTACTATGTTTTAAAGGTTCGCGAAGGAGCAAGCGAGATGCCGCAACCAAAATTTAGCGACTCGGTTTTTGTTTCCTATAAAGGTACTCTTTTGAACCGCAGCACTTTTGATTCTTCACAAAATCCTGTGTGGTTTGATCTTGTGCAAACCATACCCGGCTTTGGCCTTGGAATTACGGGATTTCGTGGTGCTTCTGGTTTTGAAGTACAGGAAGACAATACTATAGAATGGAACAACGATTATGGGATAGGTGCTGTATTCCTGCCTTCTGGCCTTGCTTATTTCAACGCTTTTAGAGGAACTATTCCATCTTACAGTCCGCTTGTTTTTGCCTTTAATTTATACGGAGTAAATGAGGCAGATCATGACCGTGACGGAATTCCGTCATGGAGGGAAGATCTTAATGAAGATCAGCTGTTAATTAATGATGATACCGACGGAGATTTAGTGCCGAATTACGCTGATGCAGATGATGATGGCGATTTTATTCCTACCCGCGAAGAAATTTCTGATGAAAACGGAAATATTATTTTTCCTTATCCCGATTCAGATAACGATGGAACACCAGATTATCTGGATCCAAATAACTAAACAAAAAAAAAGCCCCGAAAAGGGGCTTTTTTGATGCTTATAACTTAGTTCTTTTACAGGCTTAAGGAAAGGCCAAAAATGATCTGGCTGGGCCTCGTGTCTACCCTCTGCGGACCATTCCTACTGCCGTCAAGTTGCATGAATTCTGCTTCATTCTCTTTTAGTGCTCTTTCGTATCTCACATCAACTCCTATTTTGCCTAATTGAACTCCTGCACCTAGCTGTGCACCAATGGTGAATTCCTCTTTGACGTCTCCCAGGTCAAAACCCTCAAAATCGTTATCTACCATGTATTGAAGGCTGGGGCCTGCAAAGACCTGGACAGGGCCAAAGATTTTGGTACCCACTAAAATGGGGAGATCTATTTTAGAAACATTGTATTCTGCTTCCTGTTGATTGAATTGATAGGTGCTTTTCGTGGTGGTGTAGACCAGTTCGGGCCTTAAGAAGAAGCCAAGGAGGTTTGCCTGGTAGAAAACGCCAAAATGATATCCCATTTTGCTCTCTCCACCTTCCAGTACATCTTCACCGGCATTAGAAAAGTCGTTATAGGTGAGTTCTCCATTATCGGCATAATTTATACCGCCTTTTACTCCAAATCCACTTTGTGCTATTGCTGTGGAGGTTGTTACAAACATTAAAATAAAAAAGTACTTTTTCATACAAGCTTTGTTTTAGAAGTTAAGTATAAAACAGAATATAAATATTTTTATTTGCTCAAAAATAAAGCCTCTCAAAAATGTCATTTTTGAGAGGCTTTGGAATAGTTTGAAGCTGAAAAAAATTATTTCCTTTTGATGACTTTCTCTGAAGCCTTTGCAATAGCAGCAGCATTTAATCCATACTTTTCCATAAGTTGCTCGGGTGTACCACTTTCACCAAAGGTATCCATGGTAGCAACGAATTCCTGCGGGGCAGGGTGATTATGTGTCAGCGTACGGGCAACACTTTCCCCAAGCCCTCCAAGAATATTGTGTTCTTCGGCAGTGACTACGCAGCCGGTTTTTCCTACGGAAGCTAAAATTGCAGCTTCATCTAAAGGTTTGATCGTGTGTATGTTTATCACTTCAGCTGAAATTCCTTTCTCTTCAAGTTGTTCAGCGGCTTGTAGCGCTTCCCAAACCAGGTGGCCTGTTGCGATGATAGTCACATCTTTTCCTTCGTTCAGTAAAATAGCTTTTCCTATTTCAAATTTTTGATCTGCAGGAGTGAAATTTGCCACTTTTGGACGCCCAAAGCGTAAGTAGACAGGTCCTTCATGTTCTGCAATAGCAATGGTAGCTGCTTTTGTCTGGTTGTAATCACAAGGATTGATTACAGTCATTCCCGGCAACATTTTCATGAGTCCTATGTCCTCAAGGATCTGGTGAGTCGCACCATCTTCACCAAGAGTAAGGCCTGCGTGAGAGGCGCAAATTTTCACATTCTTTCCTGAATAGGCTATTGATTGTCTTATCTGGTCATAGACCCTTCCGGTTGAGAAGTTGGCAAAGGTTCCTGTAAAAGGAATTTTTCCGCCTATGGTCAATCCGGCAGCGATGCCCATCATGTTAGCTTCAGCAATACCAACCTGGAAAAATCTTTCAGGATTCTCATCGATGAAATCCTGCATTTTTAAAGAGCCAACCAAATCTGCACAAAGAGCAACCACATTAGGATTGGTTCTGCCAAGTTCGGTGAGTCCGGCTCCAAAACCAGAGCGCGTATCGTTTTTACCTGTATCTGTATATTTCTTCATTTTTTCTAGTCTGGTGGGTTAGTAGTCTCCTAAAGTTTCAGGGTTTTGAGCAAGGGCTTTCTCCAGTTGCTCATCATTTGGAGCAACTCCGTGCCACTTGTGGCTTCCCATCATGAAATCTACGCCGTGACCCATTTCGGTATTCAGCATAATTGCGACGGGTTTACCTTTCCCGGTAAGGCTTTTAGCTTTATTAAGGCCTTCGCGTATTTGGTCGATGTCATTTCCTTTTTCAATCTCCAGCACTTCCCAGCCAAAAGCTTTAAATTTTTCGACAAGGTTCCCCATAGGCAAAACATCATCTGTACAACCATCTATTTGCTGATAATTGCGATCTATAGTAGAGATTAAATTATCAACTTTTTTTGCAGCCGCATACATGATTGCTTCCCAGTTTTGGCCTTCCTGTAACTCGCCATCACCATGAAGGGAGTAAACAAGGTGTGAATCGCCATTCAGTTTTTTTGCGTTTGCTGCGCCTAATGCTACAGAAAGTCCCTGGCCTAATGAGCCAGAAGCTATTCTTACCCCTGGCAGGCCTTCGTGGGTTGTGGGGTGCCCCTGAAGACGGGAATCAATTAATCTAAAGGTGTTGAGTTCTTCCACAGGAAAATATCCGCTACGGGCAAGAACACTGTAGAACACCGGGGAGATATGGCCGTTGGAAAGGAAGAACAGGTCTTCATCAATTCCGTCCATATCAAATCCTTCTTTGCGGTGCATTACTTCCTGATAAAGGACGCTTAAAAATTCGGCGCAACCCAAAGAGCCTCCGGGGTGTCCCGAATTTACCTTGTGAACCTGCCTTACAATGTCCCTTCTCACCTGGGTGACAAAATCTTGTAGTTGTTGTGTGTCTGACATCTGGTTTTTATTAAATGTTCTGCAAAAATACTATTTTATCAATGCTTTGGAAATCAACCCGACTCAATTCTTCTAAAAGCTTTGAACAATTGTTTGAATAATTGTTGAGACTATTAAATCTTTCATATTTCTTCGGAAGTTTAGCTCAGAAATTTCACAAAGCTGGCGCGGATTTGCAATCCGTGCCGGGAAGACTCGATCTGTTTTGCCACGAATCCACGAATATTTTCTTTGTGCTCTCCTGCATTTTCTATTTTATTTACCAAAGCTGGTGCGGATTTGCAATTCGTGCCGGGAAAATTTCAATCTGAAGTTTTGCCACAGATGCACAGATATTTTTTCAGCTGGCGCGGATTTGCAATCCGTGCCGGGGAAGACTCGATCTGGAGTTTTGCCACAGATGCACAGATATTTTTTCATCTGACGCAGATTTGCAATCCGTGCCGAAACGAAACTTACAGCTGGCGCGGATTTACAATCCTTGCCGGGGAAGACTCGATCTGTTTTGCCACGAATCCACGAATATTTTCTTTGTGCTCTCCTGCATTTTCTAATTTATTTACCAAAGCTGGCGCGGATTTGCAATCCGTGCCGGGAAGACTCGATCTGTTTTGCCACAGATGCACAGATGTTTTTTCTAAATCTCTTTCAGGTATTTCACAAATGCTGGCGCGGATTTGCAATCCGTGCCGAAACCCAGCCCTTCAGCTGGTGCACATTCGCAATTGGACCGGGGTGATTTCCGTAGAACATTAGAAAATTTCTGCATGCTATCCTCTAATCCCTGCCAACGAAAAATACCTATCTTTGCGCCCATTAAAATTGTTTATGAAATTTGAATTAGCAGTTACCGATACGGGTAGCAGTGCCCGCGCAGGTGTGATCACGACAGATCACGGAACCATTGAAACTCCCATCTTTATGCCTGTAGGTACAGTGGCTTCTGTAAAAGGTATTAGTCAGAAAGATCTTAAGGAAGAGGTGAATCCCGATATTATCCTGGGAAATACATACCACCTGTACCTGCGCCCACAAACCGAAATTCTGAAAAAAGCCGGTGGGCTTCATAAGTTTATGAACTGGGACAGGAACATTCTTACCGATAGTGGTGGGTACCAGGTATATTCTCTTGCCGACAGAAGGAAGATCAAGGAGGAAGGTGTGCGGTTTAAATCTCATATTGATGGCTCTTACCACAATTTTACTCCCGAAAATGTGATGGAAATTCAGCGCCTTATTGGTGCAGATATTATCATGGCCTTTGATGAATGCACCCCGTATCCCTGTGATTATCGCTACGCAAAGAATTCCATGCACCGCACTCATAGGTGGCTGGACAGGTGTATCACACATTTTGATAAAACGCCACCTCTTTATGGTTATTCCCAGGCGCTCTTTCCTATTGTGCAGGGAAGTACTTACAAAGATTTACGGGAAGAGTCGGCGGAGTATATAGCTTCAGCAGGAGCGGAGGGTAATGCCATTGGTGGACTTTCAGTAGGGGAGCCTGCAGAAGAAATGTACGCAATGACCGAGGTGGTCACTAATATACTTCCGAAGGAAAAACCACGCTACCTTATGGGAGTAGGAACTCCAATAAATATTCTTGAAAATATTGCTTTGGGTGTAGATATGTTTGATTGTGTAATGCCTACCCGAAATGCCAGAAATGGGATGCTGTTTACGGCTCATGGCACAATTAATATCAAAAATAAGAAGTGGGAAGATGACTTTAGCCCTATAGATGAATCTGGCGCTACCTACGTTGATACTTTTTATACAAAAGCTTACCTTCGTCACCTCTTTACTGTGAACGAAATGCTTGGCAAGCAAATTGCTACCATGCACAACCTTGGCTTCTACCTGTGGTTGGTTCGAGAGGCAAGAAAACATATCTTAGCCGGGGACTTTGCTTCCTGGAAAAGCAAAATGGTACAGCAAATGGACAAACGTTTATAATTTGAAGATCCTTGACTGGTACATACTAAAGAGATACCTGGGGACATTCGTGTTAATGCTGCTCCTCTTTATTCCTATTGGGATAACGGTAAATCTTGCCGAAAAGATTGATAAGATCCTTCAGAACGAAGTGCCTTTTTGGGAAGTAGTGAATTATTACATTGATTTCACCATCTACTTCGCGAACTTACTTTTTCCTCTGTTTCTGTTCCTCTCAGTGATTTGGTTTACTTCTAAGCTGGCACAGAACACCGAAATTATTGCATTTTTGAGTAGTGGTGTTTCCTTTTGGCGTTTTCTTCGACCATATATGATAGGGTCTACTATAGTGTGTGTCGCAGCCCTTGTTCTGGGAATGTATCTTGCTCCCAGTGCAAGTAAAGGTTTTAATGAGTTTAAGTACACCTACTTAAAAAGAAATAGCGATGTACAGGAGACCAGTGATGTTTACAGGCAAATTAATGATAATGAGTTCATTTATGCTTCTCACTTTCAACCCCGAATTAATTCGGCTCAGAATTTTACCCTGGAGCATTTTGAAGGAAATAAACTTAAATATAAAATAAGTGCGTCAAGGCTAAAATTGAATGAAGAAGATTCTACCTACACCCTTACCAACTACCACAAAAGGATCATTGGTGAAGATGGAGATAAATTGATTTCTGAAATTAGTAAAGATACTGTACTGCCTTTTGATTTTGATGAACTTACACCGGTGTCTTACATGGCAGAGACACTTAATTATAATGAACTCGAAGCTTTTATTGAGCAGGAAAAAGGTAGGGGTTCTGGGAATATAAACCGCTATAAAGTGGTGGCTTATAAACGCTGGAGTCTGCCGGTTTCTGCTTATATTCTTACAATAATTGCTGTTGCGGTTTCTTCTATGAAACGCCGCGGCGGAATGGGAGTGAACCTTGCGCTGGGAATTACTTTGGCTTTTATTTTCATTTTTATGGATAAGGTGTTTGGTACCATTGCCGAGCAGAGTACCTTCTCACCGTTGTTGGCTGTATGGTTCCCAAATATGTTCTTCGGAGTTTTAGCTGCTTACCTGCTCTGGAATGCTAAGCGATAAAGTTAAGGCTTATCTGCACTTTCACTTCATTGTGTTTATCTGGGGGTTTACCGCAGTCTTAGGCGCATTGATCACCTTAGATGCCGTGCCATTGGTGTGGTACAGGATGTTATTGGCAAGCGGCTTTATCTTTCTTTGGATAAAGTGGAAGAAAAAGAACCTGAAGCTGGCACCGGGAAGAATAAAAGTGATGCTAATTGCCGGCGTGGTCATTGCTGTGCACTGGTTAACTTTCTTTGGCGCCATAAAGGTTTCCAATGTTTCCATTACCCTCGCTCTACTTTCTACAGGCGCTTTTTTTACCTCTATTCTTGAACCCATTTTTTATAAACGTAAAGTTATATGGTATGAGATCCTTTTAGGTATTGTGGTGATTTGTGGGCTGTATATTATTTTCAAGGTAGAGACAGAGTACGTTCTTGGAATCCTGCTTGCGCTACTTTCTGCTTTTCTTTCTTCAGTTTTCTCTCTTATTAACGGCAAACTGGCTAAGCAGGAAGATGCCTCTGTAATTTCATTTTACGAACTGCTTACTGGTGCTGGTGCCATCACCGTTTATCTTCTTTTTCTTTCTTTCTTCGGAAATAGCAGTAGCTCTGGGTTTAGCGCAAATTTCTTCAATGTTTCGGCGGCAGACTGGATTTACCTGTTTATTCTGGCTTCTATCTGCACCGCCTATGCTTTTATAGCTTCTGTAGCCGTTATGCGGCACTTGAGCCCATATACCATAATGCTTACTATAAATTTAGAACCTGTGTATGGGATTCTGCTCGCCTTTTGGGTCTTCGGAAGTGATGAGGCTATGAATCCGGGGTTTTATTATGGTGCAGCAATCATTCTGATTACCGTAATCCTGAATGGCTTTTTGAAGACAAGGAGAAAATTCAAAAAACTGCCGAAAGCTAGCTCTTAAGTTTCTTATATTTGTAAGCTAATTAAAAACAACCCATAGCTCATTATGGAATATTTAGATTTTGAATTACCTATAAAAGAGTTGGAAGAGCAGTACCAGAAAGCTTGTGCCATTGGTAAGGAAAGTGATGTTGATGTTACAGCTACATGTCGTCAAATTGAGAAGAGACTCACCGAAACCAAAAAAGAGATCTATAAGAATCTTACCGCCTGGCAAAGGGTTCAGCTTTCACGCCATCCAAACCGCCCCTATACATTAGATTACATTAACGCTATTTGTGGTGACACTTTTCTGGAACTTCATGGAGATCGAAATGTAAAAGATGATAAAGCGATGATTGGAGGCCTTGGAAAAATTGGCGATCAAAGCTATATGTTTGTGGGGCAGCAAAAGGGATTTAATACAAAAACCCGTCAGTACCGCAATTTTGGAATGGCAAATCCTGAAGGTTATAGAAAGGCGCTCCGTCTAATGAAATCTGCCGAAAAATTTGGGATCCCTGTAGTAACTTTTGTAGATACTCCGGGAGCCTATCCCGGGCTTGAAGCTGAAGAAAGAGGGCAGGGAGAAGCAATCGCCCGCAATATACTTGAAATGACCCGGCTTAAAGTACCCATTATAGTAGTGATTATTGGGGAAGGAGCCAGTGGTGGTGCTTTAGGTATAGGTGTGGGTGATAAAGTACTCATGCTCGAAAATACCTGGTACTCTGTGATCTCACCCGAATCCTGCTCGTCTATTCTATGGCGAAGCTGGGAGTACAAAGAAAGGGCAGCCGATGCTTTGAAACTTACTGCTAAAGATATGAAAAAGCAAAAGCTCATAGACGAGATTGTAAAAGAGCCAGTTGGCGGTGCACATAGCAACAGGGAGATGACATTTTCTATAGTAAAAGATGCCATTTCTGAAGCTTATGAAGACTTCAAAAACTTATCACCAGATGAACTGGTGAAAAAAAGAATGAACAAGTATTCCCAAATGGGAGTGTTTAAAGGTTAAATCCTTATTACATAAGACAGGAAAAAATCCGGAGAGAAACTCTTCGGATTTTTTTGGCCTTATCAACAAAATTTTTAAGTTATGAACAGTTAAAATGTTCATAACCTGTGAACTAAGTAAAGCCTTTTTCGGCTAAATTCTATACTCTATTTCTCTACTTTCGTAACATGGAAAAAGTCAAAGCCCCTCAAAATTATAATTTTAATCCCGGGAATGTCATCAATCTCGAGAAAGGGAAAATTCCGCCTCAAGCTGTTGATTTAGAAGAAGTTGTGCTTGGAGCCATGATGATTGATAAAAGAGGTGTTGACGAAATTATCGATATTTTACATCCCGATGTTTTCTATAAAAGTGCCCATCAATATATTTTCGAAGCCATATTTAAGCTGTTCGAGAATTCTGAACCGGTCGACTTATTAACGGTTTCCAATCAATTGAGGAAAGATCAGAAACTGGAGCAGGTAGGTGGCGACTTTTACCTGGTGCAGCTCACCCAAAAAGTGTCTTCTTCTGCTCACATCGAGTTCCATGCAAGGATCATTCTTCAAAAATATATTCAGCGTAGTTTAATAAAGATTTCCAACGAGATCATCGAAGAATCATACGATGAAACTACCGATGTTTTCGATCTTTTAGACACTGCCGAATCTAAACTTTATGAAGTAACACAGGGGAACATAAAAAGATCTTCAGAAACTGCACAAGATCTTGTGATGCAGGCAAAGAAAAAGATCCAGGAGATTTCCAACAAATCAGGTCTTTCAGGGATTCCTTCAGGATTTGAAAAGCTTGATAAGCTTACTTCCGGGTGGCAACCCAGTGACCTTGTGATTGTGGCGGCCCGTCCTGGTATGGGGAAAACGGCCCTCACACTTTCTATGGCCCGAAATATTTCTGTAGGCCAGAATATTCCGGTAGCCTTCTTTTCCCTGGAGATGTCTTCTGTACAGTTGATCACCCGTTTGATTTCTTCTGAAACCGGTTTGTCTTCAGAAAAACTCCGTACAGGAAATCTTGAAAAACATGAGTGGGAACAGCTTAACGTAAAGGTGAAGGGTCTTGAAAAAGCACCGCTCTTTATTGATGATACGCCTTCCCTGTCTATTTTTGACCTTAGGGCAAAGGCAAGGAGGTTGGCTTCTCAACACGGTATTAGATTGATCGTGATTGATTACCTTCAGTTAATGACTGCCGGGGGTAGCCAAAAAGGAGGGAACCGGGAACAGGAGATCTCGACGATCTCCCGAAACCTTAAAGCCCTGGCAAAAGAATTGAACGTGCCGGTAATTGCGCTCTCGCAGTTATCGCGGGCGGTGGAAACAAGAGGGGGGTCAAAAAGGCCACTTTTGAGTGACCTTCGGGAATCGGGTGCGATTGAGCAGGATGCCGATATCGTTTCGTTTATCTACCGGCCAGAATATTATAAAATAGAAGAGTGGGATGACGAAGAGCGTTCTCCAACAGATGGACAGGCAGAATTCATTGTTGCCAAACACAGGAACGGTGGACTTGAGAATATTAGGCTTAAATTTATTGGACATTTAGGTAAATTCGATAACTTAGATGACTTTGATTCCCCTTCTGAATTTCATTCAAAGATGAATGACAATGATTCTGGAGATTTTGGATTCAATACCAGCCATTTCCCGAGTGCCAATGAAGCCTTCGGAAGCTCGATGAATGATGACCTAAATGATGACGACAGCGACGTACCTTTCTAACAAAATCTCATCTCTCCGGAATTTTTCCGTAGAGCTTTTTACTAAAAACATATCTTTAAAAGCCGGAAATAGTACAACTTTTTCCGGCTTTTGCATACTGTTATTTTTCCTGATGTTTTCTGCTTCAGCTTTTGCATCACAGATTCTTATCCCTATGGATGCCGAAAGTCAGCGTAACCACCTCAAGGCTTATGGCATCACTTACTGGATGCTCGACAAAGATGTAAAAGTGCAGTGGCTGCTCAATTACAGGGGCGGTTCCTTTTTAATGCCCGATTCCGAAGAACTCCGCAGAGAATGTAAGATCCGTGGTGTTTCTTATGAGGTGATTAGTGATCAAAAAACTTCAGATATTCTTGAAGAAATCTCGAGCCCATCTAAAAATATGCAGGCTGTATTACTTGAAAAAGCCCCTAAAATTGCAGTGTATTCTCCACAGGGAAATAAGCCTTGGGATGATGCTGTAACTATGGTGCTCACCTATGCCGAAATTCCTTATGAAACAATTTATGATGAGGAAGTTCTAAATGATGCCCTACTGTTGTTTGACTGGCTGCACCTGCACCACGAAGATTTTACGGGCCAATACGGGAAATTTTATCGCAGTTACCGCACTGCTCCCTGGTATATTGAAGACAAGAAGCAGGCTGAAGCTTTGGCTGCCAAACTGGGATATGAGAAAGTTGCGGAAGAAAAACTTGCAGTTGCATTAAAAATTAAAGACTATGTGGTGGGAGGCGGATTCATGTTCGCCATGTGCAGTGCCACCGATAGTTTTGATATTGCACTTTCGGCAGAAGGGGTAGATATTGCAGAACCTATGTTTGACGGTGATCCCAGCGATGCCAATTATCAGAAAGAGCTGAATTTTGAGAAGAGTTTTGCCTTTGAGAATTTTATTTTGGAAAGAAATCCGATGGTATATGAATTCTCGTCCATAGATATGACAGGTAAGCGCCGTGTGCCTATGGATGTAGATTACTTTAGCTTGATGGAATACTCGGCAAAATGGGATCCGGTACCAACTATGTTAACCCAAAACCACACCATGCTCGTTAAAGGATTTATGGGCCAAACCACAGCTTATGATCCTGCTACCATCAAACCCACTGTGCTGGTAATGGGGCAGAGCAAGATCAATGGAGAAGCAAAATATATCCACGGAATAAAAGGTAATGGATTTTTCACCTTTTACGGAGGTCATGATCCCGAAGATTACCAACACATGGTAGGAGACCCAAAAACCGAACTGGAACTACATCCCACTTCCCCCGGATATCGTCTTATTCTCAACAACGTGCTTTTTCCTGCCGCCAAAAAACAAAAACAAAAAACCTGAGAAGACCCTTTCTAACCAACTATGGAAAAAACCAATAACTACAACAAGAAGATCACCAAAACGATTTTTATAGCCTTGCTGATGCTTTCAGCGCTTGCGCTGCTTATTTTTCACGCCAATTTCTTTCTCTTGGTCTTTGCCGGTATCTTCTTTTCTACTTTGCTAAATTTCTCTTCCAACTGGATAGTGAGTAAATCTAAAATGCCCTATTGGCTGGCGTTATTGCTGGTGCTTCTGTCCATGACGGGAATCCTGGTGTTGATCATTGTACTCATAGGCCCTTCTATGGTGCAACAGGTGAAGGAAATGACAAACACTTTACCGCAATCTCTTAACAATTTGAGGGAGGAGATAAGGCAGACTTCCGTTGGACGTAGTTTATTTGAAGAATTACCTTCAGATCTTGGTGCTTTAATTGAAAATCGGGAAAAAGTAGTGTCGAGAATTGTGGGGTCTTTTTCAACCACTATCGGGGCGATTGCGAACTTTTTTATCATCATCGTAACCGGGATCTTTTTGGCTTCCAGTCCAAAGATTTACACCCACGGATTTATAAGGTTGTTTCCAATAAATTTCCGTCCGCGTTTAAGTGAGGTGATGGATAAAACTCAGCGTTCCCTCAGCCTTTGGATGATGGCCAAGCTCATTTCCATGCTGGTAGTTGGAGTATTTACAGCTATAGGTCTGGAAATTCTTGGCATGCCCATGCCTTACGCCCTCGCGTTAATAGCAGCCCTGTTCTCTTTTATTCCCAATATCGGGCCTTACCTGGCACTTGCGCCGGCAGTATTGATCGCACTCATGCAGGGTGGCAACATGTATATCTATGTGCTTATTCTTTACTTTGGTATTCAAATAGTAGAAAGCTACTTAATTACGCCAATGATCGAAAAAAAGATGGTGCACTTGCCTCCCGCACTTACACTTTTCTGGATGGTACTTTTAGGGTTGATAACCGGAATTTTAGGGCTTATCATGGCCACGCCCATCCTTGCTGCGCTGATTGTAATTATAGAAGAATTGTATGTGAAAGACCATCTGGAGGCAGGCAGTGACGAGGAGAATAAACTTCAGGTGAAAACTGAACCTGTAGAAGTAGATTCCGAAAAAGGTGATTCAAAATAATCTTTTCTTATGAAAATTGATGCCCATCAGCATTTCTGGCAGTATGATGCTGAAAAATATTCATGGATTTCTGATGAAATGTCGGCTATCAGAAAAAATTTTTCTCCAGAAGATCTTGAGCCTTTGCTGTCAAAAAGTGGCTTTTCGGGATGTGTTGCTGTACAGGCCGATCAATCTGAAGCAGAGACAGAGGTTCTGCTGAAAATGGCAAAAAAGCACGACTTTATTAAAGGAGTGGTTGGCTGGATAGATTTAGCTTCCCCTGAAGTTGAAGAACGCCTGAATCACTATTCAAAAAACACATTTTTGAAAGGTATACGTCACACCGTCTGGGACAAAAAAGGGGAATTTATGACGTCTCCTGAATTTCAGCACGGAATATCATTTTTGGCAAATCTTGGCCTCACTTATGATATTCTTGCTTTCGATTATCAGCTTGGCGGTGCTGTAGAACTTGTAAAAGCCTTTCCCCGGCAAAAATTTGTCCTTGACCACATGGGAAAACCACAAATTTCAGGAAAACCCGATAAGCAGTGGGTAGAGCAGATTCAGCAACTGGCGTCTTTTCCCAATGTGTGGTGCAAAATTTCAGGCTTGGTAACCGAAACTCCCGACTTCAGCTGGAAAGCTCCCGATTTCTTTCCATTTCTCGAGGTGGTCACCGATGCTTTTGGTGTAGATCGGCTTATTTTTGGATCTGACTGGCCGGTTTGTTTGTCTGCAGCAAGTTATTCAGAAGTAACCGGGATTATAGAGAAATTCTTCAGCAGTTATTTAAAAGAAGACAAAGAAAAGATCTTCGGAAAAAATGCTGCTGAATTTTATAACTTATAAAAGTAAAAACTAAGGTGTCAAAAATGGCAAAATTGGATTACATTTTTCAGAAGGAAATAAAACTTAAAGCCAAATCCAGAGGCTTTCATTTAGTGACAGATGAAGTACTTCAGCAAATTTCGGAAATAAAAGAAGTTTCGGTAGGATTTTTACAGGTCTTCATCAAACACACTTCCGCCGGACTTACCATCAACGAAAATGCCGATCCTACCGTAAGAGACGATTTTGAGAGCCATTTTAATAAGATGGTACCCGAAGATCAACCTTACTATAAACATACTTTAGAAGGGAGTGACGATATGCCGGCGCACATAAAAGCAGCCTTATTGGGAACCTCCCTCCAAATCCCGATTACCAACGGCCGTTTAAACCTGGGAACCTGGCAGGGAATTTACCTGGGTGAACATCGCGACCACGGGGGTAGCAGGAAGCTGGTGCTTACTATTTATGGTGAGAAAAAATAGATCACCAATACAGTAACCGCTTCTACTCACTTCTTCTTAACAAATAATCCGTTGGGTAAAATGGGATGCGTAGAAAAGATTAGATCTTCAAGGTTTTAAAAACCCTGCAGGTCAGAGAAAAATTATTGGATGAATGTATCTTAAATTATTTGTGAATTCGTGGCAAACAGATCAAAGGAAATCTTCAGCATAAAAAAATCCCGCTCTTTCGAACGGGATTTTTATAAGTGAGATAACAGTTTAATTTATTTTACTTTTTTGACGATAGCTTCAAACGCATCGGGATGGTTCATCGCTAAATCTGCAAGCACCTTACGGTTCAATTCAATTCCTGCGGCTTTTACTTTCCCCATGAATTGTGAATAAGACATTCCGTGCATACGGGCACCTGCGTTGATACGCATAATCCAAAGTGAACGGAAGTTTCTTTTCTTGGTTTTACGGTCTCTGTAAGCATATAGCATTGCTTTATCAACCGCGTTTTTCGCTACTGTCCAAACGTTCTTACGACGTCCAAAGTAACCTTTTGCTTGCTTAAGAACCTTTTTTCTTCTGGCTCTCTTCGCAACTGAATTTACTGATCTTGGCATATTTTAAAATTTTTTTGTAGCAGGCGGTTGTTCTTGACACTTTTAACTTTCAGTTCTAAATTCTAACTTCTAAAATCTAACTTTAAGTTGCCTTACTCCAGGGTTATTAAATTTGGTAAACCATCAAAGGTTCAACTACAACAAACGTAATTGAAGTTTGATATTCTTTTCGTCTGCTTCATGTACTAAAGTACTGTGAGTCAGCGCCAGCTTTTGTTTTTTAGTCTTCTTGGTTAAGATGTGACTTTTAAACGCATGCTTTCTTTTGATCTTTCCGGTACCGGTAAGCTTGAAACGCTTCTTGGCACTGGATTTTGTTTTCATCTTAGGCATTCTGTCCTTCTTTTAAATTATCTCACTTATTATTGTAACTCATGCAATTCATATAGAATGGCAGGAGATTATTTTGATTTTGTCTTCTTGGGGGAGAGGAACATGGTCATTCTTTTCCCTTCAAGTTTAGGCATTTGCTCTACCTTCCCAAGTTCTTCAAGATCGGTAGCAAGGCGCAGTAAAAGGATCTCTCCCTGTTCTTTAAATACAATAGAACGTCCTTTAAAGAATACGAAAGCTTTTAATTTTGCTCCGTCTTTAAGGAATTTTTCTGCATTCCTTTTCTTAAACTCATAGTCGTGATCGTCTGTATTAGGACCAAAACGTATCTCTTTAACAACCACCTGGGTTGCTTTAGCCTTTAATGCCTTTTCACGCTTTTTCTGTTCATAGAGAAACTTTTTATAGTCCATTACTTTAGCAACGGGAGGATTGGCGTTGGGGGAGATCTCCACCAGGTCCAGCTCCTGTTCTTCGGCAATGGCTAATGCTTTACGGGTTGGGTAAACACCCATTTCCACGTTATCACCTACAAGGCGAACTTCCTCCGCACGTATCTTTCCGTTGATGCGATGCGGATCTTCTTTGATTTCTCTAAGAGGTCTTTTGGTTCTTTTTCTACGTATTGCTATGGCTCAAAAATTTTAATTAAACTTCGAATGTTTTTAAAGTACTATTTACTTCTTCTTTAATTAGTTGGGCAAATTCTTCGACAGTCATACTGCCAAGATCGCCTTCCCCGTGTTTACGTACAGAAACCGTTCCATTCTCTGCTTCCTGTTCTCCAACAATCAGCATATACGGAATCTTGCTAACTTCTGCTCCCCGGATTTTCTTACCAATGGTCTCATTCCGGTTGTCTACAAGGGCGCGAATTTCGTGATTTTCCAGCGAATTTAAAACTTTTTGGCTGTATTTTTCGTATTTCTCACTGAGGGAGAGAATAATAGCCTGTTCTGGCATCAACCAAAGCGGGAAGTTTCCTCCTGTATTCTCCAGCAGTACAGCTACAAAGCGTTCCATACTGCCAAAAGGAGCACGGTGAATCATCACCGGGCGGTGCATTTCATTGTCACTTCCTTTATAGGTAAGGTCAAAACGTTCTGGTAAATTATAATCTACCTGAATAGTTCCCAGCTGCCACTGTCTGCCAAGGGCATCTTTCACCATAAAATCCAGTTTGGGTCCGTAAAAAGCAGCTTCCCCGGTTTCTACTATATAGTTAAGGCCTTTTTCCTTTGCAGCATTGATTATCGCATTTTCAGCTTTATCCCAGTTTTCGTCAGATCCTATGTACTTCTCTTTATTCTCAGGATCTCTTAAAGAAACCTGAGCTGTAAAATCTTCAAATCCTAGGGAACTGAATACATATAAAGTAAGATCGATCACTTTTTTGAATTCAGAATCTAATTGATCTGGAGTACAAAAAATGTGGGCGTCATCCTGAGTGAATCCGCGTACGCGGGTAAGTCCGTGTAATTCGCCACTCTGTTCATATCTATATACAGTTCCGAATTCAGCAAAACGCTTCGGAAGATCTTTGTAGCTCCAATGACCATGATTGTAGATCTCGCAGTGGTGCGGACAGTTCATGGGCTTCAGCAAAAATTCCTCTCCTTCATTGGGAGTTTTTATTGGCTGAAAACTGTCTTCTCCATATTTAGCATAGTGGCCAGAGGTAACATAAAGTTCCTTTTGTCCAATATGTGGAGTCACAACCATTTCATATCCGGCTTTCTTTTGCGCTTTTTTCAGGAAGTTCTCCAGGCGCTCTCTCAAAGCAGCACCTTTTGGCAGCCATAAAGGCAATCCCTGACCAACTTTTTGTGAAAAAGTAAAAAGTTCCAGTTCACGACCTAATTTACGGTGATCCCTTTTCTTGGCCTCCTCCAGCATTTCAAGATATTCCTTGAGATCCTTTTGCTTCGGAAAAGAAATTCCGTAAACCCGTGTCAACTGCGGATTCTTTTCATTGCCTCTCCAGTAAGCACCGGCAACACTCATCAGTTTCACTGCTTTTATCACGCCGGTGTTGGGAAGGTGGCCGCCGCGACAAAGATCTGTAAAGGTATCGTGATCGCAGAAGGTAATCGTTCCGTCTTCAAGGTTTTCAATAAGTTCAACCTTGAACGGGTTATTTTCTTTTTTATAGAAATCAAGAGCTTCCTGCTTGGAAACCTCTCTCATCTGAAAGTCGTGTTTTCCGCGGGAAATTTCCAGCATTCGGTCTTCAATCTTTTTGAAGTCATTTTCAGAGATCTTTTGGTCTCCAAAATCCACGTCATAATAGAAGCCGTTCTCAATAGCGGGTCCTATAGTAAGTTTCGCGCCAGGGTAAAGATCCTGGATTGCCTGGGCCATCACGTGAGAAGAAGAGTGCCAAAAAGCCTTTTTTCCTTCCTCGTCATTCCAGGTGAACAGGGTTAGGTTGCCGTCCGTATTTAAAGGAGTGGATGTTTCTACCACTGTATTGTTGAACTTTGCCGAAATCACATTACGGGCCAGGCCTTCACTAATGCTTTTTGCTACCTCCATTGGGGTAGTGCCGTTCTTAAACTCTTTAATACTGCCGTCGGGCAACGTAATCTTTATCATAAAACTCAAATTAGGTCTGCAAAGATAACAGGTTCATAGGTGCTTTACAATACTAATATATATAATATGTATGTGAAGGTTTTGGGCGTTCCCCGCCTTCGCTACCGCTCATGCGGGTCGGGCTATCCGCTTCAATCTTTTTGCTCGTGCCTTGCAAAAAGGATTTCCGCTGCTCTCCCTAACGCGGGCAAACATCTTCAATTCATAATAATGTTATGGGATTGGGATTTTTCGTTTCATATTATATTAAATCGGATTGGATTGTTTGTTTTGATTCCTATTAATATAATTCGATGGATATTTCGTTTATCAGCTATAAACATTTGACCCCTTCGGGGTCATCCCTACCGAAGAATAATATAAATACCGGATCCTTTGGATCCGAATGGTTAGACCCTGTCGGGTGTTATGTTTGTATCTTAACAGGTCATGACTTCAAGACCCCAAAGTCTCTTATTTCTTTAATAACGGGAACACGTCCCGAACCCCGACCCTGAAGGGGTCAATGTTCATAACCCCTGAAGCCTTCAACCCCACGATCCCAAAAGGTCTCACATATTAGTAACTTGGATAGCGTAACGTTCATGACCCCGACGGGGTCACATGTTTTTAACCTGGATGCCGTGATGATCCCGACCCCGACGGGGTCGCACCTTCCGAAATGTCACCTCTCGAAAATGCCCTTTTTAGAACCTCTTACCTAATCAGGGATGTCTTAGGGGCAAAAGGAGCTATAATTATAGGACTTTCATAAAATTGCACTTTCTGCTGGTGTGATTCTTGACACATACCAATATTAAGAACAGGTCACAAACCCAGACCCTGAAGGGGTCTTATGTTTCATAACCCCTGAAGCCCTCGACTCCACGACCCCGAAGGGGTCATATGTTTGTAACTAAGAGGCAGTCACACCTTCGACGCCGACGGGGTCGCACCTTTGTGAATGTCACCTCTCAAAAATGCCATTTTCGGCACCTCTTATCTCATAAGGTATGTTTCAGGGTCCGAAGCAGCCGTATAATTATAGAACTTTCATAAAATTGCACCTCCTGCTGGTAATTGATCTACATATTATATATAAGACATATCATGTACCCCCAATCCCGAAAAGGGATTGGATGACTATAACAGGAGTGGAGGGAACTGTGACCCCTGAAGGGGGGCCAATATTTATAACCAAGAGATCACGCCCCACACGACCCCGGCGGGGGTCGCACCATCGAAAAATGCCCATCCTTGTAACCATACATCCCCTAATCTCAATTTCAGGATAAAAAAGTACAGAAAAATCTTCCTTCAAGAATGTCATTTTCAGCACCTTAGTTTTGGGGTTTAGAAAAATGTCAAAAAAACCTTAAAATATTTTTGTTGGAGGCTTGCGGGATTAGAATTCAGTTGTATATTTGCAGCCGCTTTGAGAGGGAGTGACGGAGTAGGGTAAGCAATGGCTGAGCCTATATGTAGCAAGCCTTTAAAGCGAATAAGTTCTCTGAAATTTTTTTGAATTTTATCTTGGATTGTAAAGGAAATTGGTTTTATCTTTGCATCCGCTTTGAGAGGCACGGTAAGTGTTCTTTTAGGGTTAAAAAAGTTCTCTAAAAAACATTTTGAAGTTAAGTAATAAAGGTTGTAAGTTTGCATCCGCTTTTACGGGATTAGCTTCGAGAGTGGCTGAAAAAAAATAAAATTTTTTTCTTGCCGGTTTAAAAAAAGGTTGTACATTTGCAGCCGCTTTGAGAGGGAGCGAAAGTTCATAAAAACATATTGAAAAGAAATCCCGGGTTGGGTGAGATAGAATAAGGTTCGACTCCTTTAATTTCAACAAGAAATGCCTCCTGTAAAACGGAAGTTTTCCTCCCCTTTTTAAGGGGAGATGTCCGAAAGGACAGAGGGGTGGAGTTCATTGACATATTGAATTGACAGCGCGTATGTTGCTTTAATTAGCAACAAATGCAATAATAAGAATTAAGACTAGAAGAACGTTTTGAGCTTTGATTCTCATTTAGGTGAGATGAAGAAGAGGAATTCCTTTAGTAGTTGTTAAAGTATATAAGATTTAACGATGAAGAGTTTGATCCTGGCTCAGGATGAACGCTAGCGGCAGGCTTAACACATGCAAGTCGAGGGGCAGCACGTCTTCGGATGGTGGCGACCGGCGCACGGGTGCGTAACGCGTATACAATCTACCTTTTACAGGGGCATAGCCCGGGGAAACCCGGATTAATATCCCATGGTATTATTAAATGGCATCGTTTGATAATTAAAGCTTCGGCGGTAAAAGATGAGTATGCGTCCTATTAGTTAGTTGGTAAGGTAACGGCTTACCAAGGCGGCGATAGGTAGGGGTCCTGAGAGGGAGATCCCCCACACTGGTACTGAGACACGGACCAGACTCCTACGGGAGGCAGCAGTGAGGAATATTGGACAATGGGCGAGAGCCTGATCCAGCCATGCCGCGTGCAGGAAGACTGCCCTATGGGTTGTAAACTGCTTTTATACGGGAAGAAACACCCTTTCGTGAAGGGGCTTGACGGTACCGTATGAATAAGGATCGGCTAACTCCGTGCCAGCAGCCGCGGTAATACGGAGGATCCAAGCGTTATCCGGAATCATTGGGTTTAAAGGGTCCGTAGGCGGGTTTGTAAGTCAGTGGTGAAAGTCTGCAGCTCAACTGTAGAACTGCCATTGATACTGCATACCTTGAGTAATTATGAAGTGGTTAGAATATGTAGTGTAGCGGTGAAATGCATAGATATTACATAGAATACCGATTGCGAAGGCAGATCACTAATAATTCACTGACGCTGATGGACGAAAGCGTAGGTAGCGAACAGGATTAGATACCCTGGTAGTCTACGCCGTAAACGATGGTTACTAGCTGTTTGGCTCGATTGAGAGCTGAGTGGCTAAGCGAAAGTGATAAGTAACCCACCTGGGGAGTACGTTCGCAAGAATGAAACTCAAAGGAATTGACGGGGGCCCGCACAAGCGGTGGAGCATGTGGTTTAATTCGATGATACGCGAGGAACCTTACCAGGGCTTAAATGTAGCTTGACAGGGGTGGAAACACCTTTTCCTTTGGGCAAGTTACAAGGTGCTGCATGGTTGTCGTCAGCTCGTGCCGTGAGGTGTCAGGTTAAGTCCTATAACGAGCGCAACCCCTGTGGTTAGTTGCCAGCGAGTAATGTCGGGAACTCTAACCAGACTGCCGGTGCAAACCGTGAGGAAGGTGGGGATGACGTCAAATCATCACGGCCCTTACGTCCTGGGCCACACACGTGCTACAATGGTAGGGACAGAGAGCAGCCACTGGGCGACCAGGAGCGAATCTATAAACCCTATCACAGTTCGGATCGGAGTCTGCAACTCGACTCCGTGAAGCTGGAATCGCTAGTAATCGCATATCAGCCATGATGCGGTGAATACGTTCCCGGGCCTTGTACACACCGCCCGTCAAGCCATGGAAGCTGGGGGTACCTGAAGTCGGTCACCGCAAGGAGCCGCCTAGGGTAAAACTGGTAACTGGGGCTAAGTCGTAACAAGGTAGCCGTACCGGAAGGTGCGGCTGGAACACCTCCTTTCTAGAGATTTTGCCTCTTATAAGGCAAAACGCAATTACGACATAAGGAGCCTTTTTACAAATGAAGTGATAAGCTTCTTTTGGTCTTAATTCACTGTCAATTTAATAATATATAGTATTGAGATATGAGTATTGAGTATTGAGATGAGGCGAAAAGCGATCTCACTACTAAATACTAACTACTCACTACTAATTGCAGTCTCATAGCTCAGCTGGTTAGAGCGCTACACTGATAATGTAGAGGTCGGCAGTTCGAGTCTGCCTGAGACTACGAAAGAACGAATGTAGAAATACGAAGTACAAAGTTCATTGAGAATTATTGAAAGGAAATTTTAGAAGTTGGGCAACCAGTTTACAGTACGCAGTTAAGCAGTACGCAGTACAGTGAGAACTGAATACTGAATACTGATCACTGCCAACTAAAAAAACGGGGGATTAGCTCAGCTGGCTAGAGCGCCTGCCTTGCACGCAGGAGGTCATCGGTTCGACTCCGATATTCTCCACCATTTAAATGATTAAGGCTTAAGGAATAATGATTAACCTCATTAGACCTTAAACATTAAACCTTAAACATTTGAAAAACGTTCATTGACATATTGGAAAATAAGAATACGAGAAACATAAAAATTTCTATAGTTGTAAGATTATAGATAGAGCAAATTATATTAAATAGGAGTGTTGAAGTAAGAATAGGAGTTATTTATAATTCTGAACTCTTAACTCATAACTTTTAAAAGAGCATATTAGGTAAAAGCACATAAGCTAAATAAGGGCGTATGGGGAATGCCTAGGCTCTCAGAGGCGATGAAGGACGTGATAAGCTGCGAAAAGCTGCGGGGACTGGCACATACAGGTTGATCCGCAGATATCCGAATGGGGCAACCCACTTAACTGAAGGTTAAGTATCCGCAAGGAGGCGAACCCGGAGAACTGAAACATCTAAGTACCCGGAGGAGAAGAAAACAATAGTGATTGCGCTAGTAGTGGCGAGCGAACGCGCATTAGCCCAAACCGGTAAGTTTACGGACTTACCGGGGTTGTAGGACCACGACATTGGTTGTGAACAGAATTAGAACACTTTGGAAAGAGTGGCCATAGACGGTGATAGCCCGGTATAAGTAATGAACATAAACCATAGTGGTATCCTGAGTAGTGCGGGGCACGAGAAACCCTGTATGAATTTGGCGGGACCATCCGCTAAGGCTAAATACTCCTGAGAGACCGATAGTGAACCAGTACCGTGAGGGAAAGGTGAAAAGAACCGTGAATAACGGAGTGAAATAGATCCTGAAACCATACGCTTACAAGCGGTCGGAGCCCTTTAGGGGGTGACGGCGTGCCTTTTGCATAATGAGCCTACGAGTTAACGTTGCCAGCGAGGTTAAGGGGTTAAGCCCTGGAGCCGTAGCGAAAGCGAGTCTGAATAGGGCGCTTTAGTTGGTAGTGTTAGACGCGAAACCGTGTGATCTACCCTTGGGCAGGTTGAAGCTGTGGTAACACATAGTGGAGGACCGAACCCGTTGACGTTGAAAAGTCTTGGGATGACCTGAGGGTAGGGGTGAAAGGCCAATCAAACTCGGAAATAGCTCGTACTCCCCGAAATGCATTTAGGTGCAGCGATTAATTAGTTTTATAGAGGTAGAGCTACTGATTGGATGCGGGGGCTTCACCGCCTACCAATTCCTGACAAACTCCGAATGCTATAAAATGATGTTAATCAGTGAGGGCATGGGTGCTAAGGTCCATGTCCGAGAGGGAAAGAACCCAGACCATCAGCTAAGGTCCCCAAATGTATGTTAAGTTGAAAAAACGCGGTTGAACTGCTTAGACAGCTAGGATGTTGGCTTGGAAGCAGCCATTCATTTAAAGAGTGCGTAACAGCTCACTAGTCGAGCGGTTCGGCATGGATAATAATCGGGCATAAACATACTACCGAAGCTATGGATTTTATACAATAGTATAGAGTGGTAGGGGAGCATTGTAACAGCGTAGAAGGTGTACTGCGAGGTATGCTGGAGCGGTTACAAAAGAAAATGTAGGCATAAGTAACGATAATGCGGGCGAGAAACCCGCACACCGAAAGACTAAGGTTTCCTCAGCTATGCTAATCAGCTGAGGGTTAGTCGGGGCCTAAGGCGAACCCGAAAGGGGTAGTCGATGGACAACCAGTTAATATTCTGGTACCTGCTTTGCGTTAAAAGTGACGGAGGCGAGAATTAGGTGCGCACTGACGGAATAGTGCGTTGAAGGGAGTGGTAACACCCCGATAGTACACCCAAGCTTCGGCGGCGGTGATAATCCTGAATATCGACTTCCAAGAAAAGCGAGCAAAAGCAGCCCGTACCGCAAACCGACACAGGTAGTTGGGATGAGAATTCTAAGGTGCTCGAGAGATTCATGGCTAAGGAACTAGGCAAAATTGACCTGTAACTTCGGGAGAAAGGTCGCCCCACTCCGGTGGGGCCGCAGTGAAAAGGTCCAGGCGACTGTTTATCAAAAACACAGGACTCTGCTAAATCGAAAGATGATGTATAGGGTCTGACACCTGCCCGGTGCTGGAAGGTTAAGAGGAGATGTTAGCTTCGGCGAAGCATTGAATTGAAGCCCCAGTAAACGGCGGCCGTAACTATAACGGTCCTAAGGTAGCGAAATTCCTTGTCGGGTAAGTTCCGACCTGCACGAATGGTGCAACGATCTGGACACTGTCTCAGCCATGAGCTCGGTGAAATTGTAGTATCGGTGAAGATGCCGATTACCCGCTGTGGGACGAAAAGACCCCGTGAACCTTTACTATAGCTTAGTATTGACTTTGGACAAGTGATGTGTAGGATAGGTGGGAGACATTGAAGCGGTATCGCCAGGTATCGTGGAGTCATTGTTGAAATACCACCCTTTACTTGTTTGAAGCCTAACTTCCATTGGAAGGACAGTGCTTGGTGGGTAGTTTGACTGGGGTGGTCGCCTCCAAAAGAGTAACGGAGGCTTCTAAAGGTTCCCTCAGCACGCTTGGTAACCGTGCGTAGAGTGCAATGGCATAAGGGAGCTTGACTGAGAGACATACAGGTCGATCAGGTACGAAAGTAGAGCATAGTGATCCGGTGGTTCCGCATGGAAGGGCCATCGCTCAAAGGATAAAAGGTACTCCGGGGATAACAGGCTGATCTCCCCCAAGAGCTCACATCGACGGGGGGGTTTGGCACCTCGATGTCGGCTCGTCACATCCTGGGGCTGGAGAAGGTCCCAAGGGTTGGGCTGTTCGCCCATTAAAGTGGCACGCGAGCTGGGTTCAGAACGTCGTGAGACAGTTCGGTCTCTATCTACAGTGGGCGTTAGAAATTTGAGTGGATCTGACTCTAGTACGAGAGGACCGAGTTGGACCAACCTCTGGTGTACCAGTTGTTCCGCCAGGAGCACTGCTGGGTAGCTACGTTGGGAAGGGATAAGCGCTGAAAGCATATAAGCGCGAAACCCACCACAAGATGAGATTTCTTTAAAGGATCGTGGGAGACTACCACGTTGATAGGTCACAGGTGTAAAGGCAGTAATGTCATAGCCGAGTGATACTAATAATCCGTATAGCTTAGTGCGCTTCCCGGCCTGCAAGGGCCGGGGAGGATAACCTAAAGCTTAATATACTGCTCAAAGTGTTTTCTTATATTATTATTTTCCAACTATGTCAACTCATTAGATGTTAGTATTGAGAATTGAGTATTGAGATTTTTTATCTCACTACTCACTACTAAAATCTCATTACTACTCAACGATTTAAGGTGGTTATAGCAACGGGGCTCACCTCTTCCCATTCCGAACAGAGAAGTTAAGCCCGTTAGCGCAGATGGTACTGCTATTTGTGGGAGAGTATGTCGCCGCCTTTCTTTTAAACCCTTCATCATTTATTTGATGAAGGGTTTTTTTATGCCCTAAAATCAGCATGGCCTGTGGTTACGGATCATGATCAAAACTTGGGGATTAGGCAGGAGGGGATTGCAGTAGAAAAGCTTAATCTGGAACCAAATCTCAGAACCCCTCCCTTCCAGGAAGGGGAAGTCCGAAGGACGGGGAGGGTCTCGCTTCCGAAATGTGGCTGGCGCGGATTTGTAATCCGCGCCGGGTTAACCAAAACAACTTTCAGAAAACATGCCTCACCCCGGCCTGTGGCCAGCCCTCCTCAGAGAGGAGGGCAACTGACAAAACGTGAAGTCACATTTGAAACCGAATCTAAGCGCCCTCCCTTCCAGGGAGGGGAAGTCCGAAGAACGGGGAGGGTATTCTTTCCTCAAAATTTACTTCAGGTAATATAACAGAACTCAGCAGAATTTAACGTATTACTATTTCACTTCAAAAGTGAGAACGTCAACTTCAGAAAGCCTGAAATATCCGAAAGGAAAATTTTCAGGATTGGTCTGATTTACAATGTTTCCTCTCACAATGCTGGGCTGAGTCTGAAAAGGACCGCCATTCGAAGTGCCAGCCTGAGAACGCAGTATGAACATGTAATCGTAAAACCTGTCGGAGATTCCCTGGATTTCGAACAGCACTAAATCACCTTCTTCTGCATCTTCGTCACTAAAAAATGCAAAAGTCTGGTTGCCATTCGTGAATTCGTCGTTATATATTTGAAGTGAATATTGCTCGTTTAGGTATCTAAAAAAATAGAAATTCTTTGCATCTGCAGGATCTTCATAAAATACTTTAAACTCAAATTCATCTCCTGAAAACCCACCCAGTTCCTGTTCGACGAAAAGCAGATCGGGAGTGGTGTAATACTCTTCTGTGGCAGTATAGACTTCGTTTTCATAGATCACCTCTAGCTGGTAGGTAATATTCTCTTCAGGGGTGATATCGTCGTTTTGGTAAATTCCCTCGCTTACCTCTTCAAAAAGGTATTCCTGGCCTGTTTCCGAAGTAACCTTAACACTGGCGCCGGTTACCGGTGGTACTTCGTCATCAAAATAAGGTGCCGTTGTAGTAAGTTTAATACTCTGTATATTGGTTTCTTCTTCATTATTCCACACCAGAGAGGCTTCAATGACGAGTCGTGGTTCAGCTTCTTCCAAATCAACATCTATCACCTCTTCACATGAGATGAGCATCATAAACAGCAGTAAAAACCCAATTTTTTTCATTGTCAAAATTTAAAATTGTAGGTCACAGAGGGCACTATGCCAAAAAGCGAAAGTTTTACAGCTTCATTGACCGAGGTGTCATCGTTCTCCCTAAAGTTAATCGAAACCGCATTTTTACGCGCATATACGTTGTAGAGTCCAAAATTCCATGAAGAACTATAAGCTTTTTCCGATCTCTTTTTAGGGGTGTAAGTAGCTGAAATATCTAGCCTGTGATAATCAGGAAGTCTATTACTATTTCGGTCCGCATATACAGGGATCGTCATGTTTTCAAAAACATACTGCCCGGTAGGATAAGTTGTGGGAAGACCTGTTTGGTAAATAAAGTTGGCGCTAAAATCCCATTTTTGACTCACCTCATAAGTAGCAGTTAATGAAATATCATGCGTCTTATCGTAAGCGGTGGCGTACCACTCCGAATTATTGATTCCGGGCTCTATAGGTGTTCTTCCGGGAGTGCGCTGTTCAGATTTTGATAAAGTATAGGCAAGCCATCCGGTGAACTTTCCTTTATTTTTTTTCAGCAGTAATTCTGCGCCATAAGCCCGGGCTTCTCCAGGTAAAATCACCTGTTCTATAGCATCATTCGCAATAAGGTTTGCACCGTCTATGTAATCAAGTCGGTCTCGCAGAGTTTTATAATAGCCTTCAATTTCAAGCGAATATTCATCATTAGCAAAATTTCTGTAATATCCTGCTGCTACCTGGTCAAGGGATTGGGGTTCGATATATTTACCACTTGGCGTCCACACATCTAGCGGCGTAGGAGAACTGGTATTGGTTATAAGGTGCACGTACTGGGTCATCCTGTTGTAACTAAGCTTCACGCTTTGATCTTCAGCAAAAGTATAGGCCAGGGCAAGCCGGGGTTCAAAATTTCCAAAAGAGCGCTCCACCTCATTTTTTTCTGAAGTCTTTACGCCTACAGGATCGGCTTGCTGATAAATCCCAAACCGCTGGTTGTAGGTCACCGGACTTTCATCATAAAGGTTGAGCTCCTCCTGTCCCATTCTCAAAAAGTTGCTGTACCTAATACCATATTCTGCGGAAAGTTTTTCGGAAATTGTATGTTCAACCGATAAATATACAGCCGATTCTAAAGCGTATTTTTTAATAAGTTCTCTCGGAATAATTCCTGAAGAAGCCGAATTGGGTTCTATTTCTCCCGGGTTAAACTCATACCAGGTAGAATGAATACCGTAGTCCAGGCTCAGGTTCCTGTTGAGATAATGGTCGAGATCATATTTGAAATTGAAGTTCTTTATCCCGCTGTTCCAGTTAAATCCCACAAAATCTAAGGTGAGACCGTAGTAATAATCGCTGTATATGAGAGAAAGATTGCTGAAGATATTATCTTTTAAAACCCGATTCCATCTAAGGTTGAAAACTGAATTCCCGTAAATGTTTTTAAAACTGTCGCTCAAATTAAACACATCCCTCCCGAAGTAACCCGAAAATAAAATAGTGTTTCTTTGATCGAGCCTAAAAGTCAGCTTGGTATTGAAATCATAGAAATACGCAGAATTCTCATTATCAGTTAGTTTTAAAAATAGGTGAGCGTATGAACTTCGGCCTCCAATTAAAAAAGAACTTTTTTCCTTCTCAATTGGTCCTTGCGCCAGCAATCGACTTGAAATGAGTCCAATTCCTCCATTAGCCTCAAATTCACGGCTGTTGCCGTCTTTTTGATAAATATCGAGGACAGAAGATACCCTTCCGCCGTAATTTGCGGGTATACCTCCTTTATAAAGTTTCAGGTTCTTTATGGCATCGGGATTAAATACCGAAAACAATCCAAACAGGTGACTGGAGTTATAGATAGTGGCTTCATCGAGCAAAATAAGATTTTGATCGGCTGCACCGCCGCGTACGTTAAAACCTGAAGAACCCTCTCCCGCATTTGAAACTCCGGGAAGTAAAAGCAGGGATTTAACGATATCTACCTCCCCAAAAACTACAGGTTGCTTCTGTATAGTAGCGATTTCAAGCTTATTTACACTCATTTCGGGCTTTCTTATGTTAAGCCGTTCACTGTCATCGGTGATCACCACCTCTTCCAGGTCCTGCGCCGCCGTACTTAGCTGAAAGTTCAGTTTCATGTCGTTCTGCACATCTATCCTTTGTGAAACCGACTGGTATCCCAGGTAAGACACCTCCATTCTATGGGTACCTGCAGGAACCTTTATGGAATAAAATCCGTAGTCATTGGTCACGGTTCCCGTTTGTAGTTCAGGGAAAAGGATATTTACCCCGGCCAGGGTCTCGTTGTTCTGGGCATCTTTTACCACACCATTAATCACAAGGGTTTCCTGTGCCCACAACGAAATGCAGGAGAGGAGCAAAGAGAAGAAGATTAATTTTTTCAAGAAAGTGTTTTTAAATTGTCATTTTTGACACCTAATCAAAACAGCGCTTTCATTACTGTGTTTATTCCCTTAAACATGAGGTAAATGGCTGCGGCCATAGCAATCAATGCAAAAATAAGAACCGGAAGAAACCAGGGGTTATCTGTGTTTTTAAAGGAACTAAAGAGTACTACAGGCCCCACAAAGCTTAGAGGTAGTGCACCGGCGAGAAATTTAAGGCCTTTTAGCAACAGGCTTTTATTGGTATGTTTCATATTTCTCAAAGATAATTATTCCTTTACAAAATTTCTTTTAATTACTCTGCTCCTTTCAAAAGGCTTATTTTCATATATTTAGATCGATGCAAGTTTTTGTTGCTGCCGGGTGTACAAATATTTTTTGGTAATATTAATCCAGTATTAACATATATCAAAACATTTTATGTTTAAATTTGGGTTAAAATATTTAAACAATGGATCAATTCTCCATAAGTCAGCTTTCCCAGTTTTCAGGAATAAAACCTCATACGATTCGTATTTGGGAGAAGCGCTATAATGCGCTTAACCCTCACCGATCTGAAGGGAATACGCGCTACTATGACGGTGCGCAGTTGCGAAGGCTCCTTAATATAGTAGCTTTATTACCTACCGGAAATAAAATCTCCAAACTCTGTGCTCTAAGCGATGAAGAGCTTTTCCGGATGAGAATGGAGTATGAAAAAGAGGCCGGCGTAGAGAATGATTATCAGTATTTCATCAACCAGCTTATTGCTGCCGGGATGAGCTATGACGAGGCCAACTTCGAAAAGGTATTTTCTCACTGCCTTTTAAAGTTTGGCCTTGAGAAAATGTATATGGAAATTATTTGCCCCTTGTTAGACCGGGTTGGACTTATGTGGTCTGTAGATGATATTCCTCCTTCCCAGGAGCATTTTATTTCTAATCTCTTGCGACAAAAAATGTTTACCGCAATAGATTCTATGCCGCCCACTTCGGAAACGGGAGAAAACTGGTTGCTGTTTTTACCAGAAGATGAATTTCATGAACTTGGGCTTCTGTTTTCTAACTTTTTATTGAGGAGCAGAGGCAGAAATGTGATTTACCTGGGGGCAAATGTGCCTTTGGCTTCAGTAGAGAAATGCATTAATGATCTTCATATTGAGAACCTGCTGTTTTTTATGGTTAGGTGTAATTTACCTGAATATATTGAAGAATACCTAGAAGAACTCCAGCAGGTGGCTGGGCAAAGAAAGATTTTTGTGGCAGGCAGGGGAACAGATTCCGAAGAAATTTCGACCCGTGATAACCTGGTGAAAATTGCAAAAGTTGAAGACCTGCAACGTGAACTAAAACAAATTAAAGTAGCCTAAAAGATGTCAAAAATAGCAATTATAGGAGCAGGTTTTTCTGGACTTAGTGCAGCTTCTTATCTTGGGGCAGCAGGTCACGAAGTGCACTTGTTTGAAAAGAACAGCAGTGCAGGCGGAAGAGCCAGGCAGCTAAAGACTTCCAGCGGTTATACTTTCGATATGGGACCAAGCTGGTACTGGATGCCCGATGTGTTTGAAAAATTCTTCGGCGACTTTGGGTACAAAGTGCAGGATCTCTATAAACTTGACCTTTTAGACCCTTCTTTTGAGGTGGTATTTCCGCAGAATGAAAAATTGAGCATACCCGAAAATTACGATCTGTTACGGGAGCTTTTCGAGAGTATTGAAGTAGGAAGTGCCGCCAAACTCGATAAATTCATGGAAGAGGCCCAGTATAAATATGAGCAGGGCATGGAGAGACTGGTGTATATGCCGGGTATTTCCCTTACCGAGTTTGTAGACCTTGATCTTATAAAAGGTGCTATGCGACTGCAGGTGTTTTCCTCTTTTAGTAAACACGTGCGCAAATATTTTAAAGATCCAAAGCTGATCGCTCTTATGGAATTTCCTGTGTTATTCCTGGGCGCTATGCCTCAGGATACGCCGGCCCTTTACAGCCTTATGAATTATGCAGGGCTCAAGCTGGGTACCTGGTATCCGCAGGGTGGGTTTGGAAGTGTGATCAAAGCAATGGTCAAA